>NZ_CP076134.1:2519736-2823183 GCF_018736085.1 Bradyrhizobium sediminis | reverse complement strand
TTCGCAGACCTGCGGCATCACGAAGGCCGACAGGGCCTTGGCCGGGGCCCCGCGCCGCTCGATCGCGGCTTCGAGCGCAAGGCAGTTCATCACGGTAGCCAGCATGCCCATGGTGTCGCCGGTCGGCCGGGATACGCCGCGGGAGGAAACTTCGACGCCCCGCACCATGTTGCCGCCACCGACGACGACCGCGACCTCGACGCCAAGCTGCCTGGCGGCGATCAGGTCGCCGGCGATCCGGTCGATGGTCGGCTGATCCATTCCGAACGAATGCGCGCCGGCAAAATATTCGCCCGAAAGCTTGATCACCACCCGACGATAGACCGGCTCAGCCATTGTTAGTCGCTTTCCTCTGGCCAGCGCGGCCGCTCCGGCGCGAGCACGCCGGAAGGAACACTTCCGGCCGTTATTTCTTGCCGCTGGCGGCGGCGACTTCGGCCGCGAAATCGGTTTCCTGCTTGTCGATTCCCTCGCCCAGAGCATAGCGCACAAATCCCGTGATCTTCACAGGCGCGCCGATCTTGCCCTCGGATTCCTTGACCGCCTGGGCGACCGATTTGGCGTTGTCATGGATGAAGGCCTGCTCAAGCAGGCAGACTTCCTTGTAATAGGTCTTCAAACCGGACTCGATGATCTTTTCGATCACGTTCTCGGGCTTGCCCTGCTGGCGGTATTTGTCGGCCAGCACGTCCTTCTCGCGCTTCACGACCGCGGGATCGAGCCCGGCCGGATCCAGCGCCTGCGGGTTGGCGGCGGCAACGTGCATCGCGAGCTGACGGCCGAGCGCGGCCAGTTCCTCGGTCTTGCCGGTGGATTCCAGCGCCACGATCACGCCCATCTTGCCGGCGCCTTCGACCACGGCGTTGTGCACATAGCTCGACACCACGCCCTTGCCGACTTCGAGCGAAGCCGCGCGGCGCAGCGTCATGTTTTCGCCGATGGTCGCGATCGCGTCCGAGACCGCGGTCTCGACCGTCACGCTTCCGACCTTCGCGGCCTTGATCTTTTCCACGTCGGCGCCGACTTCGAGCGCGACCTGGGCGATCATCTTGACCAGACCCTGGAACTGCTCGTTGCGCGCAACGAAATCGGTCTCGGAATTGACCTCGACCACGACGCCCTTGGTCCCCGCGATCAGCGCGCCGATCAGGCCTTCCGCCGCGACGCGGCCGGCCTTCTTGGCGGCCTTCGACAGGCCCTTCTTGCGCAGCCAGTCGATCGCCGCCTGCATGTCGCCGTCGTTCTCGGCAAGCGCCTGCTTGCAGTCCATCATGCCGACGCCGGTCGTCTCGCGCAGGTCCTTGACCATCGCCGCTGTAATCGTTGCCATCGTTGAACGTCCTTCTTGCCTGTCAGGGCGGCCGCGGCGCAGCTGTTGCCGCCTCGCCGCCGTCCACCACCAGGGAATGTCGTATTTGAAACCGAATTTGCGGCCGGGAAATTCCGGCCGCACGCCTCAGGTTGTTATTCCGCTTCCGCGGTCATCGCCTTGGCCTGGGCTACCCAGCCATCGGCGCGGGACGGAAGTCCGACCTCTTCGCCGATCTTGTGCGCGGTGTCGTGATCGAGTTCGGCCAGCTGCCAGTAATGGAAGATGCCGAGATCGTTGAACTTCTTCTCGATCGCGCCGGACACGCCGGTAAGCTTCTTGAGGTCGTCGGCGGTGCCGCGCGGCCCGGCGAGGCCCTGGAAGCCGGTGGGCTGGGTTGCCGCGGGAATCGCTTCGCGAACCGGCTGCACGGAGGCGCCGATATCGATCCCGGACTCGCCCTGCGCGCGCGAGATACCATCGATGACGGCGCGTGCGATCAGATCGCAATACAGCGAAATGGCGCGGCCGGCGTCGTCATTGCCCGGGACCACGTATGTGATGCCCTTGGGGTCCGAATTGGTATCGACGATCGCGGCGACCGGAATGTTGAGCCGCTGGGCTTCCTGGATCGCGATGTCTTCCTTGTTGGTGTCGATCACGAAGATCATGTCGGGCAGACCGCCCATGTCCTTGATGCCGCCGAGCGAACGGTCGAGCTTGTCGCGCTCGCGCTGCAGCGTCAGCCGCTCCTTCTTGGTGTAGGCGCTGGCGTCGCCCGAATTGAGCACTTCCTCGAGATGCCGCAGCCGCTTGATCGAGCCGGAAATGGTCTTCCAGTTGGTCAGCGTGCCGCCGAGCCAGCGCGAATTGACGAAGTATTGTGCCGAGCGCTTGGCGGCTTCGGCCACGCCGTCCTGCGCCTGGCGCTTGGTGCCGACGAACAGGATACGGCCGCCCTTGGCGACGGTATCGCTGACGGCCTGGAGCGCGCGATGCAGCAGCGGCACGGTCTGGGCGAGATCGATGATGTGGATGTTGTTGCGGGCACCGAAAATGTAATCCGCCATCTTCGGATTCCAGCGGTGCGATTGGTGGCCAAAGTGAACGCCAGCTTCGAGCAGCTGACGCATAGAGAAATCGGGTAGCGCCATAGTTCAATTCTCCGGTTGGTTCCTCCGGAAGCGTGTGAGCATACGAGCCTTTTCGGCCCGGCTGCCACCGGACGGCCTTTTGAGCCATGCTTCCGTGTGAGATGGCGCGGTATATAGCGGTATTTTCGCGAGAAGCAAGGAAATACGGCCGGTTTTGGGGCCCCCGGCGATTGAACTCGTAGCCCCCGGGATGGCCAATTTCCGCTTTAGGCCGTCATCCGCTTCGATCAGCCCAAGATGCCGCGCCAGCGGCAGAAAACAGCTGGCATTGTCGAGCAACGACCCATGGTTCGAGATGCACCGGGTTGCGATCAGGGCGCCACCAGGCCGACTCTCAAGCCCTCGGCGACATAGACACATGAATCATCGGCAAACACCCGGCCATTTGCGATGCCCAGAACCAGTTTGCCGCGCCGTACCTGATGCATATCAACTTCATAACGCACGCGCCTGATGTCTGGCGTGATATGCCCCCTGAACTTTACCTCGCCAACGCCGAGGGCGCGGCCCTTGCCCGGTGACCCCGACCAGCCAAGCCAATAGCCGACCATCTGCCACATGGCATCCAGACCCAGACATCCCGGCATCACGGGGTCACCGATAAAATGACAATCAAAAAACCAGTGGGCCGGCGTGATATCCAATTCACCGGTGATATGGCCTTTGCCGAATTCGCCGCCGTCCATGCTGATCTCCGTGATCCGATCCATCATCAACATTGGCGGCGCAGGCAACTGCGCGTTGCCCGGGCCGAAATAACCTCCATTGCTGGATTTGAGAAGTTCTTCCTTGGAGTAGGAGGATTGTGGCGTGTGAAAACCGTGTGGATTTGACAAGGCAAAGTGACCTTCTTGTTAAATTGGGTTCCTGTTATTGAGCATCAGGTAATCTTGTCGCGCTCTTGCTCACGGTCTCGCGTCAGGCGCAGGGCGCCCGCCATGAAGGCCCATATTGCGTTCGTCAGTTTCTCCGGATCAGGACGCTGTTCGCTCGTGAGTGCGCCAATCAACGCTTGACGGATCCCGCCTATCATCAGCGCAATCGTTAGGTGAGGATCAATGTCCGCAGGAATGATGCCGTCACGCTGAGCCGCCTGAAGCATGCGTGCACCCGCCGCGAGTTGCCGATTGGTGAAAGCCGTCTCGACATCAAGCACCTCGGGCGCGCGGCTCAACGCGCCGATAACAAGGGGAGCAAATGGGTGTTCGTAGTGAAATACGATGTAGGCGGAGATCCGCTCTTTTTCTCTGTCGGCCCAGCATTCTGAGCTCAAGTTTGCGCGGTTGAACGCGGCATCATCCAGAAGACTGTAGAACCCTTCGACTACGGCGGCGATCAAGCCCGCTTTCGACCCAAAATGATGGTAGGCCAACCCAACAGAAAGTTGGGCCCGCTTGGCAACGGCCTGCATCTCAAGATGACCGTGGCCCTGGATCAGTTCCTCCTGAGCGGCCCGGATAAGCCTTTCGCGCGTTCCGATTTTTGCCGCCGCACCCATATCAGACCCAGATATTGAACTGAATTCAATTCAGTTCCTAATCCCAAGATTTGTCAAGGGATATAGGCTGCCGATTGCGCCAATCTGAGGAGGATTGGTTCGACTGTCGGCTCGAAAACGATCCGCTATTCCTGCGGCGGATCGAGCAGGCGCGTGACAGTCTGCGGGCAGGGCTCGGAGTCCGTCTGGAAGACCTCGAAACTGAATAGCGGCGGCGCGAAGGATGCTTTGAGTGCAGTATCTTCCGCCGACGAGCGGCTAACGATCCCGGATATACGGTGCGGTAGCCTCCCAGGGAGGGGCGTCTTCGGACAGCGGGGCGGAAGCCGATGTCAGGCAGCATTTCTTGAATTTCTTTCCGCTGCCGCAGGGACAGGGATCGTTGCGTCCAACCTTTCGCAACGGATCGCGGTGCGGCATCCCAAGGTAAGCCGGCCGCCCCCAATCGGACGTGGCGTTGCCCGCCGCCTTTGGCTGGAAACCGGCCCACCCCGACATTTCCGCGACCGTTTCGCCGAAGAGAGTGAGATCTCCATCCGCGTTGAGCGGCTCGGCATCGGGATGGTCGACCGAATATTGCAGGTCCTCCTCGAAATCCTTGAATTTGAGCCACATCGGATCGATCGATCCGCGCAGAAAGGCCTGTTGCACCAGAGGCTTCAGCTCGTTCAATCCGAGCCAAGCCACCGCGTCGAGCCAGCCACTCCAGACGTAGCAGTCCTGCTGCGGCTCGAGTTGCGCAAAGCAATCGCGCAGGAAAGCCGCCGTCGCATCGCGCCGCAGTTCGCCTCGCCGCGTCAGCATGGCTATCGTCTGGCACATCTTGGCGCGAACGAACTCGTCGGCTTCCGGATCCCGAATGATGTCATAGAGCGGTGCGGGGTCGCCGTCGAAAACGGCCGCCATCACGCGATGGCTCGTCTCGGTGATGCAATCGCCAAGGATCGTATCGAGGACGTCGGGCGGCAACCGCAGGAAAACGGCCAATGGCCAATATGCCGATTTCTCGCGCCACTCGCCGAGCAGATGAAAAATGAAGAACAGCGCGTTGGGATCGACCGGCCCTTTCAACTCCAGGAAATCATCGATCGTGCGCAGGAAGACGGGAACCATCGTCTCGCGATTGGCTTGGGCGGCGCGGATCGCCTCGACCGGCAAACGCCCCGGAACGGCCAATTGCTCGATCACCTGCGCGGGATCCATCGTCAGCTCCTTGATCGAACGCCGTCCGGCCGCCGCCTCGCCCGCCTACAGCTGCTGCACGTCCACCACGCCCGAAACCGCCTTGATCGCGCCGGCGATCTGCGGCGAGACCTTGAAACGGCCGGGAAGCTTCATTTCCACCTCGGTTTCGAGGTCGAGCATCATGACCAGCGAGACATCGCCGTCGGCCCCACCCGCGGGCGCGGGAGCCGGTTTGGCCTGAAGGCCACGGGCCGGTCCGCCCGGCGGCGCGGCCTCGGGCATCTGCAGCCGCCTGGCGATGGATTCGAGCGGCCGCGCATCGCGGACGAAAATGCGAAGACCCTTCTGGGTCTTGGCCGCGGCGGCGTCGAGCGGCTCGGCATGAAGCACCCTCGCCCGCACGTCTTCGCCCTGCAGCTCGGCGCCGAGCTGCAGCAGCACCGCAGCCCCCGGCTCCAGCACGTCGCGATACTGCGCGAGCCCCTCGGAAAACAGCACGGCTTCGAAATGGCCGGTCGGATCCGACAGGCCCATGATGCCCATCTTGTTGCCGGTCTTGGTCCGCCGCTCCATGCGCGACACCACGGTGGCGGCAACCTTGCCCGCGGTGGCGCCGGTTTTCACCGCGCGGGAAAATTCCGCCCAGGACTGCACCCGCAGCCGCTTCAACACCATGGCGTAGTCGTCGAGCGGATGGCCCGAGAGGAAGAAGCCGATCGCGTCGTATTCGCGCCGCAGCCGTTCGGCCGGCAGCCAGGGTTCGATCTGCGGCAGCATGATGGTCGGCGCGTCGGCGGCACCTCCGAACATGTCGTTCTGCCCCATGGTCGCAGCCTCGTGGCTGCGCTGGCACGCGCTAAGGATCGCCTCCGCGCCCGCGAACACCCGCGCGCGATTGGAATCCAGCGCATCGAAGGCGCCGGCCGCAGCCAGGCTCTCGATCACGCGCTTGTTGATCGCGCGCGGATTCACCCGCGCGGCAAAATCGGCCAGCGAGGTGAACAGGCCGTCCTTGCGCGCTTCCACGATCAGTTCGACCGCCTGGTGGCCGACGCCCTTCAGGCCCGCGAGCGCGTAATAGATGGTGCCGTCGCTGACCTCGAAGGTGGCGCCGGAGCGATTGACCGAGGGCGCCTCGACCTTGATGCCGAGCCGCTGCGCTTCGGCGCGAAACTCGCTGAGCTTGTCGGTGTTGGAGAGATCGAGCGTCATCGACGCCGCCAGGAATTCGACCGGGTAATGCGCCTTCATGTAGGCGGTATGATACGACACCAGCGCGTAGGCGGCGGCGTGGCTCTTGTTGAAGCCGTAATCGGCGAACTTCGCGAGCAGTTCGAAGATGGTGTCGGCCTGGCCTTTCGTCACGTTGTTCTTCATCGCGCCGGCGACGAAGATCGCGCGCTGCTGTTCCATCTCCGAGCGGATCTTCTTGCCCATCGCGCGGCGCAGCAGGTCGGCGTCGCCGAGCGAATAGCCGGCCATGACCTGCGCGATCTGCATCACCTGTTCCTGGTAGATGATGACGCCGAAAGTCTCCTTCAGGATCGGCTCGAGCATCGGGTGAAGGTATTCCGGCTCTTCGTCGCCGTGCTTGCGCGCGCAATAGGTCGGGATGTTCGCCATCGGACCCGGGCGGTAGAGCGCCACCAGCGCAATGATGTCCTCGAAACGGTCGGGCCGCATGTCGACCAGCGCCCGCCGCATGCCCTGACTTTCAACCTGGAACACGCCGACCACGTCGCCGCGCGCCAGCATCTGGTAGCTCTTGGCGTCGTCGAGCGGGAGGGTTGCGAGATCGACCTCGACGCCGCGCTGCTTCAGCAGCTTCACGGCGACGTCGAGCACCGTCAGCGTCTTCAGGCCGAGGAAGTCGAACTTCACCAGCCCTGCGGGTTCGACCCATTTCATGTTGAACTGGGTCACCGGCATGTCGGATTTCGGATCGCGGTAGAGCGGCACCAGTTCGCTGAGGGGCCGGTCCGATATCACGATGCCCGCGGCGTGGGTGGAAGCGTGCCGGGTCAGCCCCTCCAATCGCTGCGCGATGTCGAAGGCGCGCGCCACCACCGGGTCCTCGTCGCGGAACGCCTGCAGCTTCGGCTCGCTGGCAATCGCCGCTGCCAGCGTCACCGGCGCTGCGGGATTTTGCGGCACCAGTTTCGTCAGCTTGTCGACCTGCCCATAGGGCATCTGCAGCACGCGCCCGACGTCGCGCAGCACACCGCGCGCCTGCAGCGTGCCGAAGGTGATGATCTGGGCGACCTGATCGCGGCCGTAACGGCGCTGAACATAGTCGATGACCTCGCCGCGCCGATCCTGGCAGAAGTCGATGTCGAAGTCGGGCATCGACACGCGCTCCGGATTGAGGAAGCGCTCGAACAAGAGCCCGAACCGGATCGGATCGAGATCGGTGATGGTCAGGGCATAGGCGACCAGCGAGCCCGCGCCCGAGCCGCGGCCCGGTCCGACCGGAATGCCCTCGGACTTCGCCCATTTGATGAAGTCGGAAACGATCAGGAAGTAGCCCGCATAGTTCATGCGGGTGATGACATCGAGCTCGAAGGCGAGCCGGGCGCGATAGCTTTCCTCGGTCTGGCCCGGCGCGAGGCCGTGAACCTTGAGCCGGTTGCCGAGGCCCTGCTCGGCCTGACGGCGCAGCTCGGCCGCCTCCTCGCTCTCCGCTTCGGCGGCGTTCGAACTCGCGCCGACGGTGAAGCGCGGCAGAATCGGCTTGCGCGTCCTGGGGCGGAACGAACAGCGCTCGGCGATCTCGACGGTCGATGCCAGCGCTTCCGGAATATCGGCGAACAGCACCGCCATTTCGGCGCGGGTCTTGAAGCGGTGGTCCGGGGTGAGCTGATCGCGATCGGTCTCGGCAATCAGCCGCCCGCCCGCGATGCACAAAAGCGCGTCATGGGCCTCATAGTCGTCGGTGGCCGCGAAATACGGCTCGTTGGTCGCGACCAGCGGCAGGCCCTTGGCGTAGGCCAGATCGATCAGGCCGGCCTCGGTGCGGCGCTCCTTGTCGATGCCGTGGCGCTGCAATTCGACGTAGAGCCGGTCACCGAACAGGCTCGCCAGCCGGTCGCAGCGGGTGGCCGCCAGTGCGGCATGATCGGCGCCGAGCGCCAGCGAGATCGGGCCGTCGGGACCGCCGGTCAACGCGATCAGGTCCTCGGCGTCGTCCTGCAGCCATTCGAACTTGATGTGCGGGGCCTGATGGATCGGGGTCTCCAGGAACGCCCGCGAGTTCAGCCGCATCAGGCTGCGATAGCCGCGCTCGCGCGCCGCCAGCAACACGATCCGCGATGGTCCTGCGGCAAGCGCATTGCGTGCGTTCGGGTCCTGGTCGCCGAAATCGACCGCCAACTCACAGCCGATGATCGGCTGGATGCCGTAGCCGGCCATCTTGTCGGAGAATTCCAGCGCCCCGAACATGTTGTCGGTGTCGGTGAGCGCCAGCGCCGGCTGGCGGTCCGCCTTCGCCAGTTCGCCGAGCTTCTGGATCTTGATCGACCCCTTCAGCAGCGAATAGGCGGAATGGACGTGGAGATGGACAAATCCGGCATTGGACATTGTTGCCGACGGTCTTGAGGTCATGGTGGTCAAGCGATCAACTGGCGTGAGGGGGACGGTCCGCCCTCAAAGGCCGACTCGCCCCGCAATGGTGATGCCTCAGCCCGGACGTGTCCACGCAGAAGGCCCCCTTCCAGTCGGCTGTCCGGCTTTTCCCCAGGGTGGCCGCGATGTCCCCGAACGGGTGTCGGCCATGTCCCCGAACGCTCAGAGCTGGGGAATCAGCTGCGCCCAGACCGCGATCATCCCGACAAACAGCGTGATCGACGCCAGCGCCGCCGCTTCTTCCACGAATGTCTTCAACATGCCCGACTCCTAATAGAAGAACATATGAGGAACATTGTTCCTTTTTTGTTCTCGAAGTCAAGGGGGGATTATATACTTGACACCACAGCCCCACGATATAGTTAAGGCGAGCGGCCCCGGTAACGGGGAAGCTGGCGCGCCCGATATCGAAATCACCCCGGCCATGATTCAGGCTGGGGTTGAAGTGTTCATGGGTTACGATCCAGAGGACTATTCGACCGAACAAACGGTTATTCGGCTGCTGCGTGCTGCCCTTTCAGAAAGGCGGTAGATTCCGCCTTCAGGCGGGCAACAGCGTTGGCCGTAAGCAGGATGATATTCCGAGCCTGGTCATAGTGGGTATCTGGGATTTCATTGGCTTGCGGGATAAATGATCGGTCGGCTATGCCGTCCTCAGTTTCGTAATCGCCCTTGGTCAAGCGAAGCGCCAATTTACCCTGTGGGGTTTGCACCCAAACCCCATGGGATAGCTCGTCTCGCACTCGGCAGCATGTTTCGATTTGTTTGAAAAGCTCGTTCAAGTTTAGCTCTGGTGGGCTGAAGCCGTGCAGTACCAAAAGTTTCTTCACGGTTTTGAATCGCTCGCTGGCTGCTTGGTACTTCAGTGTGACCCTACCTATCGGGTAGTCGATTTTTGAAAGCTCAAACAGTAACTCCGTGACCTGCGTTTCAAGAAACGCGTGAGCCGAAACAACTTTGCCAATCCCCTCATAGACGGAGGGAGGCAGGTCGGTGATAATGGGAAACATGGCGGCCGGGATGGCTGCATGTGGCAATTTTCTCATTCTGGTATCCCCGATGAAAAAGCCGGATGAAAACTATAGTGCGAAAGAGGCGACGGCCCGCTTTGAGGCCGCGCTCAAAGGCGCAATGAACACGCCTCACAAGCCGCTGAAGGAAAAACCCAAGGCGAAGAAAGCGGCGAAGAAATCGACGAACAAACCCGGCAAGTGAGCCGGGTTTTTTTATGAGTCAACCCGGAATCACGGCTTCATAATGGCACATCCTGCAACGGAAAATATCATCTCGGTTGTCGCTTGCGACAGGCGCGAGAGGGGACATTTTCCCCTCATCGACCCAACAGAGGGGGCAAAGATAATTAGCCCCGCTCTTGACCGGAAAATTTGCAAGGCGCTGAAGCGAACCGCGCAACGCCGCGCGGTTCGCCTCTATATCAGCCTTCTTTTTCTCGATATCAGCAAGTTGCCGATCAAAGCTCGCTATGCGTTCTTGCGCACTATTAGCGGCGTCCTCTGCGGCCTTGGCCAGATGGTTCCCAACCGTGCTCATAAGCCCTCCCCATAGTCTGAGGACAACTTTAGCGCGTCCGCCAGTATTTGACGAATCGAGGTTTTGGCTTCTTCAGCCGGGCTCGCCAACGCAGGAAGCGCCGGCACAGCCGCTTAAAGTCAGGCTCAGTTAGCTTGACGATACGTGAGACGCTTGCCAGCTGCACCCTTGATGGCAAGATCCGCACGTTCCCCATCGTTGACGCCGAGCGCAACGCGGCTCGAGTAACGGAAGTCAAACTCTGACAGGTAGCGGTGCAGGTGCTTCTCAGCGCAATGCTGATAGACGCCCTTCATGCCGCGCTTGAAGATCGAATAGTAGCCTTCGACGGTGTTGGTGTAGGCATCGCCGCGAACGTATTCGTCCCGGCTGTGGTTCACGGTGTCATGGCTCGCGAACTCGCGGCCTACCTCTTTGTAGGACCCGTGTTCGTCAGTCATCAGCTTGGCTTCGCGGCTTAGGTTGGCGCGCAAGATCGGGGCGATATCCGCAATGCGGTTTCCGTCAACGTGGAAGCTGCGGGCAGAGCCGCCGCGCTCGACCAAAGTAACGATGGTGTTCATGTTGGACGTTCCGCGACGGCCCTTCTTGGGCTGTCCGTCGAGATGACCGAAATAGGTTTCGTCAGCTTCGACCTGGGCGCCGCCTGATCCCATCGGGGCCAGCAAGCCGCCAGCGCGCATTGCTTCGCGAATACGATGGGTCAGGAACCAAGCCGATTTGTATGTAATGCCGAGCGCCCGATGAAGCTGATGGCTGCTCATGCCCTTCTTGCTGGACGCCATCAGGAAGAACGCCTGAAGCCATACGTTCAGCTTGATATGGCTCGACTCCATGACACTCTTGGTGGTGACGCTGAAATCCTTACGGCAGCCCTTGGACTGGCAGCGGTACACGCCGGGCTTCTTGGTGGCGAACGAGGCGTACACGGTGCCGCAATGCGGGCAAACGCGCTCAGCGCCCCAGCGAAGGGCTTCCAGATACTCTCTGGCGGCTTCGACGGTCTGGAAATGGGGAGCGCTGAACTTGGACACTGAAGGCTTCTTTGCGGCGGGCATGGCGTTCGATCCGGTTTCGATGCCCATTTACTATATGTCGGGCCTTGTGGTGTCAAGTATATAATTCCCAGTCAAGGGGAGATAGTGGGGCAGTTTGGGAAGTGAGCCCCGTGGTTAATTCCGAGATTGATCCGGCACCGGCCCTGGACCGCCTCGGCGGTTCTGCCGCCTCCCGCGGGCTATTTCGGCTCGCAGTCCAGCGTGACCGGCGGGTTGGCGCGCTGACCGCAGGCGACGATCGCCCCGGTCCAGCGATCCAGCCGGTAAACGCCGTTGGTGGCCATGCCGGCGCCCGCGGCGACCAGTTCCCACCGGAACAGGACGAAGAGCGCCACGCTGATCACGACCGCGGCGATGATGGTCCGATGGAATTCTGCATGCCCTATCTATGCCTGCCTGGAGGGGAGCGGTTCAAGCCGTTATTGCAGGATGACGGCGACCCGGCCCGGAGCCGGTTCCGATTGAGCCAGTGCCCCTGACGCAGCGCAGCACGAGTGCTGCGAGCGGGGGTCCACCTTACTGTGCATGGGGTCGTTTTCGCGTTTTTTGTCAAGGCCGCCCTGCACCGCCGGGGGGACGCCGTGCCCAGCCCTCAGGCTAGTCGAGCTCGACGACCTGGCCCTCTTCGAGCGACACGCGGCGGTCCATGCGGCTGGCCAGCTCCATATTGTGGGTCACGATCAGCATCGCGACGCGCGTCGCCTTGACGAGCTGCATCATCGCTCCGAACACGTGGTCGGCGGTATGGGGATCGAGGTTGCCGGTCGGCTCATCGGCGAACAGCACGCGCGGCGCATTGGCGACCGCGCGCGCGATCGCCACCCGCTGCTGCTCGCCGCCCGACAATTCCGCCGGCCGGTGCTTGATGCGCTCGCCGAGGCCGAGATAAGCGAGGATTTCGGTGGCGCGCTTGACGGTCTCGGCGCGCTTCAGGCCGCGGATCATCTGCGGCAGCATGACGTTTTCGAGCGCGGAGAACTCCGGCAGCAGCCGGTGCGACTGATAGACGAAGCCGATGTCGGTGCGGCGGATCAGGGTTCGCTCGATGTCCGACAATTGCGAGGTCGGCGCGCCGCCGATATAAACCTCGCCGTCGTCGGGGGTCTCCAGGAGGCCCGCGATATGCAACAGCGTCGATTTGCCGGCGCCCGACGGCGCCACCAGCGCGACCGACTGCCCCGCCCACAGCGCAAGCTTGGCGCCGTTGAGAATGGTCAAGGTCTCGGTGCCTTGGGTGTACTGGCGCTTTATCTCGTGGAGATAAACGACCGGTACATCTTCTGCCTCCTGCTCCATCTCGCCCTCACTCGTACCGGAGCGCATCGACGGGGTCGAGGCGCGCGGCACGCCACGACGGATAGAGCGTGGCGAGGAACGACAGCGTCAGCGCCATGATCACGACAGCGGTAGTCTCGCCGAAATCGACCTCGGCCGGCAGCTTGGACAGGAAGTAAAGCTCCGGCGAAAACAGCTCGGTATTGGTGAGCCAGGACAGGAATTGCCGGATCGATTCGATATTGAGGCAGATCAGGAGACCGACGAAGAATCCGGTCAGCGTGCCGACCACGCCGATCGCAGCCCCGGTGATCAGGAACACCCGCATGATCGAGCCCTGCGAGGCGCCCATGGTGCGCAGGATCGCGATGTCGCTGCCCTTGTCCTTCACCAGCATGATCAGGCCCGAGACGATGTTCAAGGCGGCGACCAGCACGATCATGGTCAGGATCAGGAACATCACGTTGCGTTCGACCTGCAGCGCATTGAAGAAGGTCGAGTTGCGCTGCCGCCAGTCGACCAGGAACACCGGCCGTCCCGCCGCTTCGGTCACGCTCTTGCGGAAGACGTCGATCCGGTCGGGATTGGTGGTGAACACCTCGATCGCGGTGACGTCATCCTTGCGGTTGAAATAGGCCTGCGCCTCCGGCAGCGGCATGAACACGAAGGTGCCGTCATATTCCGACATGCCGATCTCGAACACCGCGGCGATCTTGTAGGGCTTGATGCGCGGCGTCGTGCCCATCGGGGTCACCGCGCCCTTCGGCGCCACCAGCGTGATGCTGTCGCCGGCGTGCAGCGACAATTGATCGGCGAGCCGGCGCCCGATCGCGACGCCCTGCCCCTCGTCGAAACCTTCGAGCGTACCCTGTTTGATATTCTTGGCGATCGAGGTG
This sequence comes from Bradyrhizobium sediminis, assembly GCF_018736085.1. Taxonomy (NCBI): domain Bacteria; kingdom Pseudomonadati; phylum Pseudomonadota; class Alphaproteobacteria; order Hyphomicrobiales; family Nitrobacteraceae; genus Bradyrhizobium; species Bradyrhizobium sediminis. The sequence goes on along the minus strand of NZ_CP076134.1, from coordinate 2,809,636 downwards.
AGGTTGTTGAGATCGTCGGCGCGAATGCCGCGGACGAAGACGCCCGATGCGTTGAACGGCGAGGATGCCAGCGCCTGGCCGTCGACGACGGGGGCTGCGAGACGAATGCCCGAGACCTGGTTGATGCGCTCGGCGACGTCCTTCCAGTCGGTCAAGGGCGATTCCAGCGGCTGTACCAGCAGATGGCCGTTGAGGCCGAGGATCTTGTCCAGCAATTCCTTGCGGAAGCCGTTCATGACGGCCATCACGATGATCAGCGTGGCGACGCCGAGCATGATGCCGAGGAACGAGAAGCCGGCGATGACGGAGATGAAGCCTTCCTTGCGACGGGCGCGCAGATAGCGCCCGGACAACAGCCATTCGAACGGCGCGAAAGGTGGGGTTCGAACTGGCTCGCTCATGGCATCATCCATAGTTCGATTTTCACACGATTCGGGCTAATTGTGGCCGTAGCGTCTGATATTCCGGCGCCTGCGGTGGATAATTCGTCACGAGGCGAGCTTCGCCACCACTTCCGCCGGCGTCAGATTCTCGCGCGACCCGTCGCTGCGCCGCTTGAGTTCGAGTTTGCCTTCGGCGAGCCCCTTCGGGCCGACCAGAATCTGCCAGGGAACGCCGATCAGGTCGGCGGCGGCGAATTTCGCGCCGGCACGCTGGTCGGTATCGTCGTACAGCACCTCGACGCCTTTGGCGTCGAGTTCGCGGTAAAGCTTTTCGCACGCCGCATCGGTGTCGTCGGCGCCCTGCTTCAGATTCAGGATCGCCGCCTTGAACGGCGCCACCGCCTCCGGCCATTTGATGCCGGCATCGTCGTGGCAGGCCTCGATGATGGCGCCGACCAGCCGCGATACGCCGACGCCGTAGGAGCCGCCATGGATCGCCACCTCGGCGCCGTCGGCGCCGGCGACCAGCGCCTTCATCGAGTCGGAGTATTTGGTGCCGAAATAGAAGATCTGGCCGACCTCGATGCCGCGGGTGTGCACCTTTTTGTCCGCGGGCACTTCGCGATCGAAGCGCGCGGCGTCGTGAACGTCCTCGGTTGCGGCGTAGACCGAGGTCCATTGCTTGATGATCGGACTGAGATCGGCCTCGTAGTCGACCTCCTCGCCGGGCACCGGCAGGTTGAGCACGTCGCTGTCGCAATAGACCGCGGACTCCCCGGTCTCCGCCAGCACGATGAATTCGTGGCTGAGATCGCCGCCGATCGGGCCGGTCTCGGCGCGCATCGGGATCGCCTTCAGTCCCATCCGCGCGAAGGTGCGCAAATAGGCGACGAACATCCGGTTGTAGGAACGCCGCGCCGCGGCCTCGTCGATATCGAAGGAATAGGCATCCTTCATCAGGAACTCGCGGCCGCGCATCACGCCGAAACGCGGGCGCTGCTCGTCGCGGAATTTCCATTGAATATGATAGAGATTGAGCGGCAGGCTCTTGTAGGACTTCACGTAGGAACGAAAGATCTCGGTGATCATTTCCTCGTTGGTCGGCCCGTACAAGAGCTCGCGCTTGTGCCGGTCGGTGATGCGGAGCATTTCCGGACCATAGGCGTCATAGCGGCCGCTTTCGCGCCAGAGGTCGGCGAGCTGCAGCGTCGGCATCAGGAGCTCGAGGGCGCCGGCGCGGTTCTGTTCCTCGCGGACGATCTGCTCGATCTTCTTCAGGACCCGCAAGCCCAGCGGCAGCCAGGCATAAATGCCCGCCGCCTCCTGCCGCATCATGCCCGCGCGCAGCATCAAACGATGCGACACGATCTCGGCCTCCTTCGGATTTTCTTTGAGGATGGGCAGAAAGAACCGCGACAATCGCATGGGGCACCAGAAGAATCGGTCGGACACGGGAGAGTGCCAGTGAAACCGGATCGGCTGCAAAAACACAAGGGCGGGGCCGGAAAAAGCCGCTAAAACAGCAGATTACCCGCCATCTTTAACGCCCGACATTGAGCCTGCGATTAAGGCGCAAACGGGGCCCAGGTAAAGCCCGCCGGGGACATCCCGATCAGGGCGCCGGCACGTCGAATTCGTCCTCGAGCGTGATCCTCTCGAAATCCGTGACCAGGACGTCGATACGGAAATGCCAGCGGCCGGCCAGCGGGATCGGCACATCGCGGACGTGCCAGTAACCGTCGGCGCCCAGCAGCGCCTTGCGCTCCAGCGGCTCGATGCCGCGCTCGGGCAGGCTCAGCGCCAGGGTCGCCTCCCTGGCAGGCAACGGGCTGCCGTCGCCGTTCATCAGCTGCAGGATAAAACCGTTGGTGCCCACTTTGCCCGGCGAAACCCGAACCTGGAACATCGCCGTATCGGTGTGGATGTGGACCGCGAGCGGGGTGACGGCGGCGGCAGCGAGCGCGCGTGGCGGCGGCGTGAAGCGCCAGCCGGCGACGACCGCCAGGATCCCCACGACGATGATGCATTCGGCCAGAATCGACCGCAGCAGCGGGCGCGTGTTGGCGGGATCGCGGGCCAGCCGAGGTGTCAGACGATAGCGGTTCAGCGCCGCGAGGCCCAGCAGCAAAAGCACGAGCGCGATTTTGATCGAGAGGATCATTCCATATTTCGTCTCGATCAGGTCGCGAAGACTCTGCAGCTGAACGACCACGAGAGTGAGTCCGGTCAGCACCAGCAGGCCCACCACCGGCACCGCCGCGCGCGAGAAACGTTGCAATACGAAAAGCAGCCCCTCGGTCCGTTGCCACGCCATCGCCGCCAGCGGTGCGAGCGCGCCGACCCAAAAGGCAACGCCTGCGCCATGCAGAAACATCGAAGGCCGGGTCAGCCATTCCGGGGATGCGCTGGCGGCATGACCGCTGGACGCCAGCGACAGGCCGACGCCGGCCAACGCCAACGCCGACAGCATGGCGGCGGTGCCCGTGACCTCGGTTCGCAGGGCAGCGATGGCAGCGATCATCGCCACCGCTGATATCAGCAAGGACGGAAACAAGCTCGTCAGCGCCGCGGCTTTCCACGGCGCCGCCGTCAGGATGCCGCCGAGCGGGAGACCCAGCAGATCGAGCCCCTGCCCCCCGAGCGATGCCGCCGCGCTGACAAGCCCCAACGTCAGGGCGGCGGCGGTCAGCCTCGCACCAATCCGCACGCACCCGATCCAGCAGGCGAAGAACGCCCCGCCGACGCCCGCGAACAGCCCGAGATAGACGCCGATCCGCGCCAGCCAGATCAGGCCGTTCAACGGGCCGGCCCTTGCCGGGTTCGCCGCCGATCCCGTCGGGGCGCCGATCGAAAACACCAGAGATCCCGCGACCGGGTGGCCGTCTTCCGAGATCACGCGATAGCTGACGACCTGGGTGCCGCGCGGCAGCTGGTCGGGCAGCGCGATAACGATGGTTTCGCCAACCCCGCTCACCGTCGCATCGTCGCGCGCCCTGCCCTCGGCATCGATCAGGCTGACAACCGCCGGCGTCACCGCTTCGTTGAAGCGCAACTGAACCGACTTCGGCGCCTGCGAGAGGACGCTGCCGTCGCCGGGCTCCATCGACACCAGCACGGCGTGCGCCGAGGCGCCGTTTGCCAACCCGAGAACCAACAACAACGTGGCGAGGCCGGCGATGAGACGCATCGCGAAACTCTACGGTTTGGGCACCAGCTTGACCCCTGGCGCCGGCGACTTGCCGTCATGGCCATGGCCGGCACGGCCTTCCGCCGGGATATCGATCCAGCGGCTCACGCCCTGCTCGCATTCCTGCACCACCGGAAAATACAGCATGCTGTTGGGCTTGAGCCTGCCGGTCAGATAGGTGCTGACGACGAATTCATCGTAATTGCCGTCGGCCAGCTTGCCGCCGCTCCACACCACTTCCTTGACGCCTTCCGAGAATTTCTTGCCGTGGTAGTCGTACTCGGTGGCGTATTTTCCGCTGATCGCCTCAACGCTCCAGCCGGCCTTCGGCATCGGTTTCACCGCAATCACGCCTTCGGGAATTTGAACGCGGATCTTGACGGTGGCCGAACCGGCGCAGCCATGCGGCACAGCGAACACCGCCTTGTAGGACGCACCGATCGTCGCCTGCTTGTTTTCCAGTGAGACATGTGCGCCGGCCGGCCACGCAGCGAGCGCGGCAATGGCCGCGAGAAAGATAGTCCTCGACATCGTCAGCCTCACTTCTTCATGCCGGAATGATCGGGCATACCCTTCATGTCATGACCGCCGGAATGGCCCGCGCCCGCGGGAGCTTGCGCGCCCACACCCAGCACATCCAGCGAAAGTTTCACCTTGCCCGCCTTCTCGAACTCCAGCGTGACCGGCAGCTTGTCGCCCTGCTTGAGCGGGCTCTTGAGATCCATCAGCATCAGGTGATAGCCGCCCGGCGCAAGCTTGACCGTCTTGCCGGGCTCGATGGCGAGACCCTTGTCGAGTTGGCGCATGATCATGACGCCGTCCTTCATGGACATCTCGTGGACCTCGACCCTGGCGGCAACATCCACTGCGCCGCCGATCAGACGATCTGCGGCCGAGCCCTTGTTCTCGATGGTGAGGTACCCACCCGCCACCTTGGCGCCGCCCGGCGTGGCGCGGCTCCAGGCCTGCGTGATCACGAGGTCACCGGCCTTGACCTCCTCGGCGCCCGCGGGCGCGGCCAGCAGAGCTGCGAAGGCAACGGCATAAGCGAGGGTACGTACGATTTGTTTCATGTGTCTCTTCCTTTTCTTCCGTGAACGAGTAGGTCGCCAGATGGGGTGACGTCGCCTCAGAATTTGAGAATGATCGGGTTTCCCTTGTGACGACGATTGTCAACGATTCCATGCCCGATCTCCGCCCGCCGGGCCTGCGGTCCACTTTACCAGCGCGCCTTGACGCCGGCATACACGGCACGACCGTTACCCGGCTCGAACAGTGGCGATGCCGGATTGGCCCGGTCGATGATGCTGGCGGAGGCAATGTAGGCCTTGTTGCCGATGTTCCTGGCTTCGACATACATCGAATAGGTTCCGCCATTGTCCACGCCCGCCTTGAATCCCCAGATCGCATAGGGTTCGGTCTTCAGCGTGTTGGCGCTGTCGACGAAATAGGACTCGGGCACCCATTCGAGATTGGGGCCGATATAGAATCCGTTCGGATGTTTGTAGAGCATCTCGGCCCGCAGATAGTGACGCGGGGCGCCCGGCAGCTGATTGTTTCCGAAGGTGGGGTCGTTATCGAAACGGAAGTCGTTGAACGTGTAGGCGAGGTTTAGCCAGATCTTGTCCGGCGCATTCCCCGTGACGAAGATGTTCCTGAACACCGCGGCGCCGACACCCGCCTCGATGCCCTGATGAATGGTGCGGTCGAGATTGGTGACGTTGCAATTGCCGAACGAGCTGTATTGGCACTGCAGCTCGTCGCGGATGTTGGCGCGATAGGCGGCCAATTCCCAGGTGAAGTCGGGGCTTTTGCCGCGCGTGCCGATCTCGTAGGTCGTCGCGATTTGCGGTCGGATCAGAAAGAATGGAATGGTTGGGTAGTTCGGATTGAGGAAATTCGGGCTGACGCTCTCGCCGAAACTCGGCACCTCGGCGCTGCGCGAGATATTGCCGAAGACCTGCCAGGTGGGATCGACGTCCCATAGCAGTCCGACCTTGGGGCTCCACAGGCTGAAGGTGCTGCGTCCGTTGACGTCGCCGTTGGTCGAGAAGTTGACGCGCTGGTCGCGGACCGCAAAGAGATATTGCGTGCCAGCCACGAACGCGACATTCGGGACGAAATAGAACGAGTTTTCCGCATAGGCTGAATAGTTTTCCGGCTTTTGCACCAACGAGGATGTCGGCGTCCCCTTCAACCCGCCAGTGTTGACGAATTGCCGGGCGTCGTTGGTGCCGTTGAGAATGTTGACCCCGGCCACGAACCGGTTGCGGAAGCCGCCGATGATCCGATCATCGGTGACCTTTGCGAAGCCGCCATAGTCCTTGTAGCGATAATCGAGCCACTGGAAGATCGGATGCATCAGATGCCGGTCGACCGCGAACGCGCCAAGATCGAGGATCGTATTCTCGAAGCGGATGGTGGTCTTGTTGGCGACGCGGACGGTGTCGAGGTTGCGCTGCCAGTCATTAATGACGTTCCCGACCGCCGCCGTCTCCGGCGAGGAAAGAGCGATAGACTTGGTGACGGAGCCCGGGATGCGCTGCCGAACGTCGTTCGCGTTCAGATAAAACCGGGTCTCGACATCCGGTGAAAATTGATAGCCGACATTGCCGCTGACCCGCGTGGCATGCCCGCTGCTGTGATTCCTGAATCCCTCTGCCGCCTGGGTGGACGCGGTAATGAAGCCATCCCATGGGCCATTCGTGCCGCCCGCATTGGCTTGTAAGCGGCGGAATCCAAACCCTCCGAGATCAGCCGATACGCCGTTGGGAAAGGGATCGCGTCCGGTCGGTGTGACGAAGTTGATGGCGCCGCCGAGCGAATTGGCGCCGAATTGCAGCGCATTGGCGCCCTTGTAGACCGCAACATATTTGTAGGCGGTGGGATCGATTTCCTGGAAATCGCCGTAACCGTCGGCGGTGTTGATCGGAATCCCGTCGATGTAGAGCTGGACGCCACGCAGATGGAAGTTTCGCGACAGGCCGGAGCCCCGGATCGAAAGCCTCGTGTCGTCGCCCCATTTCGGCTGCGCAAACACGCCGGGAACGTAATCGAGAACATCCTTGATGGTATTGGCGACGGTCGAGCTCCGGTAGGCCGCGGCGGGAACGATGGCAACGCCGCCCGGGGTCTGCTGAATATCGCGCAGCGCCTGTTGCACGGTGAGGACCGTCAGCGCGGGCCCCCTCGCCAAATCGTTCGCGATCGGCGCAACCGGAGCACTGCGTGCGCGGCTTGCCCTCGCCGTCCGAACGCCGGTGCGTTGCGGCGAACGGACCGCAGCCGCCCGCTTTTGTTGAGGAGCCTCCACGGTCACTGGCGGCAGCGGACCTTGGGAGTTGCTTTGCGCCCCGGCCGAAGCGGAAATGACGACAGCGGCGGATGAAAACAACAAGCTGCGTGCGAACACGCTCGGGAAATTACGAACCCTGGACATCTAACATTCCTGACACTGGCGCAGCGGCCAGCCCGATCAACGACACAATTTGGCGCGGCCGAGGCCACACCGATCACGAGAGTGTTTTGTCGTCAGGAAATGGTGGGTGGAGCGCGGGCCTGCGCGTTCGAGCCGACCCGAAGCGCCGGCATCGGATCTGCGGCCTGCAGCCACGACATGCGCTGATACTGGCGCTGCAGGCTTACAAAAATCAGTGGGGGTGGCTCGAGGGCATTGCCGCTGCCAGTGCCCGCGCAGAAGGCGCAGCAATCGCCGCGGTCATGCTGCGCGCTGGCCGGAGCCGTCTGCGCATCGTACGCAGTGGAAGCCATCCCCGAACAGATCGACGCCATATAGAGGGGATCCGATGCGGCGTGAGCGACCGCGCGAAAAGCCCCGATCGGCGCAATCACTTGCACCAGGATCGAGAGCAGCACGATTGGAATGATTACTTCCAGCCGCCGTCGCATGATTTTCCCCAAAATACTCGGGTCTGGTAGCACTCGCCTCACCGCTTGTCGAGATTTTCGCCGCAGCGCGCTGGTTTATGCCCGGACCTGAATCTCGATACCAAAGGAACTCCCCGGGCACAGGCTGACGGGCCGCATTTCAATATCCCGGTCCGGACACTCCCGGGCCGGGATATTGGTGTGTCGGCGAGCCGCGGCTCAAAACTTCACTGTCAGGCGACCGTTGAACGAACGCCCCGGACCCGGCACGTTGTACCCGTAAGCAGGCGACGAACCCATCATTGACACGACCCTGTAATCGACGAGATCGGCGCCGCCCAACGGCAACACATAATGGCGGTTGAACAGATTATCGACACCGAAATCGACCCGGACCGCCTGCCACTGATAGCCCGAGCGCAGATTGACCAGCGCATAAGACGGCGCGGTCAATTCATTGTGGACCTGGTTCACCTGATCTTTCGACCCGACCAGTTGCAGCTCGACGCCGTTGTTCCAACCGCCGAGCGTATGGTCGAACGCCAGCTTCGCGTTGATCGGCATCACGTGATAGAGGTTGACACCATCAGTGCGCTGGCCGCGGACATAGCCGAGCTGGCCGCGGAACACGCCCCGGCCGTACAGCGGATCGTCCCACAGCGCGAGCTTGCCGTCGAGATTGACGCCATAGAGCCACGCATCGTGGTTGGCAAACCGCAGGAACACGAAGTCGTTGGTCTTGGTTAGATTCGCCGCGGTGCACGCCGACATCATCTGGACCGCGCAGCGATCGACGTCGATATAGTCCTGCACGTAGCTGTAGTATGGCGTGACCTTAAATTCCCAGACCTTCTGGGCGGGATCATGCCAGGCCGCAGTGAAGCTCGCCGTGTGAGATTTCTCCGGCTTAAGGTCGAGATTGCCGACATAGCCGTTGCCGTCGCCAAACCAGCCAATCATGTTCATGGCCATGCCCGAGGTTGACCATGCGTAGCGCTCATAGAGATTGGGCGAACGGGTCTTGCGGGCGAAGCCCAGTTCGAACTGGCTCAGTTGGTCGGGCTCGTAGCGCACCAATGCGGAACCGTCGAGATTGATATCCGTCCTGGCATGGTCGAGCGCGTTGAATGCCGCGGCATCGGCGCCATACATCATCGCGTTGTACCCCTGAACATTGCCGGTGTTCATCCAGACCACGTCGTTGCGCAGCCCGACCAGCGTCGTCCACTCGCGATCCCAGTGCCGCTCCCACTCCACGAAGGTGCCGAGCCGGCTGCGGCGGCCGTCATTGATGTTGATGAAGGTGTTGGGTCCCATCATCATTGAACCGGCAACGGGATCCCACCAGTCGTCGAGACGGTTGTGGTAAAATTCGTTGCCGACGCGGACCAAGTCCTGCCGCGACGCCGCGAAGGTCGCCTTCAGCGCATAGCCGACATCGGACGCCCTGGTATCCATCGGCATCTGGCTGACCTTGTCGGGCGCGATGAAGCCCATGGTGTGGCGAATCTGGTGATAGAAGCCGCTGGCTTCGACTTTGCCCCAGTCGAACACCCCCTCGTAACGCCCATTGATGAAGGCGCTCCGGTTGTAGACCATGTCCATGTACTGGTTGACATAGCCCTGATACGGAATGAACTGACCGCCGACCTGCACCGTAAACAGGTTTCCGAAACTTTCCTTGGAGATGCTCAACGCATGGTTCTGCGTCTCGTACAGCGTTGACTTCACCTTGGTGCCGTCGGCCGCCTTGTAGTCGCCGGCGCGAACCCAGCCGCCGGTATAGGTGACGCTGGTATCCTTGTTGGCAAGCGTGGCTGTCGCATCGACGCCATAGGCGTTGCTGATGCTGCGGAAAAATCCGGACACCATGACGCTCGACTGCCAACCGCCACCCGTAGCGAATTGCGGCGGCGCTGTCGTCACGTCGATCTTGCCGCCGATGTAGTCGCCGCCCACGCTGACCGGCGCGACCCCGAGATAGGCGCGCATCCTGGCGATCATGGCCGGGTTGACGAACGACAGCGGCGGATTCATCTCGTTGGGACAGGCCGGACTGATCAGCATGCTGTTGATCGCGACCTGGATCCGGTCGGCGCCGAGCCCGTTGATCGCGGGCAGGCTCGATACGCCGCCTGCGCCCCAAACCGCTCCGCCGGGAATATCGGCAATCAGCGATGCGGAATCACTGGTGCCGAGGCCGCGCGAAAATGCACTCTCGCCGGAAATCGTTGCGGTGTTGGCGGGCACGGCGAGCCCTTCAGGGCTCCGAAGCGGAACTGTGTTGGGAGCATTCACGGCAGGGGCGCTCTGGGTACTGCGACGGGACGGCACGGCCCGCGGTTTCGGCCTTGGCTTCGGCGCATCCACCACGACGGGAGGAATGGCGCTGGAGGCCTGGGCGTAAGCCGTAGTGGGCGCTAGCGACGCCGCAGACAGGAGCGCGAGCGCCAGGGATGGCGATAAGAGGGCGCTGGTCACGAGCAAGGATCGGCGAGCGCCGGGCTGAGCGATGGAGTGCATGACTATTTCTCGAGTTGAATTCGCAAGCAGCGATTCACTGCTCGCACGACAATCGTCCGCAGAACCGCCGAGGAACGGCATGGTCCGCATGACAACAACGGATGGCCCAATCCATCGCGGACTGCCGCTCGCGCGACACCCAGGCGAATGAATTTGGCGGCTTAAGCCGCTGCGGGTGGTCCGCGTGCTGAGTGAGAATAGTACGGAGCCGTGTACAGGGCCGGCACGGAGAACGGCAACGTATGGGAAACGCCGACAACAGCCAGCGCCGGCAGCGGCGTCATCGACAGCGATGGCGGCGCAAAGCTGTGCCCGATCACACAGGCGATGCATTTGAGATGGCCTGCCGCGACCCGATCGTGGGAATCAGCAGGGTCTTGCTGGTCAACAGATCTGCAGATCGCCGAGAGCGCCAGCATATTCGTCTGGCTTGCGTTTGCCGCCGTCGAAACCGCCGCAAGGGAGGTCTGAAAAATCAACGCGAGCGCTGCGAACCAGACGACGGCAAAACGGACGGCGCCGAGAACATTCCTGCTGCCCGGAATGCCGCGAGCAGCCGCGGCAACATCCCGGAGCAGGCGCCAAAGGTCCGCGCGCTCGCGCGCAGGCTGATTCATCCGCTTCCGGATGAGTTGATGCTGGTGCCGCCCCGTCTTCAATCGAGCCCCTTACCGATGCCGGTTCCCCTAAACATGGAATAGACCGGACAGCCATCTGCCATGCAACCGCTATTTTGCACGAGCTGGTATTCGACAAATGACTTCCGATTGAAGCGTTCGAGGCAGAACAGATCTCTTCGCGATACACTTTCAACGAGATGGGCTCTCGCCGGACGGAGCCATGTCCTCTATAGTGCGTCATCGCAGCGATACGCCTGCTCTGTATGTCTAAGGCATGATAGATCGACGGCAACCGCACTGGAGGGCGTATGTCGCGCTTGTCGCGGCCTGTGCGCTGATGCTTTCGGCATTGTTGTCCAGCCTTGCCCCGCTGGCCCAGGGAAAGGCCAATCCGCTCGACAGCCTCTCCATCATCTGCCTGTCGCTAGGCACCGCACCGACCCGGGACAAGGCTCCTGATGCGCCGGCCGATCACCCGCACGACGCATGCTGCATCCTTTGCATGGTCCCCGGACTGGCTGCGGCCGGTGACGAAATTGGCGTTCCGGCACCGAACTATCCATCGTGGCGCTCATTTCCGCTAACGCCGCGCATCGCACTGGGCCCGCTTGGTGCAGCCGAACTCTTGCCAATCAAACCTCGCGCACCTCCACACTTGACCTGAAGCGCTTTGCGGCCCTTGGCGGCCCACGTCTCCCCATTGATTGAACCCGGCAGCGCCGCTGTGTCCGTCTGGACATGGCCGCCATGCGGGAGCGCAAAATGCATCCGAATCCCTCCTGCCGCGGCCACCGCCGCGAGGCTTGGCTTCAACTCGAACACACGGCTACTTAGCGATGCCTGCAAACAATCTGAAGGTCGCAGGAATCGGGGCGGCGCTTGCCATTCCGATTCTTGTTTTCGCGATTGCCCTGACCTGGCCCACCGCACGCAAGGATGACGAATTGCCGGCGATGGCCGGAATCGGCGGACCGTTCACGCTCGTCGATCACCGCGGCAAATCCGTCACCGAGCGCGACTATCTGGGCAAACCGACGCTGATATTCTTCGGGTTCACCCACTGCCCGGATGTGTGCCCGACGACGCTGTTTGAATTAACGACGAGGCTCAAGGAGCTCGGTCCCGACGCCGACCGATTGAACGTTGTGTTCATCACCGTCGATCCAGAGCGCGATACGCCGCAGCAACTCGCGCTCTATCTCTCGTCGTTCGACGCGCGCATCACCGGCTTGTCCGGAACGCAGGAGAGGATATCCGACGCCATGACCGGTTATCGTGTCTACGCGCGAAAGGTCCCGCTGGAAGGCGGCGATTACACTATGGATCATACGGCAACGATCTACATGATGAACAGCAAGGGGCAATTCACCGGCCTGATGAACTATCAGGAGCCGGAAATGATGGCGCGCGTGAAACTTCGGCGACTGATCGATCTGGGGGCCAAATGATGAACCGGACGAACCTGAGGTTACTGACCGCCCATGTCGTTATTCCATTTGCGACCGGGGCCGGATTGGGCGCGTTCTTCCTGTGCGCCGTTTATTACCTGGACGTGGGCAGCATGCGAACGCTGGTCACAGCGAGCGGAGGCAGCATCCTCGACCTCGGCCTCATCCCGATCGCCTGCACCTTCGGTTCGCTGGCGATCGGCACCAACCAGGCGATCGGCTTCCTGATCGATAATTGACAGGGATCGCCACCGCAATTTGATACAGCGCAATGATCCCGCGGTTCCGGTGTCGGATACAAGTTCGGTTGACCCATGGACCGTCAGATGTTCGACTTCGACCAACCGCTGTTTGCTGCCGGACTGCTGCTGGGGCTGTCATCGAGCCTGCACTGCTTCGGCATGTGCTCCGGCATTGCAGCCAGCCTGCATTTCGCCGCCGGTCTCGATCCCAATCGCCCCGCACGCGATCTCCTGGCAACGACGTTGCTGATCAATGCAGGGCGGATCGCCGGCTACGTGATCGCGGGCGCGATCGTCGGCGGCGCCGGTTCGAGCGTATTCGGCGCGTTCGACCAATCATTCAGCCACGCTGTTCTGCGCTGGGCCGCCGCGGCGGCGCTGGGTTGGATCGGGCTTTCGATGCTCGAGGTCCTGCCGCTCCCCGTCGTGCTGTACCGGATTGGCTCACGCGTCAGCCAAGCGATGGACGCCGTCGCGGGTATGGCACGACTGCCGCCGACGTTGGGGCTTTTCGTAAGCGGGACGGTGTGGGGCTTTCTGCCCTGCGCCATGGTCTACGCTGCCCTGTTCTACGCGATGCTCTCGGGCTCATGGCTCGGCGGGGCGTTGGCGATGTCCGGTTTTGGTCTTGGCACCTTGCCGGTTCTGATCGGCGCAGGCCTCGGGCTTCCGCTGCTGCGCCGCCGGGCGACCTCAGTGTGGCTGCGGAATGGGGTCGGAATCGTCATTATCACGGTCGGAATTGTCAGCGCCGGCATCTCGCCTGCCGAATTTGCGGCGTGGTGCCGGTCTGGCTGAAGCGTTCCGGGACAATCGATGCCCCGCCTACTCTCTTACCCGCCTTGCGGATTCTTACTGTCGGATACAACCAGGGATCGCGCAATTCCGATCATTTCGCAGTTTGCTCGAATTTTGAACATTCGTTGCTGAAATTGGTGACAAGACGAAAAAATTAGTCTACGAGTGCGGGCTCAGGCTGGCCGAGAGGTTTAAGTCTGGTGGTCCAAGTCTCGGGAGGAGCCCTGGCGCGCACAAGCAGCGTCGCCCCGTCAATCAAGATCAAATCCAAATTTTCGGGGAAATAGGGTCGACACAATTTTTAGAGCAGGGCTTGCGCCCTGCTCTTTTTTTTCGCGACGCTTGTTTTTCGTGAAGCTTGGACGTCGCCCATGCATCGGGATCGCAACGCAATGGACATGACAAACCCGGCCAATCCAATCCAGCACAGTTTCGAACTCGCCGCGGAACGTTGCGAGGATCTGACGCCGCTGGTCTATCGCCGCCTGTTCCGCAAACACCCCGAAGCCGAATCGTTGTTTCGCCGCGAAGGCGGCGACCTGGTGAAAGGCTCGATGCTGGCGCTGGCCATCGATGCGATGATGGACCTGGCAGGCGAGCGCACCGGGCATTTCCGCCTGATCGGCTGCGAGGTTCAGTCGCACGACGCCTACGGCACGCCGCGCGAGCTGTTCGGATCGTTCTTCGGCGCAATCGCCGACACCATGCGCGAGATCCTCGGGAACGACTGGACGCCCGAGATCGATGCGGCGTGGCGGCAGTTGCTTGATGAGATCAGTCGCCTGGTCGCCGAGAGCCAGGCGCAGATCGAGGCTTGACGCCCTCAATCCCGCTCGAGGAAATTCGAACCGATGTTGGCCTTCTTCTTGATCGGGTCGAAATCGCAATAGACGCCATCGGCGACCAGCGTGTAGCTCGCAATCACCGTGTACTTGTCGAGCTTGACCGAATTCAGGCCGAGGATCGACGTCCTGGTGCCATCGTTCCATTTGAACGGGGTGGTGCTCTGGGCCCTTTCGCAGGCCGCCACGGCTTCGGCAAAAACATAGCCCTCGACGAAGGCTTTCATGGTCCGAAGCTGGGTGAGGGTTTTCCAGTTCATGTAGAAGGCGCCCGCAAGACCCGCGATCAGCAGGACCAACACCCCGACAATCAATCTTTGCAGCGTCATTCCCTTCTCGCCTCCCGGAAATCCAGCGCTCAGAACGGAAACCCCATCAGCTTCGACATCCGTTCGATATTCAGATAGCCCGCACGATGCGCCAGCATTCCGATACCGAAGATGACTGCCGAGATCAGTGTGGTCCAGATCAGCTTGCGCCCGATCTGGCTCTTGATCGGTGCGCCGGGATCGGTGCCGGGGGCGCCCTCGCCGTCCTCGTGCTGGCTGCGCACGCCGAACGGCAGCGTCAGGAACAGGGTGACCCACCACAGTACGAAGTAGATCGCCAGCGCAGTTGAGATCGAATAGGCCATGGTCAGGCCTGCTCGATTTCGACCAGCGCGCCGGAAAAATCCTTCGGGTGCAGAAACAGCACCGGCTTGCCGTGAGCGCCGATCTTGGGCACGCCGTCGCCGAGCACCCGCGCACCTTCCTTGATCAGGGTGTCGCGCGCCGCGACAATGTCGGGCACGTCGTAGCAGACATGGTGGATGCCGCCGTCGGCGTTGCGCTCGAGAAACTTCGCGATCGGCGAAGCCTCACCGAGCGGCTGGATGAATTCGATCTTGGTGTTGGGCAGCGTCACGAACACGGTGATGACGCCGTGCTCGGGCAGCGGCACCGCCGCGGAGATCTCGGCGCCGAACGCCGCGCCATAGATCCTGGCGGCTTTCTCGGCGTCCTTGACCGCGATCGCCACATGATTGAGCCGGCCCAGCATGGCAGTCCTCCGCTTTACGTTTGCGCGTGTTCCGATCGCAAAACCGGTAGCCAATCTTGCGGAACACGCGCCAAATCCTACACCGTCAGAACGTGAACGTAGCACAGGGGCTTCTTGCCCCAATGCTGGTTGATCGTGGCGCGCACCGCCCGCCGCACCGACTCCGCCATCGCATCGGGATCGCGCCGCCGCGCCCGCGGCAGGCCCTCTACCGTCGACACCACCGTGTCGAACACGATCTCGTCGATGATCTCTCCGGCGGTATTCTTCTCGGGGATTCCGACGAGATCAACCTCGGGATCGTCGGCCAACTCGCCCTTCTCGGTCACCGCGACCGCCACGAAAACGCAGCCGGCAAACGCCAGCTTTTTTCGTTCGACGACCGCGCGCGACTTGGACTCCTCGAGGATCGAGCCGTCCTTGTAGAGCCGCCCCGAAGGCAATTCCTCGATGATGGCGGGCTCGCCGGGGCCGAGCCTGACCAGATCGCCGTCGCGGCAGATCAGGACCTTGGGCACGCCGGCGGCCCGCGCCAGCTTGGCGTGCTCGGACAGATGCAGCGCTTCGCCATGGACGGGAATCAAGAGTTGCGGACGCACCCAAGAAATCATGTCGCGCAATTCGTCGCGGCGCGGATGGCCGGACACGTGGACGAGATCGGTGCGGTCGGTGATGACCTCGATGCCCTGCGTCACCAGGCCGTTGATGATGGCGCCCACGGCCTTCTCGTTGCCGGGAATGGTGCGCGAAGAAAAGATCACGCAGTCGCCCTTGTTCAGCGTGACCTGCGGATGATCGTCATTGGCGATGCGCGACAGCGCCGCACGCGGCTCGCCCTGGCTTCCCGTGCAGATCGCCAGCACCTTGTCCGGCGGAAAATGCCCGTAGAGATCGGCGCCGCGGAAATTCTGCACGCCATCGAGAAAACCGGTCTCGCGCGCCACCTGCACCACGCGCTCCATGGCGCGGCCGACCACCACCACCTCGCGCCCGGCGGCCTTGGCGGCGTCCGCCACCGCGCGTAGCCGTGCGACGTTGGACGCAAAGGTGGTCACGGCGACCCGGCCCTTGGCATTCTTTACCAGTTCGGTAATGGTCTTGGCGACTTCGGCCTCCGACGGTGAGCGCCCTTCCCGCACCGCGTTGGTGGAATCGCCGATCAGCGCCAGCACGCCGGCGTCGCCGAGTTCGCGCAGCCGCCGCTCGTCGGTCGGCTTGCCGATGATCGGGGTCGGATCGATCTTCCAGTCGCCGGTGTGCAGCACCGTGCCGGCGGAGGTGTGGATGGCCAGCGCATGGGATTCCGGGATCGAATGCGCGACAGGAATAAACTCGACGCTGAACGGCCCGAGGTCGATGCGTCCGCCTGACGGCACCACCGTCACCGGAATTTTCGGCGGGTTGCGCTCGGAATTGCACTTGGCCTCGAACAGCGATGCGCTGAACTGGGTCGCGTAGATCGGGCACTTCAGCTTCGGCCACAGGTCGATGATGGCGCCGAAATGATCTTCATGCGCGTGGGTCAGCACCAGGCCGACGAGGTTCTTCCGCTCTTTTTCCAGAAAGCGGATATCGGGCATGATGAGATCGATGCCCGGCAGATGCTCCTCGTCGCCGAAGGATACGCCAAGGTCGACCGCGAGCCAGCTCCGCTGGTGGCGGTTGCCGAGGCCGTAGATCGACAGGTTCATGCCGATCTCGCCGACGCCGCCGAGCGGCGCAAAGGTCAGTTCATCCGGCCGCGCCATCAGGCTGCCCCCGCCGACGCCGCCGAGCCGAAATAGACGTCGCCCGCCGATACCGGAACCCGGGTGCCGTCCGCTTTGCGGACGATCAGGCAACCCTGCTCGTCGATGTTGTCGAAGGTCCCTTCGACGGCCGTGCCGCCCGCCTGCACCGCGACCGGCTGTCCCAGCCCGGCCGCGCGCTCCAGCCAGAGCCGCCGGATCTCGCCGAAGCCGCGCCCGTCGTCCCAGATGCCGCGGAACTCCGCCCAGGCGTCCGAGAGCTCCGCGAACAGTTCCTCCGCGCCGACCTGGACCCCGAGCGCTGCCAGCGAGGTCGCGGGCGTCGGCGTGCCCTCGGGTGCGGCGACGACGTTGGTGCCGATGCCGACCACGACGGCCAGGCGATTGTCGGCCACGGCCTCGGCTTCCAGCAGGATGCCGGCAAGCTTTTGCCGTCCCGCCAGCACGTCATTGGGCCATTTCAGCTGGTATTTCATATGGTCCGATCCCGCTGACCTCAGCGACGCCTCGACGCTTACCCTTTGTAGCGCCGCCTCCAGTGCAAGTCCCGCAGCAAAGCCGAGCGTCGCCGCGACGGCCGGCGATACGTCGATGACTTCGAGAATGCTGCTGGCGAGGTTACCACGCGGCGCCACCCAGGGGCGATGCCGCCGCCCGCGTCCGGCCGTCTGCTCCGACGTCACGAACCACATCGGCCCGCGCTCGCCATCGCGCGCCCGCGCCATCGCTTCCGCGTTGGTCGAGCCGGTCTTGTCGAAGGCCGCGAGCCGGTAACCCGCCGATATGGCTCGAGGACCGAGCTTGAATGTCATCTAGAATAATGACTTCGCTGCTGACGTCGCGACGCTGACCAGCGGTCCCGGATAGGCGAAGAACAGGATGTTGAAGAGGCCCGCCACCGCCAGCACCGTGCGCAGTTCCATCCGCATCGGATCGACCTGAGCGAGCGGCTCGTCGAAATACATCACCTTGACGATCAGGAGATAGTAGTAGGCTCCCACCACGCTGGCGAGGACACCCACCACGGACAGCGTGAACATCCCGGCCTTGATCGCCGCGACGAACACGTAAAACTTGGCGAAGAAGCCCGCCAGCGGCGGGACGCCGGCCAGCGAAAACAGCAGCATCGCAAAAAAGAACGCCAGCAGCGGATTGGTGCGCGACAGCCCGGCGAAGTCGCTGATGCTCTCGACGTTCTGGCCGTTGCGCTTCATGGTCAGGATCACGGCGAAGGTGCCGAGCGTCATCGCCACATAGATCGTGATGTAGACCAGCACGCCTTGTGCGCCTTCCACGGTGCCGGCGGCGAGCCCCACCAGCGCGAAGCCCATGTGGCCGATCGACGAATAGGCCATCAGTCGCTTGATGTTGGTCTGGCCGATGGCGGCGAACGACCCCAGCACCATCGAGGCGATCGCCACGAACACCACGATCTGCTGCCATTGCGAGACGATCCCCGGGAATGCCGTCAGGGTGACGCGGGTGAATACGGCAAGCGCCGCGACCTTCGGCGCCGAGGCGAAGAACGCGGTGACTGGCGTCGGTGCGCCCTCATAGACGTCGGGCGTCCACATGTGGAAAGGCACCGCCGAGATCTTGAAGCAGAGCCCGGCGAGCAGGAACACCAGACCGAACACCAGGCCGACATTGCCGGTCTTCGCCGCCGCCGCGATGCCGGCGAAGCCGACCGTACCGGTGAAGCCATAAATCAGCGATGCGCCGTACAACAGCATGCCCGACGACAGCGCGCCGAGAACGAAATACTTCAGGCCGGCTTCGGTCGATTTCGCGTTGTCGCGGTTGCTGGCGGCGACCACGTAGAGCGCGAGCGACATCAGCTCGAGCCCGAGATAGAGCATGATCAGGTCGCCGGCCGAGACCAGCACCATCATGCCGAGCGTCGAGAGCAGCACCAGGATCGAATATTCGAAGATACGACGCGACGGGTCGGCCAGAAACTCCACCGAGAGAATCAGCGTCGCCGCCGAGCCGATCAGCACCAGCATCTTCATGAAGCGGGCGAAGTCGTCGACGATGAAGCTGCCGCCGAACGTCGTGAGCTTGCCGGCCGGTAGCATCAGTTCCAGCACGCCGGTCAGGACCAGCAGACAGACCGCAAGGCCGGTGACGAGCCGCGTCGTCTCCTGCCCGCGATAGGCACCTAGCATCAGCAGCACCATGGCGCCGACCGCGAGCACCAGCTCCGGCAGCACGGGCAGCAGTTGATATCCTGCACTCTGGAAGCTCATGTCTAGGGCCTTACTGCAGCAGCGCGGCTGCCTTAACGGCAGTCACTGCGGTGTTGTAGTTGTTGACGAGTTGCTGCACCGACGACGCCGACATGTCGAGCACCGGCTTCGGATAGACGCCGAACAGGATCGTGAGCGCCACCAGCGGCATCAGAATCAGGCTCTCGCGGAAAGTGAGATCCTTGATGCTGGCGAGCGACGGCTTGGTCAGCGCGCCGAACACCACCTTGCGATAGAGCCACAGCGCATAGGTCGCCGACAGGATGACGCCGAACGTCGCCGCGGTCGCGGTCGGGATCGAGACCTTGAAGGTGCCGATCAGCGTCATGAACTCGCCGACGAAACCGGAGGTGCCGGGCAAGCCCACATTGGCCATGGTGAACACCATGAATACCAGCGCGTAGAGCGGCATTCGATTGACCAGACCGCCATAGGCCGCGATCTCGCGCGTGTGCATTCGGTCGTAGACGATGCCGACGCAGAGGAACAGCGCACCCGAGACGATGCCGTGCGACACCATCTGGAACACGCCGCCGGCGACGCCCTGGGTGGTGCCGGCGAAAATGCCCATGGTGACGAATCCCATATGGGCCACCGACGAGTATGCAATCAGCTTCTTGATGTCTTCCTGCATCAAGGCCACCAGCGAGGTGTAGATGATGGCGATGACCGAGAGCGTGAAGATCAGCGGCGCGAAATCATGCGACGCCAGCGGGAACATCGGCAGCGAGAAGCGCAGGAAGCCGTAGCCGCCCATCTTCAGGAGGATCGCGGCCAGGATCACCGACCCCGCGGTCGGCGCCTCGACATGCGCGTCCGGCAGCCAGGTATGGACCGGCCACATCGGCATCTTCACCGCAAAGGAGGCGAAGAACGCCAGCCACGCCCAGGTCTGCAGGGAGCGCGGCACGGCGGTGTGCATCAGGGTCGGAATGTCCGTGGTACCGGCGTTCCAGTACAGGGCCATGATCGCCAGCAGCATCAAGACCGAGCCGAGCAGCGTGTAGAGGAAGAACTTGAAGGAGGCGTAGACCCGGCGCGGTCCGCCCCACACCCCGATGATCAGGAACATCGGGATCAGGCCGCCCTCGAAGAACAAATAGAACAGCACGAGGTCGAGCGCGGCGAAGGTGCCGACCATCAGCGTCTCCAGCAGCAGGAACGCCATCATGTATTCGCGCACCCGCACGGTGACCGATTTCCAGCTCGCGAGGATGCAGAACGGCATCAATGCGGTGGTCAGGATCACGAACGGCAGCGAAATGCCGTCGACGCCCATGTGATAGGTGATGGTATTGGCGAGCCACGGCGCCTTTTCGACGAACTGGAAATCCGGCTGGGCGGCATCGAAACGCCAGATCAGGATCAGCGACACGGCAAAGGTGATCACCGTGGTCCACAGCGCGATCCAGCGCGAATTGCGCCGCGCGGCTTCGTCGTCGCCGCGGCTCAGATAGACCAGTGCCGCGCCGACCACCGGCAGGAAGGTGACAACGGAAAGAATGGGCCAGGTTGTCATCACTGGGCTCCCGCGCCGAACATGAACCAGGTGATCAGGCCTGCGACCCCGATCAGCATCGCGAAGGCGTAGTGATAGAGATAGCCGGTCTGAATTTTCACCACGTTACGGGTGATATCGAGCACCCGCGCCGACACGCCGTCGGGGCCGAAGCCGTCGATCACGTAGCCGTCGCCCTTCTTCCACAGGAAGCGGCCGAGCCACTTCGCCGGGCCCACGAAGATGAAATC
The DNA here is from genome assembly GCF_018736085.1 of Bradyrhizobium sediminis. NCBI lineage: Bacteria > Pseudomonadati > Pseudomonadota > Alphaproteobacteria > Hyphomicrobiales > Nitrobacteraceae > Bradyrhizobium > Bradyrhizobium sediminis. The sequence goes on along the minus strand of NZ_CP076134.1, from coordinate 2,788,918 downwards.
GTAGAGTTCGTCGAAATACCATTTGTTGAGCAGGAACCGGTAGAGCACTTGATGCTGGCTGGCGAGTTCGACCGGGAGGTAGGGCCGGCGGATATAGAACAGCCACGACACCACGAATCCCAGCGCCATCATCACCGTCGGCAGGAACGCGATGGCCTGCGGGATGTGGTGCATCTCGTCGATGATGTGCGGATGCATCTTCACCGACTCGCGGAAGAATTCCGCGACGCCGTGGCCTGCGAACAATTCCTTGAACGGGAACCCAGCGAGGATGGATCCGGCGGCGAGAATGCCGATCGGGACCAACATCCACAGCGGGCTCTCATGCGCGGCCTCGTAGTGCTCCTGATCGTGCGGCTCGCCATGGAAGGTCTTGAAGATCAGGCGCCACGAATAGAACGAGGTCAGCCCCGCGGCGATCACCGTCATCAGGAAGCCGTAGAACGCGAACGGATTGTGCGCGACATAAGCGGATTCGATGATCGCGTCCTTGGAGAAGTAGCCGGCGGTGAGCGGGAAGCCGGTCAGCGCCAGCGTGCCGATCACCATCACGATGTAGGTGAAGGGAATCCGGTCCTTCAACCCACCCATGTTGCGGATGTCCTGCTCGTGGTGCATTGCATAGATCACCGAGCCTGACCCTAAGAACAGCAGCGCCTTGAAGAAGGCGTGCGTGAACAGGTGGAACATGCCGACGGAGTAGGCCCCCGCCCCCATCGCCACGAACATGTAGCCGAGCTGCGAACAGGTCGAATATGCCACGATGCGCTTGATGTCGTTCTGCACGAGGCCGACGGTGGCAGCGAAGAACGCGGTGGTGGCGCCGAAGAACATCACGACGGCCTGCGCGTTGGGCGCGAGTTCGAACAACGGCGACAGCCGCGCCACCATGAAGACCCCGGCGGTGACCATGGTCGCGGCGTGGATCAGCGCCGAGACCGGCGTCGGGCCTTCCATGGCGTCCGGCAGCCAGGTGTGCAGCAGGAACTGGGCGGACTTGCCCATTGCGCCCATGAACAGCAGCAGGCAGGTCAGCGTCAGCGCGTCGGCGTGCCAGCCGAAGAAGTTGATGGTCTTGCCGGTCAGCGCCGGCGCGCCGGCGAAGATGGTCTCGAAGTCGGTCGAGCCGACCAGCATGAAGATCGCGAAGATGCCGAGCGCGAAGCCGAAATCGCCGACGCGGTTGACCACGAAGGCCTTGATGGCGGCGGCGTTCGCCGACGGCTTCTGGTACCAGAATCCGATCAGGAGATAGCTGGCGAGACCGACGCCCTCCCAGCCGAAGTACATCTGCACGAGGTTGTCCGCGGTCACCAGCATCAGCATCGCGAAGGTGAACAGCGAAAGGTAAGCGAAGAATCTCGGCCGGTACGGATCCTCGTCCATGTAGCCGATGGAATAGAGATGCACGAGCGACGACACGGTGTTGACCACCACCAGCATCACGGCGGTCAGCGTATCGACCCGCAGTGACCACGCCACCTGCAGGTCGCCGGAATTGATCCAGGGGAACAGCGCGATCCGCGCGTCATGGTGCATGAAGCCGACGTCGACCAAGGCTACCCAGGACAGGCCGGCCGAGACCAGCAGCAGGCCGGTCGTGATCAGTTCGGCCGCCCGCGAGCCCGCCGCCGGCGGTTCGGCCGCGTGATGGTCGTCATGGCCGTGGTCGTCATGGGCATGCGTCGCATGCGCATCGGCGCCATGACCGTGCCCGTCATCATGATGCTCGACCGTGTCGCCGCTCGGGTTGCGCGCATGCGCACCGAAGATAGAGATCAGGCCCGCGAGAATCGCGCCGATCAGCGGCAGAAAGACGATTGCCTGGATCATTTGGCGCGTTAACCCTTCATCAGATTGACGTCTTCAACCGCGATCGAGCCACGGTTGCGGAAATACACCACCAGCACCGCGAGCCCGATCGCCGCTTCCGCCGCGGCCACCGTGAGCACCAGCAATGCAAACACCTGCCCGACGATGTCGCCGAGGAAGGTCGAGAACGCCACGAGGTTGATGTTGACCGCGAGCAGGATCAGCTCGATCGACATCAGGATGACGATGATGTTCTTGCGGTTGAGAAAGATGCCGAGGATCCCGAGCGTGAACAGGATCGCGCCGACCGCGAGGTAATGTCCGAGACCGATCGTCATTTCACCCACTCCGGCGCGTCCGCGTCCTGCAGGCCCTGGCCCGAGGCCACCTTGCGCACGCTCATCGCAAGCTCGGGCGTCCGCGCGTTCTGTACGTTGATGTCCTGCCGCTTGACGCTGACCTTGTGGCGCAGCGTCAGCACGATGGCACCGATCATCGCGACCAATAGCACCATGCCGGCGATCTGGAAGTAGTGGATGTACTTCGTATACAGCACGAGCCCGAGGGCTTCAGTGTTGCTGACGTTGGCCGGGATCGCCGCCGTAATCGACTTGGCGACATTGGGGCTGATGACCCAGCCGCCGCCGACCAGCAGCAGTTCGGCGAGGAAGATCGCGCCGATCACGAGGCCGATCGGCAGGTATTCCAGGAAGCCCTCGCGCAGTTCGGTGAAGTCGACGTCGAGCATCATGATCACGAACAGGAACAGCACCGCGACTGCGCCGACGTAGACCACGACCAGGATCATCGCCAGGAATTCGGCGCCCATCAACACGAACAGCCCGGATGCGTTGACGAAGGCCAGGATCAGATACAGCACGGAGTGCACGGGATTGCGCGACACAATCACCATCACCGCCGAGGCGACGCAGATGCCTGCGAACAAATAGAAGAACAGCGCTGGAAGGATCATGCCCTCACCTCACCGGTACGGCGCGTCGAGTTCGATTGATTTCGCAATCTCGCGCTCCCAGCGGTCGCCATTGGCGAGCAGTTTCGCCTTGTCATAATAGAGTTCCTCGCGCGTTTCGGTCGCGAATTCGAAATTCGGTCCCTCGACGATGGCATCGACCGGACAGGCCTCCTGGCACAGCCCGCAATAGATGCATTTCACCATGTCGATGTCGTAGCGCACGGTGCGGCGGGTGCCGTCGTTGCGGCGCGGGCCGGCCTCGATCGTGATCGCCTGCGCCGGGCAGATCGCCTCGCACAGCTTGCAGGCGATGCAGCGTTCCTCGCCGTTGGGATAGCGGCGCAGCGCGTGTTCGCCGCGGAAGCGCGGCGAGATCGGCCCCTTCTCGAACGGATAATTCAGCGTCGGCTTCGGCTGGAAGAAATAACGCATGGCGAGAAAGAACGCCGACACGAATTCGGAAAGCAGAAGCGAGCGGGCTGTGGCGTTTACATTGACACTCATAGCGACCTCATTTCGGCGCGATGTCGGCGAAGTGCAGCACGCCGGCGACGACGACCACCATCGCCAGCGACAACGGCAGGAACACTTTCCAGCCGAGCCGCATCAACTGGTCGTAGCGGTAGCGCGGCACGATCGCCTTCGCCATCGCAAACAGGAAGAACATGAAAAATACCTTCAGCGTGAACCAGATCACGCCGGGTACCCAGGTGAACGGCACCACCGCGACCGGCGGCAGCCAGCCGCCCAGGAACAGGATCGCGGCCATCGCGCACATCGTGGTGATCGCGACGTATTCGCCGAGCATGAACAACAGATACGGCGTCGAGCCGTACTCGACCATGAAGCCCGCGACCAGTTCGGATTCGGCTTCCACCAGATCGAACGGCGGGCGGTTGGTTTCCGCCAGCGCCGAGACGTAGAAGATCACGAACATCGGGAACAGCGGCCACACGTACCAGTTCAGGAACGTCAGCTTGGGCAGGCCGATCAGGCTGGCGAGCCCATGGGCATTCTGCGCCTCGACCACAGCCGACAGATTGAGCGAGCCCGCGCACAGCAGCACCGTGATGATGACGAAGCCGATCGAGACTTCGTAGCTCACCATCTGCGCCGCCGAGCGAAGTGCTGCGAGAAACGGGTATTTCGAGTTCGACGACCAGCCGGCCATGATGATGCCGTAGATCGACAGCGACGAGATCGCGAAAATATAGAGCACGCCGACATTGATGTCGGAGATCACCCAGCCGAGATCCATCGGGATCACCGCCCAGGCCGCCAGCGCCAGCACGCAGCTCACCAGCGGCGCCAGCAGGAACACGCCCTTGTTGGCGCCGGAGGGGATGATCGGCTCCTTCAGCACGAACTTCAGGAGGTCGGCGAAAGACTGTAACAGGCCCCAGGGCCCGACCACGTTGGGTCCGCGCCGGATCTGCACCGCCGCCCAGATCTTGCGGTCGGCCAACAGGATGTAGGCGATCGCGATCAAGAGTGCGACGAGCAGCAGCACGCTCTGTGCGAGCATGACGATCAGCGGCCACAGGAAGCCGGTCCAGAACGCGCTTGCGAAAAATTCGGCCATCAGCTCACTCCGCCGCCGTCAGCATCTGACCGGAGGCCAGGCGGGAACATTCCGCCATGACCGCCGACGCACGCGCGATCGGGTTGGTCAGGTAAAAATCCTCAACGGTAATCTTGAACGGCGCCTTCTCGACGCTGCCGCCCCTGCCCGCGAGCTTCTTGACATCATCAGCCTTGCCGGCCTCGATCTGGTCGATGCGCATCAGGTGCGGCACCGCCTTGAACATCGCCTGCCGCAGCGCGGCAAGCGAATCGTAGGGCAGCTTCTTGGCCAGCAGGTCCGACAGCGCGCGGATGATCGCCCAATCCTCACGCGCCTCCCCCGGCGGGAATGCCGCGCGGTTGGCCATCTGCACCCGGCCCTCGGTGTTGACGTAGATGCCGGATTTTTCGGTATAGGCCGCCCCCGGCAGGATCACGTCGGCGCGGTGCGCGCCGCGATCGCCATGGGTGCCGATATAGACCACGAAGGTACCGTCCGGCACCTTGACGTCATCGGCGCCGAGCAGGAACAACACGTCGAGCGTGCCGAACGTCGCCATCTGCGCCGCGCTGAGGCTGCCGGTACCCGCAGCAAAGCCGATATCGAGCGCGCCGACGCGCGAGGCGGTATCGTGCAGAACGCCAAAACCGTTCCAGCCGTCCTTCACCGCACCGACATCGAGCGCAAGCTTGGCGGCCGCTGCGAGGACGGCCGCGCCATCATGCCGCGCTGCCACGCCGGCGCCGACCAGTACGATCGGGTTCTTGGCGTCCTTCAGCACGCTCGAGAAGGCATGCTTGCCGGCGGCGAGTTCGCCGAGCGAATCCGTGCCCGCGCCGAGATAGTCGTAAGTGTAGGTGAGATCGGCCTTGGCGCCGATCACGCCGACCTTGAGCTGGCCGGTGCGCCAGCGCTTGCGGATGCGTGCATTGAGAAGCGCCGCCTCCTTGCGCGGGTTCGAGCCCACGATCAGCAGTGCGTCGGCCTGCTCGATGCCGGCAATACTCGGATTGAAGATGTAGGAGGCGCGGCCAGCCTTGACGTCGAAGCCGTCGCCGCCCTGGACCGCGAGATTGGCGGAACCACATTTCGCCAGCAGCTCCTTCAGCGCGAACATCTCTTCCACCGCGGCCAGATCGCCCGCGATGGCGCCGATCCGCTTGCCGTCGATGCGGCCGGCCTTGGCGGCAATCGCCGCGAAGGCTTCCTGCCATGACGCCGCGCGCAGCTTGCCGTTCTCCCTGACATAGGGCCGGTCGAGCCGCTGCGTGCGCAGGCCATCGACGACGTGCCGGGTCTTGTCGGAAATCCACTCCTCGTTCACCGCCTCGTTGACACGCGGCAGGATCCGCATCACCTCGCGGCCACGGGTGTCGACCCGGATCGCCGAGCCGACGCCGTCCATCACGTCGATCGACTGGGTCTTGCCGAGCTCCCAGGGCCGCGCTGCGAACGCATAGGGCTTCGAGGTCAGCGCGCCGACCGGGCAGATGTCGACGAGGTTGCCCTGCAGTTCCGAGGTCAACGCCGATTCCAGATAGGTCGTGATCTCCATATCCTCGCCGCGCCCGGTCGCGCCCATCTCCGGCGCGCCGCAGACTTCGGCGGAGAAACGGACGCAGCGCGTGCACTGGATGCAGCGGTTCATCGAGGTCTTGACCAGCGCGCCGAGATACTTGTCCTCGACCGCGCGCTTGTTCTCGGCAAAGCGGCTGGTGTCGACGCCGTAGCCCATCGCCTGGTCCTGCAGATCGCACTCGCCGCCCTGATCACAGATCGGGCAATCCAGCGGGTGGTTGATCAGCAGGAATTCCATGACGCCTTCGCGCGCCTTCTTAACCATCGGCGAGCGGGTCGAGATTTCCGGCGGCTCGCCCTTGGGACCGGGACGGCAATCGCGGACGCCCCAGGCGCAGCTTGCGACCGGCTTCGGGCCGCCCTTCACCTCGACCAGGCACATCCGGCAATTACCGGCGATCGACAGCCGCTCGTGGTAGCAAAAGCGCGGAATTTCCGCGCCGGCGGCTTCGCACGCCTGCAGCAGCGTGTATTCCGCCGGAACCTCGATCTCTTTGCCGTCAACGATGAGTTTGGTCATTGCCATCGTAACTACTCCGCCGCGACCATGTGCGCGGGATCGCGCACGCCGACATCGTCAACGTCCGCCTTGTGCGAATATTCGTCGATGCGCGCCTCGATCTCGTGACGGAAATGCGCGATCAGGCCCTGGATCGGCCAGGCCGCGGCGTCGCCGAGCGCGCAGATGGTGTGGCCCTCGACCTGCTTGGTCACTTCCAACAGCATGTCGATCTCGCGCTTGTGGGCGCGGCCCTCGGCCATGCGCGTCAGCACCCGCCACATCCACCCCGTGCCTTCGCGGCACGGCGTGCACTGGCCACAGCTCTCGTGCTTGTAGAAATAGGAGATCCGCGCGATCGCCCGGATCAGGTCGGTCGACTTGTCCATCACGATCACGGCGGCGGTGCCGAGACCGGAGCGCAGCTTGCCGAGACTGTCGAAGTCCATCGGCGTATCGATGATCTGCTCCGCCGGCACCATGCGCACCGAGGAGCCGCCGGGGATCACGGCCTTCAGATTGTCCCAGCCGCCGCGGATGCCGCCGCAATGGCGCTCGATCAGTTCGCGGAACGGGATCCCCATCGCCTCTTCGACGTTGCAGGGCCGCTCGACATGGCCGGAAATACAAAACAGCTTGGTGCCGACATTGTTGGGCCGGCCGATGGCGGCGAACCACGCCGCACCGCGCCTGAGAATATCCGGCGCCACCGCGATCGACTCGACGTTGTTGACCGTGGTCGGGCAGCCGTAGAGGCCGACATTGGCCGGGAATGGCGGCTTCAGCCGGGGCTGGCCCTTCTTGCCTTCGAGACTTTCCAAAAGCGCAGTCTCTTCGCCGCAGATATAGGCGCCGGCGCCATGCGCGACGTAGACGTCGAACGGCCAGCCGTTGACGTTGTCCTTGCCGACCAGCTTGGCCTCATAGGCCTGATCGATCGCGGCCTGCAGATGCTCGCGCTCCCGGATGAATTCGCCGCGCACATAGATGTAGCAGGCGTGCGCGCCCATCGCGAAGCTCGCGAGCAGGCAGCCCTCGACCAAAAGATGCGGATCGTGCCGCATGATCTCGCGGTCCTTGCAGGTGCCGGGCTCGGATTCGTCGGCGTTGACCACGAGATAGCTCGGCCGGCCGTCGGTCGATTCCTTCGGCATGAACGACCATTTCAGCCCCGTCGGAAATCCCGCCCCGCCGCGACCGCGCAGGCCCGAAGCCTTCATCTCGTTGATGATCCAGTCGCGGCCCTTGTCGATGATCGCCTTGGTGCCGTCCCAGGCGCCGCGGCGGCGCGCACCCTCGAGGCCCCAGTCGTGGAGGCCGTAGAGGTTCTTGAAGATGCGGTCCTTGTCAGCGAGCATGACGAGAAGCTTCCCTTCGGTCAGCGATTGGACTGCATGTAGGCGAGCCCCGCGGCGCATCCGCCGAAGGTCAGCGCCCAAAGCAGGCTTGATTCAAGCGTCGCGCTCAGCGCGTAACGCTGCAGCAGGAAAATGAACGCGGCCGCCGCCACCGTATGCAGAGCGATATAGCGCCAGTGCTTCATCGTACCGACACTCCCCTGTCCGGCCGCCCGTGATGCGCGGTCCTGCTTCATGTGGTTTCCTTCAGCGTGGTCGGTCCGCCCACCGGCGCCGAGAACTGCCGGTCGATTTGCGGTCCCGGCTTCGGCGGATTGCCGGAGGCAAAGCCGTCCAGCACCTTGCCGAAGCTCTCCTTGGTCAGATCCTCGTAGGTGTCCTTCCAGATCAGCACCATCGGCGCGTTGACGCAGGCGCCGAGACACTCGACCTCTTCCCAGCTGAAATTGCCGTCCTTCGACAGATGGAAGGGATCGTGGTGGATGCGGCTCTGGCACACCTCGATGATGTCGCCGGCGCCGCGCAGCCGGCACGGAGTGGTGCCACAGACCTGCACATGGGCTTTCTTGCCGACCGGCTGCAGCTGAAACATGGTGTAGAAGGTCGCGACTTCGAGCACGCGGATGTAGGGCATTTCGAGCAGGTCCGCGACCGCGCGGATCGCCGCTTCCGAGACCCATCCTTCATGCTGTTCCTGGACCCGCCACAGGATCGCGATCACGGCCGAGGCCTGCCGGCCTTCTGGATATTTGGCGATCTGTTGTTTCGCCCAAGCGAGGTTCTCCGCTGTAAACGTGAAGCTCGCGGGCTGAAGTTCCTTCGGTGCAAGGCGGCGGACGGACATGGTCTCTCAGTCTCTCATTGCGCGCGGCGCTTGGCGTTCAGGGCGCTGATCCGGTCCAGCCAGAAAGCGCTTGCGGTGCCGAACACGTTATAGCCAACGTGGGTTGAAACCTTGATGCGATCGAGGATCGAAAGCTCGGTCACCGTTTCCAGGCGACTTGTGCGGGGATCGTAGACGATCAGTTTGAGCGGCGTCTGTTCGAGGATGTAGCGCGACACGGTATGATGCGGATCGTTGCCATGCTCCTCGCACAGCAGCACGCTGTCGCCCTGCAACAGCCGCATGCCGCCCTTGATGGCCTCGATCTCGACGCCTTCGACGTCGAGCTTGATCAGGAATTTTCCGCCGGCGGCAACCTTGCCGTCGTCGAGCAGGTTGTCGAGCGCGATCACCGGCACGTCCTCGCCGCCGTCAGAGGCTCCGCCGGCGATGCTGAGCGCCTCGTGCTTGGTGCCGGACAGCCGCGCGGTGCCCCGCGCCGCGCCGATCGCGCATTTCATCGCTTCGAAACGATTGCCGTTGATCTCGGCGTTGTGCTTGAGCTTGGCGAAATTCTGCGACGACGGCTCGATCGCGATCGCCTTGTGCGAGCCGTAGGGCGCGCTCGAGACCAGCACCGACCAGTAGCCGTAATTGGCGCCGCAATCGAGCAGCGTGTAATCGACATCAGCGGAATCGCGAAACAGCAGTTCGAGTTCGTTTTCATAGGAAAACGAGCGGTTGAGCAGCTTGCTCCAGTAGCCGTCGCCATAAGGAAACGCGAAGGTCGCGTCCGCGTTGAGCCTGATGTCGATGTCGCGCTCGGGCAGCGTCCTGCGCAGGAGATTGGCGCACATGTTGTAGCCGCGATGCGAAAACGACGACGCCACCTTCGAACCCGTCGACAGGGCAACCGCAGCCAGACGCTCCCACGCATTTGCGCCCTGGAGCACGCCGGTAGCCCGGTCAAACTGGATGGGCGGCATCGCCATCACCGATCGACCTCTCCGAACACGATATCGAGCGAGCCGAGGATGGCGGAGACGTCGGCCAAGAGATGGCCCTTGCAGATGAAATCCATCGCCTGCAGATGGGCAAAGCCCGGCGCGCGGATCTTGCATTTGTAGGGCTTGTTGCCGCCGTCGGCGACCAGATAGACGCCGAACTCGCCCTTCGGCGCCTCGACCGCGGCATAGACCTCGCCGGCCGGCACGTGGAAGCCTTCGGTGTAGAGCTTGAAGTGATGGATCAGCGCTTCCATCGAGCGCTTCATCTCGCCGCGGCGCGGCGGCGCGATCTTGTTGTCCTCGACCACAACCGGCCCCTGCCCGTCCGGAGCGCGCAGCTTGGCGATGCACTGCTTCATGATGCGCACCGACTGGCGCATCTCTTCCATGCGGATGCAGTAGCGGTCGTAGCAATCGCCGTTCTTGCCGATCGGAATATCGAAATCCATCTCGGCGTAGCACTCATAGGGCTGCGCCTTGCGCAGATCCCAGGCCGCGCCGGAGCCGCGCACCATCACGCCCGAAAAACCCCATTCCCAGGCCTGCTTCAGCGTCACCACGCCGATGTCGACGTTGCGCTGCTTGAAGATGCGGTTGCCGGTGAGCAGCGTCTCGAGATCGGCGACCACCTGCAGGAACGGATCGCACCAGGCATCGATATCGTCGATCAGTTTCGGCGGCAGGTCCTGGTGCACGCCGCCGATGCGGAAATAGGCCGCATGCATGCGGCTGCCGGAGGCGCGCTCGTAGAATACCATCAGCTTTTCGCGCTCTTCGAAGCCCCACAGCGGCGGGGTCAGCGCGCCGACGTCCATCGCCTGCGTGGTGACGTTGAGCAGATGCGACAGGATGCGGCCGATCTCGCAGTACAGCACCCGGATCAGCTGTCCGCGGCGCGGCACCGATATGCCGAGCAGCTTCTCCGCCGCGAGGCAGAACGCGTGCTCCTGGTTCATCGGCGCGACATAATCGAGCCGGTCGAAATACGGGATCGCCTGCAGATAGGTCTTGTGCTCGATCAGCTTTTCGGTGCCGCGATGCAACAGCCCAATATGCGGATCGACGCGGGCGATCACTTCACCGTCGAGCTCGAGCACCAGACGCAGCACGCCGTGCGCCGCCGGATGCTGCGGCCCGAAGTTAATCGTGAAGTTGCGAAGATTTTGGCTTTGCTCGTTCATGGTCAGACCTTCGGCCCCGCCTTCTCATCGCCCGGCAGGACGGGATAGTCCGCGCCTTCCCACGGCGAGAGGAAATCGAATTTGCGGAATTCCTGGTTGAGGCGGACGGGTTCGTAGACCACCCGCTTCTCCTGGTCGTCGTAGCGCACCTCGACAAAGCCGGTGAGCGGGAAATCCTTGCGCAGCGGATGGCCGTCGAAGCCGTAGTCGGTCAACAGCCGCCGCATGTCCGGATGGCCGGTGAAGATCACGCCGTAGAGATCGTAGGTCTCGCGCTCGAACCAGTCGGCGCCAGGGAACTCCTCGATGATCGAAGGCACCTGGGTGGCCTCATCGGCTTCCGCGCGCAGGCGGATGCGCTCGTTCAGCGTCGGGGACAGGAAGTGATAGATCACGTCGAAGCGCTTTTCGCGGCCGGGATAGTCTACCGCGGTGACGTCGATCAGGCTGACGAAGCGGCAACCGGGATCGTCGCGCAGGAACTTGACGACATCGACGATCTTGCCGGCCTGCACCGTCACCGTAAGCTGATTGAACGCGACCTTGTGGTCGATCGCGGCGCCCGCAAGTGCGCCAACGATCGTCTGCCCCAGGGCGTCGAGCCTGCCGTCGTCCATACCCAAACCCTTAGCGTTCGATGGTTCCGGTGCGCCGGATCTTCTTCTGCAGCAGCATCACGCCGTAAAGCAGCGCTTCCGCCGTCGGCGGGCAGCCGGGCACGTAGATGTCGATGGGCACGATGCGGTCGCAGCCGCGCACCACCGAATAGGAATAGTGATAGTAGCCGCCGCCATTAGCGCACGATCCCATCGAGATGACGTAGCGCGGCTCCGGCATCTGGTCGTAGACCTTGCGTAGCGCCGGGGCCATCTTGTTGGTCAGGGTGCCGGCGACGATCATCACATCGGACTGCCGCGGCGATGCGCGCGGCGCAAAGCCGAACCGTTCGGCATCGTAGCGCGGCATCGACATCTGCATCATCTCGACCGCGCAGCATGCGAGACCGAACGTCATCCACATCAGCGATCCCGTACGCGCCCAGGTGATCAGGTCATCGGTGGCGGTGACGAAGAAGCCCTTGTCGGACAGTTCGTGATTGACCTCGAGAAAATACGGGTCGTTGGCGCCGACCGGCCGGCCGGTGCGCGGGTCGAGGATGCCTGTGGCGGCAGGTGCTACCGCTGGTGCAAATCCCGGCGTTGCGGCGGTGGGGCTCAATCCCATTCGAGCGCGCCTTTCTTCCATTCATAGGCAAAGCCGACGGTGAGGACGGCGAGGAAAACCACCATGGACCAGAAACCGGTGGCCCCAAGTTTCCCGAACGCCACCGCCCAGGGGAACAGGAATGCCACTTCGAGGTCGAAGATGATGAAGAGGATCGCCACCAGATAGAACCGGACGTCGAACTTCATGCGGGCATCGTCAAAAGCGTTGAATCCGCATTCATAGGCGGACAGCTTTTCCGGGTCGGGCTGCTGGAAGGCCAGAAGGAAGGGAGCGATCAGCAGCGCCAAACCGATCAGGGCCGCGACCCCGATAAACACCACAAGGGGAAGGTAATTCTGCAGAATGCCGGTCATCGGCGGTGCCTTTATTCCGCGGTTTCTGGGGACCGCAGATTCGTTATTGGAATTGTTCTGAGCCTTAGCGCAGCGCAACAAGGGGCGCAAGACAAGCTATTTTCGAGGCTCCGTCCGGCCCCAGATGCGGCGGGATAACTCGGGAATGCCGGATCCATCGAGGGATAATTGCGGCCGATCGACGCCAACTTGAGCACGGTCACGACCACGCTGGGCGCCCTGTTGTTCGTGTGGGCGGCACGCTCCATCCGCGACGATATCCAGCGGGCAACCTAACCTTCCGGGGGCAGACCGGACCGGCCGGAACCCGAAATGACCCGGAAATACCCACGAAACCATTTTTGGGAACCCACGAAACGATCCTGAAACAGTGCCGGCGTACTTCTGCAGCCAACGGCGAGGCGGCAGACGTCGCCAGGAGGCTCAGATGAACCATTCAATTCACTCGGCGGACCGCTCCACCCACCTGAAGATCGTGGTTGTCGCCCTCGTGGCCGGCATCGCGGTGGCAGCCTTCGGGATCTCAGCTCGCACCAGCTCGTCGGATTACACCCAGACTGCTCACGTCGTTAAGGCCGGCAAGCTGATGACAGTGACGAGCTCCAACACCTCGCTGGTCCGCTAGGACAAGACCGAATATCCAACGATTTGGCAGCTGGCCGCCCTTTGGGCGGCCTTTTGCATTTCGGCCACGGCTTCAATTCCATCAATCCAGCTGACGTCTTTGCGTTGAGCTTCTCGGAGGTCCGCACCACGATGCAGGGATATTCCGCGGCCAGCTTGGCATAGCTCCAGCAGAGGCACATCGAAAACGCGGAGGTAGGCTTCGGAAAACCTGTGTTCCATCCGCGGGGTGGCCAGCGCCGTGGTTCAGTTCATTCTCAGGCGCCCGCATGAACATGCCGCATGAACATGCCGGAGACGTTGGCGCATAACGGACCGGCCGCCACCACGGCCTTCGACAGCCTTGCCCCGATATCGTTGAGGGCGCGCCATCTGAGCGCTTGGCTCCTGACCTCAAGCAACGCCGTCGCGACCAATCCGACGCAAACCAAAGCGGCAGCGCCGAACGTCACAGACGGCGAAAGGCTGGGGATAAACCTTCTGACCTCGATCAAGGTCAGGACCAGAACGCCGCGCCAGCGCGACCAGTGCGCCGGTCACGAACACGGCGAACACCAGCGGTCCGGACGAAATGATTTGAGCCATGTTCGGCCAGAAAACGTTGAAGTCGATGAAGCCTGCTTCGCCTTCGCCGTAGACACCTTTGTGGGTCGCCAAATTGACAAGCCAGCCTGGGCGACGCCGAGGCGGACGCTCGGCGGCGTTTCGTCGAGCGCCGCCTTGAGCACCAGCGCCATCCCGAAAATCGCCGAGGAAACCATCAGGCTTTCGGGAATCAGCAATATCTCGAAATGCATGGCCTCGAAATGCACGAACGGCGCTACCTGGAACAGCAAGGCCGCCGGCGCGCTCCGCGTCGCGTTCCTGACGATGATGCCCGATGCCAGCAGCGCGCCGGACAGGATCAATGCCTCGGCCGCACGTGAGACGTAGATGATCGCGTTAGTTCTTCAGCCCGAATTCGATGACATCCGAACGGCCGGCAAGGAACGTCCACAGTTTGACGATCAACCCGATCAGCAGGATCGTGGTCGTCCCGGGATGATCGTTCTTGATCATGGGATAGCCAGCCGCCCAAGCGAGACCGTTCATCGCATAGGCGGATTCCGGGTCGACCTGCCGTCCCCACGGCGCGGACCAGGCTGAATAGAGCAGAGCCACCGCAAGATAGACGGGCGGGAGCGCGGCAACCGCGTATCTCGCCCAGATGCCGCTGGCCGGCTCATCCGGAAAATATTTCATGACCTGCCTGCCCCGCCAAAGACGAGCCGAATTCGAGAGCCTGCAGGAGAACCGCCGGGAAAGGGATCGTCGCGACCGGCGGACCGAAGGGAAACTCGTTGTCCGGGGCTAAGCCATTGATTCAATGGCGCGAGAGACGGGGCTCGAACCCGCGACCTCCGGCGTGACAGGCCGGCGCTCTAACCAACTGAGCTACTCCCGCGTGATTTCGAAACCGCGCGAGGTGGGACTTAAAGGCGGGACCAATCCAAGTCAAGGTTGTTGCGAATCCCCCTGTCACTCGGGCATTTTTGGGACGTCGATGCAAATAATGGCCTGTTTACAGGCAAAACAGCGTAGTCATTCAGCCCCCGAATCATTTAAGGCCTGATACGCCTTACTTTCCGTAAGCCATCAACAACGAGGAGGGCCAAACATGGCGAAGAAAGCAGCGACCCCGACCACCGTGACGCTCAAGCATCTGGCGGCGGCGATCGCCGAGGAGCAGGAATTGTCCAAGAAGCAGGCCGAATCGATCCTGAACGACCTGGTCACCCGGATCACCAAGCACCTGAAAAAGGGCGAACGCATCCGTATCGTCGGTCTCGGCATCCTGCAGGTGCGCAAGCGCGCCGCCCGTATGGGCCGCAATCCCGCCACCGGCGAAGCCATCCACATCAAGGCCAGCAAGAAGGTCGCCTTCCGCGCGGCCAAGGAACTCAAGGAAGCCGTCTGATAAGACGCGTTTCCGTCCCGACTTGGCGTCATTCCGGCGTAGCGGCCCCCGGAATGACGCTTGGTTCCGGGTTCAGCCTTCCCCTCCCTGTCGGCGGTTTTGATTGTGGTTTCGCCCTCTGTAGCTTCGCCGTTGGGATTCACGCACACCGTGACCGAGCGCTTTCTGCGCTACGTCGTCATCGACACCCAGTCGGACCCGGCCTCCCCCAGTTGCCCTTCCACCGAAAAGCAGAAAGACCTGGGCCGCCTGCTGGCAAGCGAGTTGCAGGCGATGGGGCTGCGCGACGCCCATCTCGACGAACACGGTTACGTCTATGCGACGATCCCGGCGAATACCGACAAGCAGGTTCCGGTAATCTGCTTCTGCTCGCACATGGACACCTCGCCCGATTGCACCGGCAAGGACGTCAAGCCGCAGATCATGCGGAACTACCGCGGCGGCGACATCGTGCTGCCCGCCGACCCCACGCAGGTGATCCGCGCCGCCGATCATCCCGCGCTGAGGGATCAGATCGGCAACGACATCATCACCACTGACGGCACGACCCTGTTAGGCGCCGACAACAAGGCCGGCCTCGCCGAAATCATGGATGCGGCGCATTTTTTGATCCACAATCCCCAGATCAAGCACGGCGCCATCAAAATCCTGTTCACACCCGACGAAGAGATCGGCCGCGGCGTCGACAAGGCCGACCTGAAAAAGCTCGGCGCCGATTTTGCCTATACCATCGACGGTGAAACCGCGGGAAATATCGAGGACGAAACCTTTTCCGCCGACAGCGCCACCATCACCATCGAGGGCGTCAGCACCCATCCGGGCTTTGCCAAGGGCAAGATGGAGCACGCGATCAAGATCGCAGCCGGCATCGTCGAGCGCCTGCCCAAGACCACCTGTTCGCCCGAAACCACCGAAGGCAAGCAAGGCTTTCTGCATCCGATCAGCATTTCAGGCGCTTTAGAGCAAGCCACGATCGGCTTCATCGTGCGCGACTTCACTGAGGCCGGCCTGAAAGAGAAGGAAGCCCTGCTGGAAGGCATCGTCAAGGACGTGATGAAGGGCTTTCCGCGCTCGACCTACCGGCTCGAGGTCAAGCAGCAGTATCGCAACATGAAGCAGGTGATCGATCGCCACCCTGAAATCATCGACAATGCGATGGAAGCGATCCGCCGCACCGGGCTCACGCCGGTGAAGACATCCATCCGCGGCGGCACCGACGGCTCGCGGCTGTCGTTCATGGGACTGCCCTGCCCCAACATTTTCGCCGGCGAGCACGCGTTTCATTCGCGGCTGGAATGGGTCAGCGTGCAGGACATGGAAAAAGCCATGCAGACCATCGTGCATCTCGCGATGATCTGGGAAGAGCGGGCCTGACGCGTTCGTTCCTTAAGCGCTTGCCGTCACGATCCAGATCGATCCGCCGAGCGGCACTGTTTGGCCCTGGACAAAGGGCGCCAGCGCCTCGCGTATCGACTGTTTGGCGGCCGTTCGCACCTCCGCCGGCTGACCTTCCAGCGCGCGGTTGGACGGGCCGATTTCCAGCGCAGACTCGACCGCGGCATCGAGACCGCGGCCGATCGCGATGTCGAGCGACAGATTGCACGGCTCCATGGCTATGCTGGAAAATCCGGCCTCGCTCAAAATCCTCGTCACGCGCTGCTCGGATGCAAACGCGAACGGACCGGGGTCCTCGGGCCCTTGCTGCGGCAGCTTCGGCACGTGCCTGTAGACCGCCTGCAGCGGCGCCATCATCCATGGATTGTGGCGCGGCTCGCGCCAGCAGGCGAAGGCCAGCCGTCCCGACGGCCGCAACGCCTTGCGCATATTGGCGAAGGAAAGCGCCGGCTCGGCGAAGAACATCACACCGAACCGCGAGACCAGAAGATCGAAGCTGGCGGGGTGGAACGGGTAAACGGTTGCGTCCGCGAGCACAAAGTCGACCGGCAGGTCCGGCGGCGCGATCTGCCGGGCGCGCGCCAGCATCGGCGCCGAGATGTCGATGCCCAACACATGGCCGGTCGGCCCCGTTCGCTGCGCCAGCGCGATGGTGGTGGCGCCGCAGCCGCAGCCGATATCGATGATCCGCTCGCCTGCCCTGACTTTGGCGCGGTCGATCAGGATCTCGGAGACCGGTGCGAGCACGACGTCCTGCGCCGCCTGCCGGTCGGTCCAGCGCTGGCCGGCGGGGCCGTTCCAGTACGCAATCTGGTCGGCGTTTTGTTGGTGGCCTGCAGGAATATCCATCGCACCTAATCCACCGCAGGCCCGGCCAAAGACGCGATCACGGCTCCAGCGCGGAGAATTCTCATGCCTTTGCTCCCTGCCTCACCATTAGCACGCCGCCACCGATCGATCCATGAGGGAACCGGCGCTGTCGGCCTCCGCCGCTCGCGCCGTTCAGGACACCTTGGGTGATCGGTCGCGCAGCGCGATGTAGATCGCAGGGATGACAAGAACCGTCAGCAGGGTCGACGAGGCCAGGCCGAACAGCAGCGAAATCGCGAGCCCCTGAAAGATCGGATCGAGCAGGATGGTCGCGGCGCCGATCATGGCGGCCAGTGCGGTGAGCAGGATCGGCTTGAAACGCACCGCGCCGGCTTCCAGCACGACATCGCGCATCGATCTGTTCTCGCCGCCGCTGTGGCGAATAAAGTCGACCAGCAGGATCGAATTGCGGACGATGATGCCCGCGAGCGCGATGAAGCCGATCATGGAAGTCGCGGTGAACGGCGCGCCCAGCAGCCAGTGCCCGAGCAGAATGCCGATCAGCGTCAGCGGTATGGGCGTCAGGATCACCAGCGGCAGGCGGAAGCTGCCGAACTGCGCCACTACCAGCACGTAGATCCCGAGGATCGCCGCGCCAAACGCCGCACCCATGTCACGGAAGGTGACATAGGTGATCTCCCATTCGCCGTCCCACAATAGCGTCGGCCGGGACTCGTCGGCCGGCTGTCCATGCAGGCCGATGACGGGCTTCTGCAGCTTGCCCCAATCGTGCGCGTCGATGCGGTCGGAAACCGCCAGCATGCCGTAAAGCGGCGCTTCGAAACGGCCGGCCAGTTCGGCCATCACCATGTCGGCGAACCGGCCGTCGCGGCGAAAGATCGTCGGCGAGCCCTCTTCAACCGTCGCCTTGACCAGCTGCCCCAGCTCGACGACGGTCTTGCTGCCGGGAAGCGTGTTGGCGGGCACCGGCGTGGAAGCCAGCGCTTCGGTCCAGGCAAGGTCGCGCTTCGGCAGCCGGACTGCGATCTCGATCGGATTGCGGTCCTCGCCGCGGTGCGAGTAGCCCACGGACACTCCGCCGAACAGAGTCTGGATGGTGTCATAGACGTCGCGCTGCTCGACGCCGAAGAATTCGAGCCTGTCCTGGTCGATCGAAAGCCGCAGCCGCGGCCGCTTCTCCCCGATCGAATCGTCGATATCGACGATGAACGGCACCTCAGTAAAGATTTTCTTGAGCTCACCCGTGACCGCCCGGCGGGTGGCCGCGTCGGGTCCGTAGACCTCGGCCAGCAACGTCGCCAGCACCGGCGGACCGGGCGGCACTTCGACAACCTTGATGCTGGTGCCGGGTGGGACACTGACGGCCTTGAGGCGCTGACGCAGATCGAGCGCAATGTCATGGCTCGCCCGCTTGCGGTCGGATCGCGCGGCAAGATTGACCTGGAGTTCGCCCAGTTCCGGACGCGCGCGCAAATAATAGTGCCGGACGAGGCCGTTGAAATTGAACGGCGCGGCGGTGCCGGCATAGGACTGCACCGAGGTGATCTCGGGCAGGCCGCGGGCCACATCGGCGGCGGCAAACAGGGTTCGTTCGGTGTCCTCGAGGCTGGCGCCTTCCGGAAGATCCACCACCACCGCGATCTCGGATTTATTGTCGAACGGCAGCAATTTGACCGTCACCGACTTGGTGGCGAACAATGTCATCGACAGCAGCGTGGCGACCCCGACGCCGATCAGGAATATCCAGGCCGAACGCTTGTTGGCCACGATCGGGGTTGCGAAGCGACGATAGAGGCGCCCGAGAACGCCTTCGTCGTGCGCGTCATGCGCCGCGCCGGCAACACCCTCCTTCGGCGCAAGCCGCAGCATCAGCCACGGCGCCACCACCATCGCCACGAAGAACGAGAACAGCATCGCCGCGGACGCATTGGCCGGTATCGGCGCCATATACGGACCCATCAGCCCCGACACGAACAGCATCGGCAGCAGCGCGGCAACGACGGTCAGGGTCGCAACGATGGTCGGGTTGCCGACTTCGGCGACGGCCTCGATGGTGGCCTGCAGACGCGGCCGCCCATCCCGCATCGCCCAGTGGCGGGCGATATTCTCGACCACCACGATGGCGTCGTCGACCAGGATGCCGATCGAGAAGATCAATGCGAACAGGCTGACCCGGTTGATGGTGTAGCCCATCAAATTCGCGGCAAACATCGTCAGCAGGATAGTCGTCGGTATGACGACCAGCGTGACCAGCGCCTCGCGCCAGCCGATCGCAATCGCGATCAGGACCACGATCGAGATCGTCGCCAGGCCGAGGTGAAACAGGAGTTCGTTGGCCTTTTCGTTCGCCGTCTCGCCATAGTCCCGGGTGACGGTAACCACGACGTCATCGGGAATCAGGCGCGATTTCAGCCCCTCAAGCCGGTGTGTAATCTCCTCGGAAACAACCACCGCGTTGGCGCCCGCGCGCTTGGCAAGCGCCAGGCTGACCGCGGGAACCCGCTCCCACTTGCCCTTGCCGTCTCGCGCGTCGCTCCAGACACGGTGCTCTATCGCATTGGGTCCGATGACCACGCTGGCGACGTCCTTGACGTAGACCGGACGTCCGTCACGCGTCGAGATCAGCAGCAGGCCGATGTCGGGAATGCCGGTCAGCGTCTGGCCCGCCGACACGCTGCGCACCTTGCCGGCATCGCGGACCTGTCCCGCCATGAACGACCGATTGGCGTCCTTCACCTTGGCGACGAGCTGCTGCAGCGTGACGCCGAACAGCGACAGCTTTTCCGGATCGGGCTCCACCCTGATCTGCTGGGCACCGCCACCGGAAATATAGGTCAGGCCGATGCTGTCGACCTTCATCAACTCCGCACGCAGCTTGTCGGCGAGTTCGTAGAGGTCCTTGTCCGTCCACCGGCCGGCGGCCTCGGGCTTGGGCGAAAGCGTCAGCACGGTCACGGCGACGTCGTTGATACCGCGGCCGACGATCGAGGGCTCGGAAATGCCCACGGGAATGCGATCCAGATTGGCGCGGATCTTCTCATGAACGCGAAGGATGGCGTCCTCGGACTTGGTCCCGACCAGAAAACGCGCGGTGACCATGACGCGATCGTCTTCGGTCTGGCTGTAAACGTGCTCCACGCCGTCGATGCCCTTGACGATGGCTTCAAGGGGCTTGGTGACCAGTTCAACCGCATCCGGGCCGCGCAATCCGTCCGCATTGATGCGGATGTCGACCATGGGGACACTGATCTGAGGCTCTTCCTCGCGCGGAATAACCACCACGGCGATCATGCCCACGACCAGCGAGGCGAGCAGGAACAATGGCGTCAGCGGCGATCCGATGGTGGCCCGCGTAAGCCGGCCCGAAAGTCCGAGATTCACGGTTGCACCAACTGGTCGCCGGTACGAATGCCGGACAGGATTTCAAGGCCGTTGGGGAGATCGGGGCTCGTCAGATTCCGCCCGCGCTGCACCGGCGCGCTGACGGTCCGATCGCCCTGGCGTATCTGGACGTAATCGATGCCGAAGCGCGTGGTGACGTATTCAGACGGAATCACGAACGCCATCCGCTCGCCGCCGGATATCCAGACCCGCAAACGGTCGCCGACGAAATATTCTCCGAGGTTTTCGACAGTGGCGTCCGCGATCACGCGGCCGTCCTCGATCTGCGGATAGACCAGATCGATCACACCCGATTTCGGGCTCTGGTCGCCGAACTCGGCGCCATCGACCCTGATCTTGTCACCGGTCTTCAGGAAGCGGGCATGCCGCTCCGGCACGCGCAGCCTCAACTTGAAATTCTGTTGCGCTATCATCGCCACGGGGTCGCCGGGCAACACGACGGAACCAACGGCCGCCAGTTTCTTCAGCACGCGCCCGCCGGCGGGCGCCAGCACCTGCCCTTCGTTGAATTGCTGCTGGACCACGGCGCGTTCGGCAGTCTTCGCCCGCAGGCCATTCTCCGCCACGTTGAGCACGGTGCGCGCCTCGTCGAGCTTGACCCGGGGAAGCGTCCCGCGCTCCACCAGTCCCTCGATCCGCGAAAAATCGATCTGCGCCTGGTTCGACTGCGCCTGCAGCGCGTCGATCTGCGCATCCAGCGATTTCATCTGCAGGCTAAGTTTTTCATCGCCGATCGTGGCGATCGACTGCCCACGCGTCACCGGATCTCCTTCGCGGACGTTGAGCTGAACGATGGTGCCGCCGATACGCCCGCGGGCCGGAACCACGCTGATGCTCTCGACGGTCGCGAACACCGCCTTCTCGTCGGCGACCGGCCGCAGGGCAACGGTCAGGGTTTCGGCACCGGCGGTAGTTGCGTTCAATGCCGCTGCCGCAACAATGCTCAATACAATCAGTCTACGCATCAGAATCGCCTTTCCGCCCCTGGCGGTTGTCGGAGCATCTCATTGGAATTCACCACGGCGACGTTGACCTGCCTCAAGGCGTCGCCTGCGCGCTCCTATAATCTAGCTTTTGCTTTGCTGGCCTTCGGCGGCGCGCAATAGACCTCATAGAGCGTCTTCAGGATCTCGCGCGCGGGATCGCTGGTTATCGAGTAGTAGATCGTCTGGGCGTCGCGACGCGCCGACACCAGGCCATCCTTGCGGAGCAACGCAAGATGCTGGGACACCGTGGAATCACGCAGGCTCAGGAATTCCGCGAGATCGCCAACCGAGCGCTCGCCGTCGATCAACTGGCAGATGATCAAGAGCCGGTGACGATTGGAAAGCGCCTTCAGGAGATCGCTGGCCCGGTCGGCCGCCGACTCCATTATCGTGCTATCTATTTTCATACTTGCGTATATACGATTATTCGAATATATAGTCAAGGCATGCGGTCGAACAAGCCAAGGCAAATTGGCGCAGCCGCAACAGGGAATGCAGCAAACGGAGGTGTTCATGGCGGAAGTTGTCGTTATCGGAGCCGGCCTCAGCGGGACGCTGATGGCCTACGAATTGTTACCGCAATTGAGGAAGGGCGATCGCCTGACCGTGGTCTCCCAGGGGCCGGTCTATCATTTTGTCCCCTCCAATCCCTGGGTCGCGATCGGCTGGCGCAAGCGCGGCGATATCGAGATCGACCTCGTCGACATCATGAAGCGCAAGGGCGTCCGGCTCCTGACGCAAGGCGCACAGCGCGTGCATCCGACCGAAAACCGCGTCGAACTCGCCGACGGCGCCTCGATCGATTACGACTATCTGGTGGTCGCGACCGGGCCTGAACTCGCATTCGACGAGATCCCCGGGCTCGGGCCGGACGGCCACACCCAATCGATCTGTCACGTCGACCACGCCGCCCATGCCAAGGACGCCTTCGAGCAGCTTGCCGCCAATCCGGGGCCGGTGGTGATCGGCGCCGTGCAAGGGGCCTCCTGCTTCGGGCCGGCCTATGAATTCCTGTTCATCCTGGAAACCGAACTGCGCCGCCGCAAGCTTCGCGACCGCGTACCCATGACCTTCGTCACCTCGGAGCCCTATATCGGGCATCTCGGTCTCGACGGGGTCGGCGACACCAAGGGCCTGCTCGAAAGCGAGATGCGCGAGAAGCACGTCAAATGGATCACCAACGCCCGGGTCAAGGGCGTCGAGCAAGGCAAGATGACCGTCGAGGAAATCGCCGACGACGGATCGATCCACAAGACCCACGAATTGCCGTTCGCCTATTCGATGATGCTGCCGGCGTTTCGCGGCGTCGGCGCGGTTCGCGGCATCGAGAAGCTGACCAACCCGCGCGGCTTCGTGATCGTCGACAAGCATCAGCGCAATCCCGAATATCCCAACATCTTCGCGATCGGCGTCTGCGTGGCGATTGCGCCGGTCGGAGCCACCCCGGTCCCGGTCGGCGTGCCGAAGACCGGATTCATGATCGAGTCGATGGTGACGGCGACGGCGATGAACATCGGCTCGCTGTTGAAGGGCCAGGCGCCGGTGGCGCAGCCGACCTGGAACGCGATCTGCCTTGCCGATTTCGGCGACACCGGCGTTGCCTTCCTGGCGCAGCCGCAGATTCCTCCGCGCAACGTCAACTGGTCGTCGAAAGGCGAATGGGTTCATTTGGCCAAGGTCGCGTTCGAGAAATACTTCCTGCGCAAGATCCGCCGCGGCGAGAGCGAGCCGTTCTACGAGCGCTTCCTGCTCGACAAGCTCAACATCGCCAAAATCAAAGAGGTCAAGACGGGAACATGAGTGCAAGTCACCAGGTCGTCTGTGGACATTGCGGGAAGATCAACCGGCTGCCCGCCGAACGGACCGCAACGAACGCGCGTTGCGGGTCGTGTCACCAGCCGATCTTCAGCGGCCACCCCATCGAGGTGGACGAGGAGGCGTTCGGTCGCCACGTCGCGAGCAGCGACATCCCTGTCCTCGTCGATGTCTGGGCGCCCTGGTGCGGCCCCTGCCGCTCCATGGCGCCGATGTTCGAACGGGCCGCGCAGGAACTGGAGCCCAGGGTTCGGCTGCTGAAGCTGAACTCGGACACTGCGCCCTCCGTCTCCTCCCGCCTCGGCATCAGCGGCATCCCTACCCTGCTGCTGATGCACCATGGCCGGGAGATCGCGCGGAGCGCGGGCGCGATGGGTACCAAAAGAATCGTTGCATGGACGATGGCCGGGCTTGCCCGGTCCTGATGACTTCAAACCCACCTGGAAGGAAAGAAATACGTCATGAACATCGATAAGGCAGTGCTCGCTTTCGCAGGATTTGTCGTGCTACTCGGCCTCGCGCTGGGCTGGCTGGTGCATCCTTACTGGTACCTGCTGACCGCTTTCGCCGGACTGAACATGCTGCAGGCAGCCTTCACCGGCTTCTGTCCCGCAGCGATGATCTTCAAGAAGCTCGGCCTGCGAGGCGGCAACGCGTTTTCGTAAACGCGCCCGGACTGATCCGCCCCGTCGCTTCGCGACCTCGGCGCGACAGCCTTCGCTGCGCCGGGGCTTGCCAAGCCGAAGCTCGCGGAGCGAGCGAAGGCTGGTAGGCGGCGAGAGATTCGAACTCCCGACCCTCTCGGTGTAAACGAGATGCTCTAACCAGCTGAGCTAGCCGCCCTCTCCGCCTGTTTACCGCTGCCCCGCCCCTGGGCGCAAGCCGTGTATCGCCTCACAAAAAAGCGGCGCCCCCCGAGGGGGCGCCGCTGTTGTCTTGCTGGAAAGCCTCAGTGCGCCGTCAGGCCGCCCGCCGCCTCGTCTGACGTGTCCGGCTTGACCGGCACCTTGGTGTCCTCTTCCCAGACGATCGGCACCGGCGGCCGCACCAGGGCCTTGGAGACGACGTCGTCGAGCCGTGCCACCGGGATGATCGTCATCCCGCCCTTGATCGCATCGGAAATCTCCGTGAGATCCTTGGCGTTGTCCTCGGGGATCAGCACCGTCTTGATGCCGCCGCGGGCAGCGGCCAGCAGCTTCTCCTTCAACCCGCCGATCGGCAGCACGCGTCCGCGCAAGGTGATCTCGCCGGTCATGGCGACATCGTGCCGGACCGGGATGCCGGTCATGATGGAGACGATCGCTGTCGCCATCGCGACACCCGCGGAGGGTCCATCCTTCGGGGTCGCCCCTTCAGGCACGTGGACGTGGATGTCGCGCCGGTCGAACAAGGGCGGCTCGATGCCGAAGCCGACGGCGCGCGAGCGGACGTAAGACGCCGCCGCCGAAATCGACTCCTTCATCACGTCGCGCAAATTGCCCGTGACCGTCATCTTGCCCTTGCCGGGCATCATGACGCCTTCGATGGTCAGCAGCTCGCCGCCGACATCGGTCCAGGCCAGGCCCGTCACGATGCCGACCTGAGGCTCGCTCTCGATCTCGCCGAAGCGGTACTTGGGAACGCCGAGGAACTCTTCCAGAGTCTTCTCGGTGACCCTGACCGACTTCTTCTTGGAGATCATCAGCTCCTTCACCGCCTTGCGGGCGAGTGTCGAAAGCTCACGCTCCAGGTTACGCACGCCCGCTTCGCGGGTGTAACGCCGGATCATCAGGAGCAGCGCGTCGTCGTCGATCGACCATTCCTTGGAATCCAGGCCATGCTTGGAGATCGCGTTCGGGATGAGATGCTTGCGGGCAATCTCGACCTTCTCGTTCTCGGTGTAGCCGGCGATCCGGATGATCTCCATGCGGTCCATCAGCGGTCCCGGAATATTCAGCGTATTCGCGGTCGTGATGAACATCACGTTGGAAAGATCGTAATCGACCTCGAGGTAGTGATCGTTGAAGGTCGAGTTCTGCTCGGGGTCGAGCACCTCGAGCAGCGCCGATGACGGATCGCCGCGGAAATCGGCGCCCATCTTGTCGATCTCGTCCAGCAGGAACAGCGGATTCGAGGTTTTCGCCTTGCGCATCGACTGGATGACCTTGCCGGGCATCGAGCCGATATAGGTGCGGCGGTGACCGCGGATCTCGGCCTCGTCGCGCACGCCGCCGAGCGAGACGCGCACGAATTCGCGCCCCGTCGCTTTCGCGATCGACTTGCCGAGCGAGGTCTTGCCGACGCCGGGAGGGCCGACCAGGCACAGGATCGGTCCGGTGAGCTTGTTGGCGCGCGACTGCACCGCGAGATACTCGACGATGCGGTCCTTGACCTTCTCGAGACCGTAGTGATCGCTGTCGAGCACGGCCTGGGCTGCGACCAGATCCTTCTTGACCTTGGACTTCTTGTTCCACGGGATCGACAGCAGCCAGTCGAGATAGTTGCGCACGACGGTCGCTTCCGCGGACATCGGCGACATCTGGCGCAGCTTCTTCAGTTCGTGCTGCGCCTTCTCGCGCGCTTCCTTGGAAAGCTTGGTCTTGGCAATCTTCTCTTCCAGATCAGCCAGTTCGTCGCGGCCTTCGTCGTCGCCGAGCTCCTTCTGGATCGCCTTCATCTGCTCGTTGAGATAATATTCGCGCTGGGTCTTCTCCATCTGGCGCTTGACGCGCGAGCGGATGCGCTTCTCGACCTGCAGCACCGAGATCTCGCTCTCCATCAGGCCGAGCACCTTCTCGAGGCGCGCGGTGACCGACAGCGTCTCCAGGATGCCCTGGCGATCGGCGATCTTGACGGCGAGGTGCGAGGCAACGGTGTCGCCTAGCTTGGCGAAGTCGGTGATGGCCTGCACCACGCCGACGACTTCGGCCGAGATCTTCTTGTTGAGCTTCACATAGCTCTCGAAGTCGGACACCACCGAGCGCGCCAGCGCTTCCGCCTCGACGGACGTCGCATCGGTGTCGGCAAGCGCGACTGCGGTGGCTTCGTAATATTCCGACCGGTCGGTGTATTTCTGCACGCGCGCGCGCTCGAGCCCTTCCACCAGCACCTTGACGGTGCCGTCCGGCAATTTGAGCAGCTGCAACACGCTGGCGAGCGTACCGGTCTCGTAGATCGAATCCGGGTTCGGATCGTCGTCCGACGCGTTCTTCTGCGTCGCGAGCATGATCAGCGCGTCATTCTTCATGACCTCTTCGAGGGCGCGGATCGATTTCTCGCGGCCGACGAACAGCGGCACGATCATGTGCGGAAAGACCACGATGTCGCGAAGCGGCAGCACCGGATAAGAGTGGCTTTCGCCGTGAACGATAGATGGCCGGGGTTTTGCGGTAGTCATGGCCTGTTCCTTTTGTTTTGCCCCCCTGCACGCAGCCCGCAATTTTGCGCAACCGCCACAAGGTGCCTGTAAGTTCCGGGTCGGATGGCTGCCTCTCGGCCACCTCTCCGGATCGTTGGAGCGGCGAATCTCACGGTTAGGCTTTCATCACCGATAGCATTAGGTGGCTATCGACGATGGGGGTGTCAAGTCACTGAAAAGAGCCCGCCAATCGGGGCTGAATGCGGAATCGAACCGACGCCACCACGGCCGCCGGAGGCCCGGCAGCCGCTCTCGTTGGTCGCTCAATCCGTCCGCCGCGAAGGCGCGATCAGGCGATCAGGCGCTGGCGCTGCTTTCCACGGCGCGATCGGAACGATCGGCGTAGATGTACAGGGGACGCGCGGTTCCTTCGACCACCTCGCGCGAGATTACCACCTCTTCCACGCCTTCCAGGCCCGGAAGGTCGAACATGGTCTCGAGCAGGATGCTCTCGAGGATCGAACGCAGGCCCCGCGCGCCGGTCTTGCGCTCGATCGCCTTGCGGGCGACCGCGCCAAGCGCCTCGTCGGCGAAGGTCAGCTCGATGTTCTCCATCTCGAACAGCCGCTGGTACTGCTTCACCAGCGCGTTCTTCGGATCGGTCAGAATCTTCTTGAGCGAAGTCTCGTCGAGATCCTCGAGCGTGGCGACCACCGGCAGACGTCCGACGAATTCCGGGATCAGGCCGTACTTGAGGAGATCCTCAGGCTCGACGTGACGGAAGATTTCGCCGGTGCGGCGGTCTTCCGGAGCCAGCACCTGGGCTGCGAAGCCGATCGAGGTCGAGCGGCCGCGCGCGGAGATGATCTTCTCCAACCCTGAAAACGCGCCGCCGCAGATGAAGAGGATGTTCGTGGTGTCGACCTGCAGGAACTCCTGCTGCGGATGCTTGCGGCCGCCCTGCGGAGGAACCGAGGCAACGGTGCCTTCCATGATCTTCAGCAGCGCCTGCTGCACGCCCTCGCCCGACACGTCGCGGGTGATCGACGGATTGTCGGACTTGCGGCTGATCTTGTCGATCTCGTCGATATAGACGATGCCGCGCTGCGCGCGCTCGACATTATAATCGGCCGACTGCAACAGCTTCAGGATGATGTTTTCGACGTCCTCGCCGACGTAACCGGCTTCGGTCAGCGTCGTCGCGTCCGCCATCGTGAACGGGACGTCGAGAATCCGCGCCAGCGTCTGCGCCAGCAGCGTCTTGCCCGAACCGGTCGGGCCGATCAGCAGGATGTTCGACTTCGCGAGTTCGACGTCGTTGTGCTTGGTCTGGTGATTGAGCCGCTTGTAGTGATTGTGGACGGCGACCGAGAGCACCTTCTTGGCGTGGCTCTGGCCGATCACGTAGTCGTCGAGAACCTTGCAGATTTCCTTCGGCGTCGGAATGCCGTCGCGCGACTTCACCAGCGAGGACTTGTTCTCCTCACGGATAATGTCCATGCAGAGTTCCACGCATTCGTCGCAGATGAATACAGTGGGACCCGCAATCAATTTGCGGACTTCATGCTGGCTCTTGCCGCAGAACGAGCAATACAGCGTGTTCTTGGAGTCGCTCGTGCCGACCTTACTCATTCTTATCTCCGTCCGCCGTTCGATCCCGTCTGCTCAATCGCCCCATTCCGGCACTAAACCGGGGTAGAGATTTAGATAGAGCAAAATCCGTACCAAAAAAGACCCTACGCTTCAGATACCGCACGAATCGCGGCTAACTCGAATCCCCCGCCAAACGCCCCTAGCCAATCATGGTCGCACCCGACTATCAAGAATTCGCTAATTGGCGGGGCTTCCGATACCCGTGACAATACCGTGATTTGTGCCGTTCGCACGAGGCGAACCTGTCGAAATCGGGGGAGCGTTGCGCGATTGCCACGCCGCCAAACCAGCACGAATGCGGAACTTCCTGCCCATAAGGGGGCATAGTTGTCCCGCCGGAGGCCCGAAATGGCCGCCGACGACCCATGTTAAGCTCAATGCGTGCTTACGGCCGGGATTATTACGGGGTTTTCGGCGGCGTCGGGTCTTCCTGGCGCTTGTCGATCACCTTGTCGACAATGCCGAAGTCACGGGCCATTTCGGCGGTGAGGAATTTGTCGCGTTCCAGCGCATCCTCGATCGCCTTGTAGGTCTGGCCGGTGTGCCTCACGTAGATCTCGTTGAGCCGCTTCTTCAGGTTCAGGATTTCCTGGGCGTGCAGCATGATGTCGGTGGCCTGGCCCTGGAAGCCGCCGGAAGGCTGGTGGACCATGATGCGCGAATTCGGCAGCGAGAAGCGCATGTCCTTATGGCCGGCGGCCAGGAGCAGCGATCCCATCGATGCCGCCTGCCCGGTGCAAAGCGTCGACACCGGCGGGCGGATGAACTGCATGGTGTCGTAAATCGCAAGGCCCGACGTCACCACGCCGCCCGGCGAGTTGATGTACATCGAGATTTCCTTCTTCGGATTCTCGGCTTCGAGGAACAGCAGCTGCGCGACCGTCAGCGTCGACATGCCATCCTCGACCGGTCCGGTCACGAAGATGATGCGCTCTTTCAGGAGACGCGAGAAAATGTCGTAGGCGCGTTCGCCGCGGTTGGTCTGCTCGACCACCATCGGCACAAGTTGCATGTAGGTTTCGACCGGATCGCGCATTAGTCACCCAAGGGTTAGTAGACAGGTTGGCGGAGGCGGACATCCATCGGCAAGACAGAACGGGCTGGATTTGCCGGGCGCGGACGAACGTCCCGTGATGCAGGACTTCAAACACAGTTGACAGATATGGGCCAATTCCCCGGTGACAAGACCGGGTCAAAAGCGTGCGGAATTCGTTGCAGTTGAAGCTGATTCGCGCAGCCGGGCATAGCGACGGATACCGTCGCCACGCCCCTTTCGCTTCTCAACCTTAACGCCCGGCTGACAGAATTGTCGGTATCAGGCCGCGCTCTTTTCCGCCTCGTCGTCCTTGTAGAGATCTTCGCGCGTGACCTTCTTTTCGGTCACATTGGCGAGTTCCAGGATGAAGTCGACGACCTTGTCCTCGTAGATCGGTGCACGAAGCTGGGCCACCGCATTGGCGTTGCTGCGATAGTAGTCCCAGACTTCCTTCTCGCGGCCCGGCATCTGCCGCGCACGCTCGATCACCGCGCGACTGACTTCATCGTCGGTAACCGTGATCTTGTTCTTCTCGCCGATCTCGGACAGCACCAGGCCGAGCCGGACCCGGCGGTCGGCGATCTTCTGGTACTCTTCCTTGGCGGCTTCTTCCGTGGTGTCCTCGTCGGCGAAGGTCTTGCCGCTGGATTCCATCTCGGCCTTGATCGAATTCCACATCAGGTTGAATTCTTCCTCGACCAGCGACGGCGGCGCCTCAAAGCGGTGGGCTTCGTCGAGGCGGTCCAGCAGCATGCGCTTGACCCGCTGGCGGGTGGCGCCGGCGAATTCAGCCACCAGCCGCTCGCGCGCGGCTTCCTTCAGCTTGT
Source organism: Bradyrhizobium sediminis (assembly GCF_018736085.1). Classification (NCBI taxonomy): domain Bacteria; kingdom Pseudomonadati; phylum Pseudomonadota; class Alphaproteobacteria; order Hyphomicrobiales; family Nitrobacteraceae; genus Bradyrhizobium; species Bradyrhizobium sediminis. Next base: position 2,758,680 of record NZ_CP076134.1, on the reverse strand, counting down.
CGAGCGATTCGAGGCCGAGCGTCTTGGCAAACTCGTCATCGATCTTGGTGTCCTGCGGCGCCTCGATCGCGGTGGCCGTGGTTTCGAACTCGGCCGGCTGGCCGGCGAGCTTCTCGCTGGCGTAATTCTTCGGGAATGAAACCTTCAGGGTGCGGGTTTCGCCCGCGCCGATGCCGATCAGCTGCTCTTCGAAGCCCGGGATGAACTGTCCTGTGCCGATCACGACCTGGATGCCCTCGCCGGTGCCGCCGTCGAACGGGGTGCCGTCGATGGTACCCTTGAACGAGATCGTCACCCGATCGCCGGTTTCGGCCTTGGCGCCCTCGCTCTTCGCGGCGTAGGACCGGTTCTGGTCGGCGATGCGCTTGATGGCCTCGTCGACATCGGTGTCGGTCACGTCGACGACCGGCTTCTCGACGCTAAAGCTCTTGAAATCGGCGAGCTGGATCGAGGGCACGACCTCGATTGCGACCGTGTAGGTGAGATCGGATTTACCGGTGAGGATATCCTCGACCGCTTTTTCCTCGGTCGGCATGGTGATCTTCGGCTCGGTCGCAAGACGGAAGCCACGCTCGGTGAAGATCTGCGTGTTGGTATCGCGGATGGTCTGGTCGATGGTCTCCGCCATCACCGAACGGCCGTACACCTTCTTGAGGTGGCTCACCGGCACCTTGCCGGGACGGAAGCCGTTGAGGCGGACCTTGTCCTTGAGGTCGACGAGGCGCGCGTCCGCCTTGGCATCGAGATCCGATGCGGGAACGCTGATCTGGAATTCGTGCTTCAATCCCTCAGCGAGGGTTTCGGTGACCTGCATGGCGTCAATCTTCTTCCGCTTTCGTCCGGCCCAAACGGCGCGAACATTGTCAATCTGGTCGACGCGCGGCCCGAAAGCCTGCGCCGGTGGATCGGCGGACCCATTTCTTCAGGGGGCATCGCCCTTTCGGAAACCGGTCCTCCCGTAATTCGTCTCGCAAACGCTATCGGCGCTTGGTGCGGGCGGAGGGACTCGAACCCCCACAACTTTCGTCACTGGAACCTAAATCCAGCGCGTCTACCAGTTCCGCCACGCCCGCTGATAGCATCATGTCCGGCCGCGATGCCCGAGCATGACTGCCGAAAAGTGTGAAGCGGTTTTCGGGCGGCCAATCATGCTCCAAGTTAATGGAATCAATCGTGTTTATGGCCTGCATGCCATCATCTAGGTCATAAACGCGATTGTTGCGGCGGGCTTATAACATGAGCGAACCTGTTCGCAGCAAAAAAATGGCCGTCCGGGAGCCCTCCCGGCCGACCTGCGGCAACTGGACATGTCCGGCGGAAAATGGTCCGCATCGAGCCCATGGCAGATCGCATTCTCCGGCTGGACCGACGCGCGCTTTTGGCCGGATTGGGCGCCACCGCCCTCGCCCCGGCCATGTCTTCCATCGCGGCCGCCCAAGGGCGGCCGTCACTGGCGCTGCGGGCCGGGGCTGGCGCCATCGCCTTGCGGCCAGGAGGGCCGGATACGCCGATCTGGACGCTCGCCGGACCGGACCTTCGGTTCAAGCGCGGCGAGACCGTCGAAATCGCGCTCGGAAACGGGCTCCCGATCCCCGCGGCAGCGAGCTGGCGCGGCATCGATGGCGTTCCGTCCGCCGAACCGCTGGCCGGGCGCGCGGCATTGGCGCCCGGGGCAAGCGAGACCATCGCCATTCCCTTGCGCCACGCCGGCACATTCCTTTGCGACCTCCGCCTGCTCGGCGATGGCCAGGCGCGCCCATCGCCGGTTCGGGCGCTGATCGTTGGGGAGAGCGAACCGGTCGCCGTCGACCGCGACGAGGTATTCCTGATCGAAGACTGGCGTCTGCGTCCGGACGGGACCGCCATTGCCCCTGGCACCGACCCCAGGGACACGACGCCGCAATTCACCATCAATGGGCTGACGACGCTCGACATCCCTGCCCGCGTCAACGAACGGCTGCGATTCCGCTTCATCAATGGTAGCCAACGCAATGTCATTGCAGTCAAAATTGAGGGCCACGAGGTCCGCTTGATGGCCTTCGACGGTCAGCCGGCCGAACCTTTCCTGGCCCGCGGCGGCGGGTTCGTGCTGGCGCCGGGAAGCCGGGTCGACGCATTCGTCGACGCTTCGGCGCCGTCGGGCTCGATCTCATCGATCCTGCTCCATGACGGCCGAGAGGCCCGCCCGATCGCCCGGCTGGTCACCTCCCGGGAGCCCGCGATCAGGAGCGCGCCGTTGCCGATCGCCGCCGCGCTGCCCCCCAATGACCTGCCGGCCCAGCTCGACCTCAAGAACGCCCTGCGCATCGACCTGACACTCGGCGGCCCTCAGGGCGATTGGGTGACGCCGGCGAAGTTCGCTGCCACTGCCGCCCCCGCCTTCCGCGCCAAGACGGGCCGCACCGTGGTGCTGGCCCTGACCAATCGCGGCGACATCCCCGAAGTCTTCCACTTGCACGGCCATCATTTCCGGCTGCTGGACCGGCTCGACGACGGCTGGAAGCCGTTCTGGCTGGATACGCTGGCGATTGATCCCGGCCAGACCCAGCGGATCGCATTCGCCGCGGATTTCGCCGGACGCTGGCTGATCGAAACCGTCGCGACCGACTGGGCGGCGGCGCGCCTCGTGCGGTGGTACGCAATCGAGAGCTGAATGGCTCAAAGCGGCGACGGCAGTCCCTTCACGAGCAGCGACAACACCTCGGCGCCGGCGATGCGGTCGTTTGAAATCTCCTGATAGGCCGGCGAGTCCAGAAAGCGCATCGCTTCCGGCTCATCGGGAAATTGCATGACGACCACCTTGTCGCGCGTCCACTCGCCATCGAGAACTTTCGGCTTCTCGTCGGCGACCAAGAGCCGCGCCGTGAACTGTTTGAAAACATCGGCGAACCGCGATTGGTAGCGCCGATAGCATTCTTCCCTGGTGAATTTTACTTGAGCGATCACATAGACGGTCATGGCTGTTCTCGCAGTTTCCTGAAAGTTGCGGCGCGATCAGCGCCGGGGGGGCGAACGGTTACGGCTTGCCGCAACGAAATCGGCCAGCCGGTCGGGTTGCTCGATCGTGATCCGGCTGCGTCGCTTCGAAATCAGCAACAGGCGTTCGAATTCGGCGAGCGCGGCGCCGACCCAGGCGCGGCTCACGCCGACCATCTTGGCCAGATCCTCCTGAGTCAGCCCCGAGATCGTCGGGCAGGAATTCCGGCTATCGTTGCGCGCCAGCGACACCAGGATAGTGCCGAGCCTGACCCAGGCGTCATCGAGTGCGAGCGGACCGCTGCGCTCGATGCTCTCGACCGAAAGCAGCGCAAGCAGCCGCGTGATGTTGTCGAGAAAGCCTGGCACATTCCGCGTGCAGGCCACGAAGTCGCTCCGCGGCATCACCGAGATCACGACCTGGTCGATGGCCTCTGCCGTCAGAATGCGCGGCCGGTCGAGGACGAGCGCCGCAAGACCAAGCACGGTCCCCCCTACAAACACGCCGAACGCAAATTGCTCGCCGTTGCGCTGGGTTTGAAGCAGCCTGACCCGGCCATCTTCCAGTACGACCAGCGTGTCGCTGGGGGCACCCTGCCGGAACAAAATCGACCGCGGCGGCAGGATCTGCGTCCGCATGCGCTTTCTGATGTCGTTGCGCTGCGCCGCGGACAATCCGGACAGCGCCAGGCTCCACTTGGGCGACAGGCCGTTTTCCGCCATGGCAACGGGCGCAGCAATGGTGGCCGCGCGGCTCATGGTCGTTGGGCTCCTGCCGCGGCGACGCCGAGACAATCGAGGCCTCCCTTGAATTCGGCTGATGCCAGGATATCCGGCCCATGCCGCTTTAGCCAATCGTCGTCGATCTCGATCCCGTTGGCCCTGAGATAGGGCTGGGCTTCGGTGACGATCATCTCCCAATCATCCAGCAGCCTGTACCTTTTCAGCATGTCCTGGTGCGGAATGCCGCCCATGGCCTCGACCAGAATGTCGGTGAAGTTGAGGACTTCAAACGTCCCCTCTCTTTCCGCGCCGGCAAAGATCGCGTGGCATCCGTGATAGAGCGTCACCAGCGTATCGGCGCCGGTCTCCCTCACGCTATCGAGCAAGGCTGCATGCTCGATGGCCGCCAGTTCCGGCGATCTGCTGCAGCCTGATCCTCCGCAAGTATAGCCCGACTCCACCACCATATCGGCAAGGTCCAGGCCCGGAACAGCCCGGAGCAGCCGCTCCACGGCATGGCCGACGTCGATACAACCGGCATGGATATGCAGTACCGCCCGGCGCACGACCGGACGGACAATCCGGCGCCTCACGTCGTCGAACCGGGAAACCAGATAGGCCGTCACGTGATCGAACGAAAACGATGTCTTCCGATAACCTTCCAGCGTTTCGCCAAGATGTATTTGGCAGGTCGGACACCAGTTCAGGACCTTCTCGGGGTTGAACCCTTCGAATTGGGATATGGTGTTGTTGGTCACGCGCTGACCCGTCGATATCGCCCCCTCCCACTTGGTGCTGATCACGCCGCAGCACGATGAAGGTCCGCCGACGACTTCGTAATCGACATCCAGCGCGTCGAGCACAAACATGGTGTTGAACAACAGATGCGGCGTGCGCAACGCGTTGCAGCCGAGATAGAACACCATGGCGGCCTCGCGCGGACGCGCCGGCACGAACAATTTTGCGAATTCCTGCGGCACAAGCTGCATCGCGATCATGATCTTGATGGAGCGCGACATCCTGCGAAACAACTCCGGCGTCTTTGACGATATCCGGGATTGCTTCGCGGCCGCGAGCATCAGCATCTTTCGCGGATTGATGGCTTCAGGACATGCCGGCAGACATGCGCCGCAGCCATTGCAGGCCGCCGTCCAGGCGCCTGCGGCCTCGGACATCGGCCGCCCCTCCGCCAGGAAGGCAGCCACGGGCTCCACCACATCCTGCGGCGGCACCGAGGCCATCGGACCGAACGGAACCACCGGACAAACCTCGACGCACTTGCCGCACCGGGTACAGGCCTTAGCAAGCTGCACTGCTTCGGCGTTGAGGAAGTCCGCGAGCGGACGCGACGGGATCAACGGCTCGCCCCTCATGACTCACCGAGACAGGCGATCGCTTCGATCTCAACCAGCATCCCGGGATCGATGAGCCGGCTCACCTCGATCAGCGTCGAGGCCGGCCGGTCGACGAAATAAGGGAAACGAATGTCGCGTGTCGTGCTGTCGAACAGGGCGATGTCGGTAGTATAGATCGTATACTTCACGACGTCGCCGAAACTCGCACTCGCGGCCTCCAGCACATCCCCCAGATTGCTGAAGCACTGCTCGACCTGCGCCCGCATATCGCCTGCGCCCACCAGATCGCCATTGGCGTCCCGGGCGGTAATGCCGGCGGTGTGAAGCATCCGGCCTGACGAGACGACGCCGAGCGAAAACAACACCTTCTTTTCGAATGGCTTTCCAAGCGTCAAAGGTTCGCGGGACATGCTGGTTCCTCACACATAAGGGGAATTCTGACATAGCCTGGAAAGCGGAGGTTTCTGTGCCAACAACTCGACATTGGCCGGACGCTGTCGATCGAAGAGACCGCGAGCCGGCGGTGACGCACCTCCCAAGATGGTCAAGATGGTAGAGTATCGAAGGAGGAAACCAGCATGAGTGCAGCCACGCCGACCATTCGCAGCGTCAGGGCCCGCGCCGTCGTCGCCCCGATATCCCGGCCCGTGAAAAACGCCTTCGGCGTGATCGAGGCGGCCCCGTTGGTGCTGATCGATGTCGCGACAAATCAAGGCGTTACCGGGCATTCCTACATCTTTGCCTACACCAGATTGACACTTAAACCGCTGGTTCATCTGATCGAGGAAATCGGAAGCGAGTTGGCCGGCAAGCCGGTCGCGCCGTTCGACCTGATGGCCGCGATGGATGCCAGGTTCAGGTTGCTCGGCTGGCAGGGCCTGGTGGGCATGGCCGTCTCAGGCCTCGATATGGCGTTCTGGGACGTGCTCGGCCGGGCGGCGGGCCAGCCATTGGTCACCCTGCTCGGCGGCTCGCCGCGGCCGATCCGGGCCTATGACAGTTACGGCGCGGTCGACCCCGTTGCCGACGCCAAGGACCTGAAGCGTTCGCTCGAACAGGGATTCAAGGGCATCAAGATCAAGGGCGGCGACGGCGACGCCGCCAATGATGAACGGGTCGTGAAGGCGGTGCGCGCCCTGCTCGGCCCGGACATCGCGCTCATGATCGACTTCAACCAGTCGCTCGATCCGGCTGAAGCAACACGCCGTATCGAACGTCTGGCGCCCTATGGCCTGCACTGGATCGAAGAACCGGTGCCGCAGGAAAACCTGCTTGGTCATGCCAAGGTCCGGGAAACCTCTCCGACCCCGATTCAGGCCGGCGAGAACTGGTGGTTTCCGCGCGGCTTTGCCGAGGCCATCGCGGCCGGCGCCAGCGATTTCATCATGCCCGATCTGATGAAATGCGGCGGCGTCACCGGGTGGATGCGCGTCGCAGGGCAAGCGGAAGCGGCATCGATCCCGATGTCGAGCCACCTGTTTGCCGAGGCGAGCGCGCATATGCTGGCGGTGACGCCGACCGCGCACTGGCTGGAGGTTCTCGACATCGCCCGCGCCATCCTCGCCGAGCCCATCGCGATCGTCGACGGAGCGGTCACCGCGCGCGGACCCGGCCTCGGGCTTGTCTGGGACGAAGCGGCAGTCGCCAGATATCTGGTGTGAACGGCTCGCTACAAAAAATCGCTAAAACAACCCCATGCAAAGTAGCGAGTAGAATGGGTGGAGCGAAGCGATACCCATCAACCCCTGCAGCCACAAAGGCGACGGATATCGCTTCGCTCCACCCATCCTACCAACTGCAGTGATAATTGGCGGCAGCCTTAATTCTTGGCCACTGGCCAGCGAGTACCCGAACCGGGACCCACAAAAACGCCGGTCTTCATGCACTGGGCGGCCGCGGCATCGCAGTCGGAAGGGGTCGCCCTCACCCGCGTTGCATCACGCGCCCGACTGATCGATTCCTTGCACATCTGCGCGCCCGTGGAGCACGACGTGGGTTGTCTCTGGGCCCAAGCGGCCGAAGAGGTTGAGAGGATCACAGCAGCGACGAGGATTCTGCGCATGGCCATAGCTCCTTCAGGTTGCTACCGTTGGTGGGCGGCGTGGTGGTTCCGCCCGCATCGGTCGGGAACGCACGTTGCCACAACCGCTTTTGATTGAACATCCGCTCGCGATAAAATCACTGGTCTCCCTCGGGCGTGTGCAGACCGGTGAGCCACAGCAAGGTGTAGTCGAAGGCGGCTCGGTGAACGCGCGCCGCGGCCCCACGTCATCAAGTTCGAGCGGCCTAATACTCAATCCCGAACTCGTCATAGAGCCGCCGAAACACCGCGGGCAGCACCTCCGTCAAATCCTCCGCGATCAGGCCGGGACCCGCCTCGCGCGCGCCCTCGCCGTGCATCCAGGCGCCGATAGAGGCGGCCTCATACGCCGGCGCGCCCTGCGCCAGCAGGCCCGCGATCATCCCTGCCAGCACGTCGCCGGCGCCGGCGGTAGCCAGCCAGGGCGGCGCATTGGCGGCGATGGTAGCGCGACCGTCCGGTGACGCCACCACGGTATCCGGTCCCTTGAGCAGGACGATGGCGCCGCTGCGTTCGGCGGCAACCCGCGCCCGTTCAAGTTTCGAGCGAAGCGGATGCTTGTTGCTGATGTCGCTGAACAGCCGCGGAAACTCGCCCTCATGCGGGGTGAGGACGACCTGCGGATCGTGCGAAGCCTTGATCGCCTCGAACAGGCGATCGGGCGCTTCTGCAAAGCTCGTCAGCGCATCCGCATCGAGCACCAGGCGACGTTTCGCCGACAGCGCCGTGAGGACCAGATCGCAGGTGCGATTGCCGACGCCGACGCCCGGGCCGATCACGAGGGCGTTGAGGCGCTTGTCAGCCAACAGCTCGCCAAACTCGATCACGGTGTCGACGGAGCGAACCATCACGGCGATCAGCGCCGAGGCGTTGACGGCCAGCGCGTCGCGGGGCGATGCCAGCGTCACCAGCCCGGCGCCGGCCCGCAAGGCGCCCCGCGCCGCCAGCCGCGCGGCACCAGTCGCGGCGATATCGCCGGAGACGATAACCGCATGGCCCCGGGCGTATTTATGGCCGTCGATCCGCGGCACCGGGAATGACGGATGCCAGGCCAAAGGAACGTTCTCGAATGTCTGCGGCTGGATTTCCGCGAGCACGCTCGCATCGATGCCGATATCGGCAACGCGCACCCGGCGGCCGCAATGCATCCTGCCCGGAAGCAGCAGATGCGCGGGCTTCTTCCGGAAGAACGTCACCGTTTCGGTGGCACGGATCGCAGCGCCCATGACGGCGCCGGTGGTGCCGTTGATGCCGCTCGGCAGATCGACGCTGAGAACCGGCGCGCCGTTGGCGTTGATGGCCTCGATCATGTCGAAGGGGTCGCCCTCCACCGGCCGGTTGAGGCCGGCGCCGAACAGCGCATCGATGATCAGCGCGGGCCTGCCGATCGCCTGCGGATTGAACGGCAGCACCGGATATTTCCACCCCTTCGCAGCGGAAGCCGCATCGCCCTGCAAGCTGTCCCGCTCGCACAACAGGATGACCGAGACTTCACGGCCGCGTGCGGCGAGCTCGGCTGCCGCCACGAAGCCGTCGCCGCCGTTGTTGCCGCTGCCGGCGACCACCAGGATGGGTCCCTCCTCCACCAGGTCCATCGCAGCCTCCGCGACGGCCTGGCCGGCGCTGAGCATCAGCGCAAATCCGGGGGTGCCCGCCGCGATGGTCAGGCGGTCAGCGCGCTCCATCTCAGCGGTCGTGAGAACTTCCATGCCGAATTCCCGATCCACGCGCCTCATCCTGAGGCATTTCCGGTCTCTTACACATCCCAGATTTTTGACGACTGCATATCGATTGAGCTGTTTGCCTATTTTATGTGCTTCGGTATCATGAGCCAGTTACTCTAACCACTGGTCAATGCCCGTTAAAAGTCTGATAACATTTCAAAATCAGGCACCTTTACAACTTGGCATAGACCCTGCTTTTGAGGAAGCCGGCTCTGGACCATCGTGTTGACCGCCAATTGTTGGAGTATGCCCGCTCGCCGGGCCAGCGGGACATCGTCGCACGAAGGTCCAGGACAAACGATCGATCACTTGCGCGGCGTGCGTCAGGTGGCAACCAACCGCAGTCTGAAATTTGGAAGTGCCCGGGAGGCGTTCAGTGAAAAAAATAGAAGCCATCATCAAGCCGTTCAAGCTCGACGAGGTGAAAGAGGCGCTTCAGGAAGTCGGACTGCAGGGCATCACCGTTACCGAGGCCAAGGGGTTCGGGCGGCAAAAGGGCCACGCCGAACTCTACCGCGGCGCCGAGTACATCGTGGACTTTCTGCCCAAGGTCAAAATCGAGATCGTCATTGGCGACGACCTGGTCGAGAAGGCAATCGACGCCATCCGGCGCGCGGCCCAGACCGGACGCATCGGCGACGGCAAGATTTTCGTGTCCAACATCGAGGAAGCCATTCGCATCAGGACCGGTGAATCCGGGCTGGACGCCATCTGAATCGCCGGTTTCGGCGGCACTCTGATATTGTATTGGGCCTGCCCCAATTGTATTGAGCATGGCTGACGGTCGCCGCCCGCGGCCCGATCGCGATGACCTGTAAGCCAAAAGGGGTATTCATGAAGACCGCCAAAGACGTCCTGAAATCGATCAAGGACAACGACGTGAAATACGTCGACCTGCGTTTCACCGATCCGCGCGGCAAGTGGCAGCATGTGACTTTCGACATCGGCATGATCGACGAGGAGATCTTCGCCGAGGGCACGATGTTCGATGGCTCCTCGATCGCCGGCTGGAAGGCAATCAACGAATCCGACATGTGCCTGATGCCGGATCCCGTCACCGCGACGATCGATCCGTTCTTCGCCGAAACCACCATGGTCATCACCTGCGACGTGCTGGAGCCGACCACCGGCGAGCCCTACAACCGCGACCCGCGCGGCATCGCCAAGAAGGCGGAGGCCATGGTCAAGTCGATGGGCATCGGCGACACCGTGTTCTTCGGACCCGAAGCCGAATTCTTCGTGTTCGACGACGTCCGCTACCAGACCACCCCCTACAACACCGGCTTCAAGCTGGATTCCTCGGAACTGCCGATCAACTCGGACACCGAATATGAGGGCGGCAATCTCGGTCACCGTATCCGCACCAAGGGCGGCTACTTCCCGGTTCCGCCGCAAGATTCGGTGCAGGACATGCGCTCGGAAATGCTCGGCGCGATGGCCAAGATGGGCGTCAAGGTCGAGAAGCATCACCACGAAGTCGCTTCCGCTCAGCACGAGCTCGGCATGAAGTTCGACACGATGACGCTGATGGCCGACCAGATGCAGATCTATAAATACTGCATCCATCAGGTCGCCCACATCTACGGCAAGACCGCCACCTTCATGCCGAAGCCGGTCTATGGCGACAACGGTTCGGGCATGCACTGCCACCAGTCGATCTGGAAGGACGGCAAGCCGGTATTCGCCGGCAACAAATACGCCGACCTCTCGGAGACCTGCCTGCATTACATCGGCGGCATCATCAAGCACGCCAAGGCGATCAACGCCTTCACCAACCCGTCGACCAACTCCTACAAGCGCCTGGTCCCGGGCTATGAAGCGCCGGTGTTGCTCGCCTACTCCGCGCGCAACCGCTCGGCCTCCTGCCGCATTCCCTACACCACCAATCCGAAGGCCAAGCGCGTCGAGGTGCGTTTCCCCGATCCGGTGGCCAATCCGTATCTCGGCTTCGCCGCGATGCTGATGGCCGGTCTCGACGGTATCAAGAACAAGATCGATCCGGGTCCGGCGATGGACAAGGACCTCTACGACCTGCCGAAGGAAGAGCTGAAGTCGATTCCGACGGTGTGCGGTTCGCTGCGCGAGGCGCTGGAGAATCTCGACAAGGACCGCGCGTTCCTCAAGAACGGCGGCGTGTTCGACGATGACTTCATCGACAGCTTCATCGAGCTGAAGATGACCGAAGTCGAGCGCTTCGAGATGACCCCGCATCCGGTCGAATTCGACATGTACTATTCGCAGTGATGTTGCCGGCGCGTTTTCCCGCCGACGCCACCGCCTGAAAATGCAAGAGGCGCTCCGAGAGGGGCGCCTCTTGTTTTGTGGCGGCGTCTTCCTGGCGGCCGGAAAAATACGGCGGCTTGGCTGCGCCCCCAATGATGCAGTGCATGGTTACAGAAGCAGGCATGAGGATTACAGTTAGGTACGCCGCGCTTTCGAACGACGCTGGCTGTACCACACCGGGAGGTCGCATATGGCAAAGTGGATCCGCTTCGAGCAGGACGGAAAGACCGGTTTCGGCACGCTGGAAGGCGACACCATCGCAGTTCATACCGGCGATCTGTTCGCCGGTGCGACGCCGAGCGGCCAGACGCTGAAGCTCTCAGCCGTTCAGGTTTTGACGCCGTGCGATCCGTCGAAAATGATCTGTCTGTGGAATAATTTCCACCAGCTCGCGGCCAAGAACGATTTCACGGAGCCGAAAGAACCGCTGTGGTTTCTCAAGGCGCCGAACGCGTATTGGCCCGCGAACCAACCGATCGAGCGGCCCACCACCTATGCCGGAAAAATCATTTACGAGGGCGAACTCGGTGTCGTCATCGGCAAGAAATGCTTCAACATCAGCGAAGCCGAAGCCGGCGACTATATCTTCGGCTATACCTGCGTGAACGACGTCACCGCCGTCGACCTCCTGCGCAAGGATAAATCGTTCGAACAGTGGGCGCGCGCGAAGAGCTTCGACACTTTCGGCGTGTTCGGCCCGGTGATCGCCACCGGCGTCGACCCGATGAAGCTGTCGATCAGGACCGTCCTGAACGGCAAGGAGCGGCAGAACTATCCTGTCGCCGACATGTTCTTTCCGCCGCACAAGCTCGTCGCCGCGATTTCCAGGGACGTGACGCTGATGCCGGGCGATATCATCGCCTGCGGCACCTCGCTCGGCGCCGGCACGATGGCTGACTCTCACAACGTCGTCGATATCGTGATCGATGGCGTTGGCAGCCTCAGCAATGTTTTCGACCAGGTGCTGCCCAGTCCGTACCTGTTGGGCGCCCCACCCAGGCAGAAGAAGATTTGCGTGGTAGGCGCCGGCGCCATCGGCGGCCTGCTGGCGGCAAAGTTTGCACTCGCGGGCGAGGATGTCACCGTGATCGACCAGGGCGCGCATCTCGCCGCGATCCAGAAGAACGGACTCAAGCTGGAGTGGCACGACGGCAAGGTCCAGACCGCCAAAATGAAGGCCGTCAACAAGCCGGCCGAGGCCGGCAAGCAGGATATCGTGGTGCTAGCGGTGAAGGCGCATTTCCTCGATCAGGTGGTGCGCGACATCGAATCGCTGCTTGGTCCCGACACCATCGTTCTGACGGTGCAGAACGGCCTGCCATGGTGGTATTTCCAGAGGCTCGGCGGCGAGTACGACAATCACCGGCTGGAGAGCCTCGATCCCTCGGGCGTCCTCACCAAGAATGTCGACCCAAGACGCATTATCGGCTGTGTGGTTTATCCCGCAGCGGCGGCAACGGCGCCGGGCGTGATCCACCACGTCGAGGGTGATCGCTTCCCGATCGGGGAACTCGACGGCAAGGTGACCGAACGCGTCAAGGAATTGCACGACGTTTTCATCAAGGCCGGGCTGAAATCCCTGGTGCTGCCGGATATCCGCTCGGAGATCTGGCTCAAGGCATGGGGCAATCTCTCGTTCAACCCGATCTCGGCGCTCACCCACGCCACGCTGGTGGACATTTGCCAGTTCGCCGAGACGCGCGCTTTGGCGGCGACCATGATGAAGGAAGCGCAGGACATCGCCCAGAAGCTCGGCGTGACCTTCCGTGTCAGCATCGACAAGCGCATCGCCGGCGCGGAAGCGGTCGGCGCGCACAAGACATCGATGCTGCAGGATGTGGAAGCCGGCCGCTCGCTCGAAACCGAGGCACTGATCGGTTCGATTCTGGAAATGGCAAAGCTGACCAATACGCCGGCGCCCGCGATAGAGGCCGTCTATGCGCTGGTGAAGCTCCTCAACAAGGTGATGTTGCTGGAGGGCGGCGGCGTGAAGGTGGAGAAGGCGAACAAGGCGGCTTGAGGAGATTTGGGCCCTTCCGATGGATGCTGCCCACTCATCATATCGGAGAGGCTAGGTGGGGCGCTTGCGCGCCACCAGCGCCTCGCCGAACGCCTGAAACAATGCGCGGTTGATCGGATTGAGTTGCGGATCGTATTCCGCATGCCATTGCACCCCGAGCGCAAAGCCGGGCGCGTCCGCGATCCGGATTGCCTCGATCGTGCCGTCTTCCGCCACCCCCTCGACCACGACGCGTTCGCCGGGTTGGAGAATGCCCTGGCCGTGAAGCGAATTGACGCGGATGGTCTCGCAACCCAAAAGCTTGGCAAAGGCCCCGCCGGGAACGAGATTGACGTCATGCCGGTCGGCGAAGACGACGGTGGGATCAGGGTGGATTTCACCGCTCTCGAGCCGCGGCATCCGATGGTTCATGCGCCCGGGCAATTCGCGGATTTCGGGGTGCAGCGAGCCGCCGAAGGCGACATTCATCTCCTGCAGGCCGCGGCAGATGCCGAACAGCGGTATGCCGCGCTCGACACAGGCTTGCGACAATGCCAGCGCCATGTCGTCGCGATGCAGGTCGTAGGGTTCGTGTTTGGGGTGCGGCTCGGCGCGAAAATGCGCGGGGTGGACATTGGCGCGGGCGCCGGTCAGCACCACGCCGTCAACGGTATCCAGCAGCGCGCCGATATCGGTGATTTCGGGGGAGCCGGCAAACATCAGCGGCAGCGCGCCCGCGACCTCGGCGACCGCACGCAGATTTCGCTCACCGGACATCTGTGTCGCAAATCGATCCTCGATGCGATACGCGTTTGCGATCACACCGACCACCGGCCTCCTCATTGCTGATTATCCAATCTCACATCACAAATTTGGACGGATCATGCCTTCCAGCCCGCGGCGGATCAATATGCTATGCTGCAGCGCGGGCCTGCATTGCTATTTCCGCGTAAATGCCTGTCTCGGATCGGCGGCCTCGCCGGTCTGCAATCCCGCTGCCTTCAGCGCCCTGCCCGCAGCGTTGTCCGCACCGCCCAGCCACGGCAATTTTGCTTCGATGCCACGTGTCACGGGCTCGCCGAGCGGACCGCCGAAATCGAGCGGCCACATCCCGTTCGGCACCACCTCGGCCGAAATGCCGCGGAGCCGGATGCCATTGCCCAAAGCCGTTTCCACCTCATCGGGCGGCACCACGCGCGCCGTCGCGGGATCGGTGGGGTCGGTGAAGGCCACCAGGACCGGCATCACCGTGCTTCTCACCGGTACCGTGCCGGTCATTTGGGTCATCTGATTGAAGGATACATTGCGGCCCGCGGCCTTGTAGGCGCGCAGCGCCACATAGTTGATGTCGTCGAAGTCGACCGATTTGTCGATATGGGCCAGCAATGCGACCAGGTTCTTGCCGCCGCCGAGTTCGACATAGACGGCATCGCCCTTGGCGGTGGTCTTGCCGCCGCGGCTGTAGCTTCGATCGGGGTGAACCGCTATCACACCCGAGGCCGACTTGACCCCTTCGGGGGTCTGCACCTCGACCGTCAGCCGGAATTTATGACCGGGCCGGTTGATCCTGATCTGGTCGCCGATTACCAGCGCGGCCAGCAGCGCCAGCGGCCCGAGCCATTTGAAGTTCATACCATCAGCCCCTCGGCTCCCCGCGATTCCTATTCTTCCGCTCCCCGCTTTGCACAACGAATCCACCAGCGTCAAACCGGCGCGTGTTCGGCGCTTGATCCCGGCTTCATTTGGCGAAAGAGTGCCGGCCGAACCGGTTTTGAAGGGGAATCACCTTGGCAGTCTCGGCTGACGATCGACTTCGGGCCCGCAACGATCTGGCATGGGCGATATCGGTCGGCGGCATCGGCGTCGTCGCCTTTGTCGCCCTGCTGCTGTTCACCTGGCATTTCGCCGCGACGCTGTTTCTGATCTTCGCCGGCATGCTGCTAGGCGTCGCGCTCAACGCCATGAGCGATCTGCTCGGCCGCGTGGTCAGGCTGCCGCAGTCGCTGCGGCTGACCATCGTATGCGTCGTGCTCGCCGGAATGTTGTCGAGCGTCGTGTTCCTCGGCGGCAGCACCATCGCGCAACAGGCGACGGTGCTCAGCAATACGATGAAGTCGCAACTGGTCAACGTCAAAGCCTTTCTCGAGAAGAACGGCATCGACACCAGCTATCTCGACTTCATCAATCAGGAAGCGGCGCCATCGACGACTCCGGCCGCGCCGGGGGCTGCGGCGACGCATAATCTGCCGAGCGCAAGTACGATTGCGTCGAGCGGCGGCGCTATCATGGGCCAGACGCTCAAGCTCCTGCTGGGTACCGTGAGCGCGGTAGGACACTTCTTCATCGTGCTGTTTCTCGGGCTGGCCTTCGCGGCGCAGCCAAGCGTCTATCGAAACGGATTGCTGTTCCTGGCGCCGGCAAGGCACCGCGCCCGCGCCACCATCATCTTCGACCGCATCGGATGGACGCTGGAGCGCTGGCTGATCGCGCAGATCATCACCATGGCCGCCGTCTTCTTCGTCACCTGGATCGGCCTGAAGCTCATCGGCATCCAGAGTTCGTTCATCCTGGGCATCCAGGCGGGACTGCTGGCCTTCATTCCGACCGTCGGCGCCATCCTCGGCGGACTGATCGTGGTGCTGGCAAGCCTCGCCTCCGGATGGGTCGCCGCACTCAGCGCATTCATTCTGTTTCTCGGCGTCCACGCGCTGGAGAGCTACATCCTCACGCCGATCGTCCAGCGTCAGGCCCTCGACATCCCACCGGCCACGCTATTCGCCTTCCAGATCCTGCTCGGCGTGGTGTTCGGGATCTGGGGCCTGGCGCTGGCCTTGCCCCTGATGGCGATCGCGAAAGTCATGATCGATCATTTCAAGGCGGGCAGACAGCCCGAAGCGGTGGCGGCCTGAGAGGGCGCGTCGCCGTTCAGCTCGCCGAGGTCAGCACCGTCTCGGTGTGTTCGACCTCGGGGGGCGAAGCAAAATACGGCCCGACCAGCCCGCGCCATTCCGTGAAACTCTCCGAGCCGCGGAAATCGACGGTGTGGTTTTCGAGGGTTTCCCATTTGACCATCAGACGATAGCGCTGCGGCTTCTCGATCGAGCGATGCAGCTCAAACCCGTGAAACCCCTTGGAGCGGCCGAAAGCTGCGCGCGCCTTGGCGACGGCGGCTTCGAAGTCCTTCTCGGAGCCCGGCTTGATGTCGATCTGTGCGATTTCGGTGATCATCGGGGTTGCGGCCTTTCGCTGGAGAGTTCACGTCTCTAGCCCAGCCGGTTGCAAAGCAAAAGGGCGCCCTGCGGCGCCCCCGGCATTCCCTGTTCGCGCAAGCCTAGCTGAAGAGCAGCACCGTGACGGCGACCACCAGCGTGCAGCCGGCGAACATCGCCAGGGGCAAGCGGCTGCGCGACGTCGCATAGCGGCCCTGCGCGCGTCGTTCCGTGATCAGCGCCGTTTCGTATTCGTCGGAGGTGGAGAACATGCAGGCAAACCCGCCGCGCGCCGATACGGCTGCGGCTTCGAGCGACATCAGGGCGGCTTGGGCGTTGTGACTGCGGATCGTTTCCATGACACCGATGATATCGATCGAATGGTAAACGGCAGGTTACCGCGGCCAGACCCGCTCACGCGAGGCCCATGAGTCCCGCCCGCGGCTGAGGCTGGCGCGCGATTCCAGCGGTTTTGCGCCGCCAGTTTTCCAGCGACAGCGGCAACTCCTCCGCGGCCTCGACGCGATTGCGGCCGCCGCGCTTGGCCTGGTAGAGCGCGGTATCGGCCGCGGCCAGCAGCACTTCGAGCTCGGTGCCGGCGGGCCCGCCGGCCACGCCGATGCTGACGGTGGTATCGACCGGCCCGTCCTCGACCACGATTCCCGAATTGGCGAAGGCCGCGCGGACGCGTTCGGCCGCCATCACGCCCTCTTGCAGCGAACAGGGCAGCAAGGCCGCGAACTCCTCGCCGCCGATCCGCCCAGACAGGTCGGTGATGCGCAAGGTGTTGATCACGACGGTGGCGAACAGCTTCAGGATCTCGTCGCCCGCGGGATGACCGAAGCGGTCGTTGATCGACTTGAAATGATCGATGTCGAAGATCAGCGCCGTCACCGGACGGCCGGCGCTGGCTTCGCGCTCGATCACCCGCGCGCACGCCTCCGCGAAACCGCGGCGATTGAACATGCCGGTCAGGGGATCCATCGACGCTGCGGTCTTGTGCGCGCTCACCGCACGCTCCGACACCAGCATGAAGATCACGAATACGGTTCCAACCGCATAGAGCACGAGTTCAATCGCGAACATCGTGACCCAGATGCTGCTGGAGAACGCGCCGTCACGCGCGTGCAGGAGGTCGCCGAGCAGGATCGGCAGCATCAGCACGAAACCGTGCAGCATCGGCACCACGATCGCCGGCCAGCGCCTTTGCAGCGTCCTGCGCCGCTCGGACCACAGCTCGGTGGCGGTCAGCGCCGCGTAGATCGCGACGATGCCGGCGCCGATCGTCATGCGTAGCGCGGAGGCCTCGGGCGCCAGCGTCATGACGGCCGCGATCCAGGCGATCGCGCCCAGAACCAGCCCCGGCAGGTTTGGCTTGCGGCCATGGAACACGCGCGAGGCGTTCCAGACCATGCCGCAGGCCACGAAGCCGACGGCGTTGAGCGCCAGCGAAAGCACTTCGCCGAGCGTGTTGGCGGCGAGCGTCCAGAGCGCGACCGAAGCGGCACCGAGCAGATAGGCGGTGCCCCACCATTTCAATGCCGGGATATTCTCCTGCTTGCCGAAAAACAGCAGCATGGCTCCCAGCATTGCCGCAACCATCGTAGCAACGAGATAAAGCGTGGAGGTGTCGAGTGACATGGGCCACCTGGCGATTTGTGATGCAGCGTTTCGGCGCGCCCGAAACGAAATACGCGCCATCACTCTGAACGCTAGGGTCGCCGCCTTGGAAATTCGTTTGCGCGCACAGGCAAGTTTTCAGGAAAAACTGCGTCAACTCGTCGGCAAATACTCGGCAAAAAGGGCGCCGATGAAGCGCCCTTTTCGAAGTTCTTTAATGCCGCATTCGCGGCAAATTTGCAGGAAGCAATTAGCGCTTCGAGAACTGGAACGACCTGCGCGCCTTGGCGCGGCCGTACTTCTTGCGCTCGACCACGCGGGAGTCGCGGGTCAGGAAGCCGCCCTTCTTCAGGACGCCGCGCAGATCCGGCTCGAAATAGGTCAGCGCCTTCGAGATGCCGTGACGCACGGCACCGGCCTGGCCCGACAGACCGCCACCGGCGACGGTGCAGATCACGTCGTACTGGCCGGCGCGCGCGGCGGCGACCAGCGGCTGCTGGATCATCATGCGCAGCACCGGACGGGCGAAATAGACTTCGACCTCGCGGGTGTTGACCACGATCTTGCCGGCGCCGGGCTTGATCCAGACGCGGGCAACCGCGTCCTTGCGCTTGCCGGTGGCATAGGCGCGGCCCTGCTTGTCGACCTTCTTGACGTACTTCGGCGCTTCCGGCGTCGCCGGCTTCAGCGCCGACAGCTGATCGAGAGACTGCATGGTATCGGACATCTTATGCGGCCCTCATGTTCTTGCGGTTCATCGAAGCGATATCGAGCGTCTCGGGTTGCTGGGCTTCATGCGGATGCTCAGGTCCGGGGTAAACCCGTAAATTGCCGAGTTGCACCCGGCCGAGCGGACCGCGCGGGATCATGCGCTCGATGGCCTTCTCGACCACGCGCTCGGGGAAACGGCCCTCGAGGATCGACTTGGCGGTGCGTTCCTTGATGCCGCCGATGAAGCCGGTGTGGTTGTAATAGACCTTGTTGTCGCGCTTGCGACCGGTCAGCACCACATGCGCCGCGTTGATGATGATGACGTGGTCACCGCAATCGACGTGGGGGGTGTAGGTCGGGAGGTGTTTGCCGCGAAGGCGCATCGCGACCAGAGTGGCGAGCCGGCCGACGACCAGACCTTTGGCGTCGATCAACACCCACTTCTTCGTCACCTCGGCGGGCTTTGCCGAAAACGTTTTCATGTGAGGAAATCCGTGAAAGGGGATATCGGACGCGAC
The DNA here is from genome assembly GCF_018736085.1 of Bradyrhizobium sediminis. NCBI lineage: Bacteria > Pseudomonadati > Pseudomonadota > Alphaproteobacteria > Hyphomicrobiales > Nitrobacteraceae > Bradyrhizobium > Bradyrhizobium sediminis. The sequence goes on along the minus strand of NZ_CP076134.1, from coordinate 2,739,482 downwards.
TGCGCCGAACTGCGCGGTTTCTAGATAGGTCCCGCGCGCGCGTCAATGCCGAAAGGCGATATTTAGTCCTTTAAAAGCAATGACTTACAAATATGGTGCTATACTACCGTAAAAAACACTAAGTATTTGGAATGGAATAGGTCGATGTCACATGGGCGATCGGATCGGGCGAGGTCCCCGACAGCAGGTTGACCTCGCCGACCGCGAGCCGCTTGCCCAGCTTCAAAAGCCTGGCTTCGGCAAGGACATCCTGCCCCGCCTGCCCCTTGCGCAGGAAATTGATGTTGAGATTGGTGGTTACGGCAAGGCCGATCGGGCCGATCGCCGACAGCAGCACCACATACATGGCGCAATCCGCCAGCGCCATCAGCGTCGGCCCCGACACCGTCCCGCCCGGCCGCAGCATCCGCTCGTTGTAGCGCTGGCGCAGCAGGCAGGTGGTACCGTCGGCGCTTTCGATGGTGGTGTCACCGCTGCCGAACGATTGCGGAAATTCGGCACGGAGGAACTCCTCCAGTTCGGCCACGCTCATTTTCACAATTGCCATGTCGCTTTGCCTGCCCTCGCCTCGCGAGGCTTGTTACAATAACGTGACGTATCTGCCCTAGTGGAAATTTTTCGATGTCCGCCCAAACCGCCCGTGCCCCGTCGCCGCCATCGCCGATCCTGCTGCGGGAGATGCAGGGCTCCATCGCCGTGCTCACGCTCAACCGTTCCCAGGCCCGCAACAGCCTGTCGGAAGGCCTGATCGCCGAACTGCACGCGGCGCTGAAGCACATTCACGACGACAAAAGCGTGCGCGCGGTGGTGATCGCGGCCAACGGCCCGGCCTTTTCCGCCGGCCACGACATGAAGGAACTCACCGCCCGCCGCACCGACGCCGATCGCGGGCGCGCCTATTTCGCGCAGATCATGACGGCCTGCAGCGCGATGATGCAGGCCGTCGTGCAATTGCCGAAGCCGGTCGTCGCCGCAGTCCAGGGGATCGCCACCGCCGCCGGTTGCCAGCTGGTGGCGAGCTGCGATCTCGCGGTGGCCTCGGAAGCCGCCACCTTCGCCACGCCGGGCGTCGATATCGGACTGTTCTGCTCGACGCCGATGGTGGCGCTGTCGCGCAACGTGCCACGCAAGCAGGCGATGGAAATGCTGCTGACCGGGGAGCCTGTCTCCGCCACGCGGGCGCGCGAGCTCGGCCTCGTCAACCGCGTCGTTGCCGCCGGCACCGAGCGCGATGCCGCCATCGCGCTGGCGCAAAAGGTCGCGCTGAAATCCGCCTACACGATCAAGCTCGGCAAGGAAGCGTTCTACCGCCAGGCCGAAATGAGCCTCACTGAGGCCTATCGTTATGCGGCCGAGGTGATGACCGAAAACATGATGGCCCGCGATGCCGAGGAAGGCATCGGCGCCTTCATCGAGAAGCGCGAGCCGAAATGGCAGGACAAGTGACGACGCAAAGCGTTGTCATTCCGGGGCGATGCGCAGCATCGAACCCGGAATCTCGAGGTTCCGGGTCTGGTGCTAACGCACCATCCCGGAACGACGAACTGGGAAACAAATGAACCACGACGCCTACCCCGACAGCTACATCCGCGAAATTCTCAACAGCGTGAAATCGATCGCGATGGTGGGCGCCTCGCCGGTCAATGTGCGGCCGAGCTATTTCGCCTTCAAATATCTCGCCCAGCGCGGCTACGACATGATCCCGGTCAATCCCGGCCACGTCGGCAAGAGCCTGCTCGGCAAACCCTTCGTCGCCTCGCTCGCGGATATCGGCCACCCCGTCGACATGATCGACATCTTCCGCAATTCGAGCCACATCATGCCCGTGGTGGATGAGGCGCTGAAGCTCGTCCCGTTGCCGAAGGTGATCTGGATGCAGCTCGGCGCGCGCGACGATGCCGCGGCGGCGAAAGCTGAAGCTGCCGGCCTCAAGGTGGTGATGAACCGTTGCCCGAAGATCGAATATGGCCGGCTGTCCTCGGAGATTTCCTGGATGGGCGTCAATTCGCGCACCCTGAGTTCGAAGCGCGCGCCGATACCGACGCAGGGCATGCGGCTGTCGCTCAATCGCATGAGCATCGGCGGCGGCGAAACCCCCGCATCCGATCGCGCCGCGAAAAACAAAACCGATCCCGCGTGATGCAAATGCGAAGCGATTGTTCCGGGAATGCGACGAGCCGCAGCACGACCGTTTCGAACATGTGGTAGAGCGCCGATCCGGCTTGACGGCGAACGCCTCGGCCATCAGCATGCCGCGCGATTTCAAATAAGCCAAGAAACAGGACCTACAGAATGACCGATCGTCTTCCCGGTTTCGCCACCCTCGCCGTGCATGCCGGCGCGCAGCCCGATCCCACCACCGGCGCGCGGGTGACGCCGATCTATCAGACCACGTCGTTCGTTTTCAATGACAGCGATCACGCTGCCTCCCTGTTCGGGCTGCAGGCGTTCGGCAACATCTACACCCGCATCACCAATCCGACCACGGCGGTGCTGGAAGAGCGCGTCGCCGCTCTCGAAGGCGGCACCGCGGCGACGGCGGTTGCCTCCGGGCACGCCGCGCAGGTGGTCGTGCTGCATCAACTGTTGATGCCCGGGGACGAATTCATCGCCGCGCGAAAACTCTATGGCGGCTCGATCAACCAGTTCACCCACGCCTTCAAGAGCTTCGGCTGGAACGTGGCGTGGGCCGATCCCGACGATATCGGCAGCTTCGAGCGCGCGGTCACCCCGCGCACCAAGGCGATCTTCATCGAGTCGATCGCCAACCCCGCCGGCTCCATCACCGACATCGAGGCGATCGCCGCGGTCGCCCGCAAGGCCGGCGTGCCGCTGATCGTCGACAACACGCTGGCGACGCCCTATTTGATCCGCCCGATCGACCACGGCGCCGACATCGTCGTGCATTCGCTGACCAAATTTCTGGGCGGCCACGGCAATTCGCTCGGCGGCATCATCGTCGACGCCGGCACCTTCGACTGGTCGAGGGACAACAAATTCCCGATGTTGAGCGAGCCGCGTCCGGAATATCACGGCATCAAGATCCAGGAGACGTTCGGCAATTTCGCGTTCGCGATCGCCTGCCGCGTGCTTGGCCTGCGCGACCTCGGCCCGGCGATCTCGCCGTTCAACGCTTTCATGATTCTGACCGGCATCGAGACGCTGCCGCTGCGCATGCAGAAGCATTGCGAGAATGCGAAAGCAGTCGCCGAATTCCTCGCGGGCCATCCGGCGGTGGCAGCGGTGAATTACTCGGGGCTGGCGGGCAACCAATACAACAACCTCGCGCGCAAATATGCGCCGAAGGGCGCCGGCGCGGTGTTCACCTTCAGCCTCAAGGGCGGCTACGAGGCCGGCGTCAACCTGGTGTCGAACCTGAAGCTGTTCTCGCACCTCGCCAATGTCGGCGACACCCGTTCGCTGGTGATCCATCCGGCCTCGACCACGCACAGCCAGCTCGACGACGCCGCCAAGATCAAGTCGGGCGCCGGCCCCGACGTGGTGCGGCTGTCGATCGGCATCGAGGACAAGGAAGACCTGATCGCCGACCTCGAGCAGGCGCTGAGCGCGTAGACCTTCCGTCATTCGGGGGCGTGCGCTTCGCTTTGACACAGATCCATGGCAGCGCGGGCCTTCATGACACAAACGCAAAAAAAAGGAAGCTGAGATGTCCGCAACCGAGATCGCGAAGCGTCATTTCCTGGCGGCTGTTGAAGAGGCGGAAGCGGCCGGGCTCGGTCACGATAGCGTCTGCCGCTCGCTGCTCGGCCTCGTCATCTCCAAATACCTCGAAACCAGGAACGTCTCCGACGTCCAGTCGGAGCTTCGCTTCGTCGCCGAGAATTGCGATCCCGGGACGGACTTCATGTTCATGCGCCCCTAGAGGCGTAGCGAAAATCCGGCATTTTGCCGGTCCCGCGTTAACCCTCGTTCCGCAATTCGATCCCCGGTTTCCCGATAAAGTGGCATGCTGCCTCTGAAACCGGAGCTGACGATGCTGCGCTGGACGATGCCGATCGTGGTCGCGACTTTCGCGCTCACCTCCGCTGCGGAGGCTGTCGGACCCGCCGGCAAATCGGCCGCGCGTCGCGCCGCCAGCCAATTGCCCGCGGGCCTTCCCCGCGCGAACTATAAATTCAGGACGACGATCACGCGCGCCACGCCGGCGCCCTACTTGCGCCCGGTCTATGTCGCCGACGGGCCCGAGGTGCCGTTCACGCCGTCGGATGCATACGTGCCGTACGTCCCGCCTGCGGTCGGGGTCGCATGGTGGCCGGGTTACCCGGCGTGGTCAGGCGATTGGGGGCTGCCCTTCTACTACAATTATCAGAGCCCCTGGTACGCCGGCCCGGAGAGCCGCGAATCGAATCTCCAGCCCTACGGTTACGGCTGCGGCTACGGCCTCTACGGCTACAGCTATTGCTAGGGCATCTTCCAGTACGTGGCTCATACCGCGCAGTAACGCGCGGGCCGCAAAAAAGCCCCGGACAATGCCGGGGCTCGAATTGCCAGAGTTCAACAGAACTCAGTACCTAGCCACGACGGGGCCACCGAATCTGTAGTTCAAGCCGACACGGCCGATGTTCTCGGTATATTTGTGCGTAACCGAGATTTCGCTCCCAACCCCGCAAAGGGCGCAATTTGGAATGCTTTGAGTGAAGTTGCCGAAGTCCGCATAGAGATACTCAGCCTTCACGGACCAATTGTTGGTAAATGCGTACTCCATGCCGACGCCCGCCGTCCAACCCACGCGCGTGGTATCGCTGCTGATCGCTGCCACCGAGGTATTCGCGAAGGAGCCGAACGAGTCGGTGAATTTGGCATTGGTGACCGCCAGACCGCCTGTCACGTAGAACAACGCGCGGTCCACGGCCAAACCGACACGCGGGCGCAGGGTGCCGAAGAAACGGCTCTCGGCAGATGTCCTGAACACGTCCGCCGGATTGATGACCGCGAAACCGGTAACGGTGCGGCTTGCCGTCCCGCCCATGTAACTCGCGTCGGCTTCGATGCCCACCACGAAGTTGTTCATCTGCCAATTGTAACCGATTTGGCCGCCGCCCATGAATCCACTGGGGTGAACAGTGCCCCGAGTGAACGCATCGATGTCCGCGGCGCCTGCCACCGACCACCCGACAGGATTGGCTGCCGTGGAGGCGCGGTCACTACCCCAATGATAGCCGGCATGGGCGCCGATGTAGAACCCGGTCCAGCTGAACGGCGAAGCGACATACACGGGTGCCTTGGCGGGCAAGCGCGCGGGCAGATCGGCCGCGGAAGCCGATTGGAAAACAAACAGCGCCGATGCGAGCGCAACGCCCGAAAGGAGAAGCTTGGTTGCAGACATGGCAGTCCCCTTGGCCGGTATTCTCTATCTCAAGGGGAAACCTACACTCGCTGCACGCCAGACATAGTGCAAATTTGCAACACTGAAGATGAATGCGAATGATCTTCCTGCAAATTGCTCACAAAAGCGGCCAACCCGATGGCGGGTCAGATGGGCCAGACGTCCGGGCTAAGCCAGCGCAAAGCCATCACGCTCTTGCGGAGGTTTCGGTTTAGCCGGGCTGACCCGCGGGGAGAACCAGTTTCGGCTGCGCCTGCGCCGGCTGCGTGGCCAGACGCTCGACCTGAAAGACCGCCAACGTCAGCACCATGATCGCGACGGCCTGGTGCGCAAGCGCGAGATCGATCGGGACCTGATAGAGCAGCGTGAAGATGCCCAGCGTCGCCTGCAGGATCATCGCCGCCGCCAGCCACACCGCGCCGTTGACCGCTAATGTCCCGGCGCGCGAGCGGATGGCGTCGATCGCATGCAGGATCGCCAGCGCCAACAGCGCATAGGCCGTCATCCGGTGCTCGAACTGCACCGTCAGCGTGTTGTCGAACAGATTGCGCCACCACGGCTCTTCGAAGAACAGCCGCGAAGCCTGCGGAATGAAGGCGCCATCGATCTCCGGCCAGGTGTTGTAGATCCTGCCGGCGCGCAGCCCCGCGACCAGTGCGCCGAAATAGAGTTGCACGAAGGTCAGCACCAACAGCGCCACGGCGGTGATCCTGAGCCGCGCGGAGACGATCGCTGGCGGCCGCCCGGCCAGCCGGCGCAGCGTCCACACGATCGCGGCGAAAATCAGCAGCGCCAGCACCAGATGGCTGGCGAGGCGATATTGCGAGACCTCGGTCCGCTGCGTCAGCCCCGACGCCACCATCCACCAGCCGACCGCGCCCTGCAGCGCGCCGAGGCCGAAGATCAGCCACAACCGCCGCTTCAGGTCCGCGCCGAGGACGCCGCGCCACAGAAACCAGAGGAACGGCAACAGATAGGCCGCACCGATCACGCGCCCGAGCAGGCGATGGCTCCATTCCCACCAGAAGATGGTCTTGAACTGGTCGAGGCTCATGCCGGCATTGAGTTCGCGGTATTGCGGAATGGTCTTGTAGGCCTCGAAGGCCTCCGCCCACTGCGCCTCGCCGAGCGGCGGCAGCGTGCCGGTAACCGGCTTCCACTCGACGATCGACAACCCCGACTCGGTCAGCCGGGTGGCGCCGCCGACCAGCACCATGATCGCGATCAGGGCTGCGATCGAGAATAGCCACCATCTGACGGCGGCGGTCGGGGCTTGCTGCGCGGGAATACCGATCATCGAGGCCACGCTTGAATGAATTGGCGCGCCCCTTATAGTCCGCCCCTCCCCGCGCGCAAGTTGCGCTACCGCAAAGAATTGCACATATCCGCCATGACCATACGCACCCGCAAATTACTCGGAACCATCGCGCTCCTGGTGCTCGTGGTGGTGTGGTCGCTGCTGGGAATGACGGTGGCGCAGACGCCATGGCTGGCGAGTTCCGGACTGCTGCAGGCGATCTTCTATGTCGTGGCCGGCATCGGATGGGTGCTGCCGGCGATGCCGATCATCAGCTGGATGGCCCGGTCGGACGCCTAGGACCTTCGGGCCGGCTTGACCGGAGCGAAGGGAATCCCCGAAAGCATAACCCTCATGATGCGCAGCGAACGCTGCCGTCCGTCCCAGGCGATGCGCGGCAGCGCGTGCAGGTTGGTGCCGCCCTCCGCGAGAACGATGCCCGGTATGGCCGACGCGGCGCTGGCGAAGCCGGCCTGCTCGGCCATCACCACATGCTTGCGGGCAAACGCGGTACGACCGCCGAACGGATAGGCGAAATGCCTGACATCGCGGCGGAACGCGGCCTCGGCGACCGCCCTCCCCATCGTCATCTCGCGTTCCGCCTCGGCGTCTTTCAGGTTCGACAGCGCGGGATAGTTCACCGTGGCGCTTCCGATCGTGACATTGGGATCGGCGGCGAGCTTTGCGAGGTCGCCCCAGTCCATCGTCGCCTCGCGCGACAATGCTGCGAGGTTGACGGAGTATCGCTTGCAGAGATCGTTGATCGCGTTCGAGAGATCAACCGGCGCCAGCGAGCGCATCCAGCCCCAGAGAAATTCGTAGAGCTGATATTTTTCGGACCTGGTTCCGATGTCGAAGCGCAGTTCCTTGCGATCGATCACCAGGCTGATCCTGCTCTCGCGCGCGATGATTTCCTCGAGCGCCAGCCACCATGCCTCGCCGAGGCGGTCCGGGAAGGCGGTCGGCAGGTAAATCGTGAAGGGCACGCCGTGCCGCGACAACACCGGATAGGCCGACGCGATCAGATCCTTGTAGCCGCCGTCGAAGGTCAGGCACACGAACCGCCGCGGCGCGGGGGACGTCACCGCCCGGTGGCAAACCTCGTCCATCGAAACGATGTCGAACTTCCAGCGCTTCAGCGCCCGGATCGTCCGGTCGAGGAATTTGGGGGTGATTTCATATTCCCTGCGCGGCTGGAAGCGGACGGCGCGCCGCGGGCGCACCCGCTCGAAGCGCAGAACCGCGCCGGCGCCGCCGGTCCTGCGCCCGCTCAGCCACGGCTGCCCGGTGAAATAGGCGAGTTCCAGCCGGAGGCTCGTCAGCAATCGGTTTTCGGATGACAAATTCGCGTTCCCCAGATGCAGCCGATCCCGCCCCCGCCGCGGCGGCATTGTCCTTACTCTTTGTTGACATTTCTTTGCAAAGGTCGGCCCAAGCTGAAAAGTGTAAATAATCCCCTACAAACAGGTTTTGCGATGACCATGGCCGCCGCGATCGAAAGCCGAACGGCGGAAGCGCCGGCATCAACGCAAGCCAGCCGCATCGCCAGCGTGGATATTCTCGCCGATCTCGCCCAGGCCGAAGCCGTCTGGCGCGGCCTCGAGGATGCGCGGCAGTTCTCGACGCCCTATCAGCGCTTCGATTTCCTCGGGCCCTGGCAACGGCAGGTCGGCGCGCGCGAGGGGCTTCGCCCGTTCATCGTAATCGCCTATGACGCCGAACGCCGGCCGCTGCTGCTGCTTCCGCTCGCGCTCAGCCACGAGCACGGCGTCCGCACCGCCTGCTTCATGGGCGGCAAGCACGCCACCTTCAACATGGCGCTGTGGGACCGGGACTTTGCCGCCGGCGCCACATCAGCCGATCTCGACGCACTGATATCGGCGATCCGCGCGCGCGCCGAGGCCGATGTCCTGTCGTTGACCCAACAGCCCCTGAACTGGCAGGATCTGCCGAACCCGATGGCGCTGTTGCCGCGCCAGCCCTCCGCCAATGACTGCCCGCTGATGACGATCGTGCCCGAGGAGCCGCCGACGGCGCGGATCTCGAATTCGTTCCGCCGCAGGCTCAAGGGCAAGGAACGCAAGCTGCAGGCGCTTGCCGGCTATCGCTATCACGTCGCGGCCGCGGACGCCGACGTCAGGCGGCTGCTCGACTGGTTCTTCCAGATCAAGCCGCTCCGGATGGCCGAGCAGAAGCTGCCCAACGTGTTCGCCGACCCCGGCGTGGAGGATTTTATCCGCGACGCCTGCATGGCAAAGCTTGCCGGCGATGGTCACGTCATCGATATTCACGCGCTGGAATGCGACGACGAGGTCATCGCGATCTTCGCCGGCGTCGCCGACGGCCACCGCTTTTCGATGATGTTCAATACCTACACGCTGTCGGCCAATTCCAAATACAGCCCCGGCCTGATCCTGATGCGCGACATCGTCGACCATTACGCCGAGCGCGGTTATCGCGCGCTCGATCTCGGCATCGGCTCGGATGAGTACAAGAGGCTGTTCTGCAAGGGCGACGAGCCGATCTTCGACAGCTTCATCCCGCTCAGCCTGCGCGGCAAGCTGGCGGCGACCGCGATGTCGGGCGTCAACCGCGCCAAGCATCTGGTGAAGCACAATCCGGCGCTGTTCGAGTTGGCGCAAAAGCTGCGCGGCGCGTTTCAGCGCTGACGGCGCGCCTTAGAGAGGTGGCTTGCGGGACGGGCCGAATTACTACCTTCGAGAACCGCCCGACTTGGTCGGATGGGGATGCAGTTAGTTTCTGACTCCCAATGCAAGGCGGCAGGCCAATCCTGCGAAGACTGTCGCGAGAAGATACTGCGGCAGCTTCCTGAACCGGACCAAACCGGTGACACGATTGCAGATATGTCCGCTCAACAGGACAACCGAGCCATTTACGACAAAGCCGATTCCGTTCAGCACGGTAGCCAGAACCAGCATTTGGATAGTGAGTGACCCTGCCTCTGGGTGCACAAACTGGGGAAACAGCGCCAGGACAAAGAGGGCCATTTTCGGATTTAGAAGATTTGTTGCTAGACCTTCGCCGAGAATCCGCTTCATTGAAAATCGTTTTAGGGCCGATGTAGGGGAGAAATGCGTGCCCTCGGAACGAATAGTTTTCCAAGCCAAGTACATCAAATAGGCGCAGCCAACCCAACGAATGACCTCGTATGCCATTGGAACTGCGGCAAAAAGCTGTGAAAGTCCCAACGCTGCTGCGAGGGTATGGCAATATGTACCGAGTGCTATACCGGCATAGGTCAGAAACCCTGCCGCTCGCCCTTGGCTTATGCTGCGTGAAGTAATGAGAAGCATATCGGGTCCGGGCGTGGCGGTGAGCACTACACACGCGGCGGCAAAAAGCATGATTGTGGAGAAATCCGGCATATCGTTTTCCTTCGAGTTGGCCGGAATTTCCATCTATCAAAATCGAAGAAGATGGCAAGCCTGAACTGATGACAAGTTGCGAATAGTCAGTTCTCCGACATCAGATGAGAGAGTCCCGTATTCGCTTAACGATATCGGCCACGGTGTTTTTGCTGATGGCCATATCGCGGGCGATCCAGCGATAGCTACGCCCCTCCGCGACAAGGGCGAGCACTTTCGGGGCGAGGCAATCTCCTTTCGGACGATGGCAAGCGCATCTTCGCGCTAGATGTCCCGGCCATCCACGTCCTTCATGCCTGTGTGAGGCCAAGACGTGGATGCCCGGGACAAGCCCGGGCATGACGAGTTTGCCATGAACGGTCGGTACACGGGCTGTGTTTTGAATAAGCCTGTCAGGCCGCCATACCACCCGCGGACCAGCCGTCGGCCTATGCGGGCTCACACGAGCGTTTCTGTGCGGTCGCCACGGTTCCCAACGACAAGCTAAGCGCCAGCGCGACAACACTACCAGCTATCATTGCAGCCGGCACAGCATGATAGATTGAACCACCTATCAACGGTACCATCGACGCGCCGACTGTACCGCCTACGGACTGAATGGCGCCCAACATAGCTGACGCAGCACCTGCCTTGTCTCCAAAACGAGTCATCGCCATCGAGACCGTAACCGGCAAAGCAAAGCCAAATCCTAGACAAAAGAAAGTGATTGCTCCTAGCAGATATGGAGCCGAGATCGGAATCAATGCCATCGCGATCGAACTCGCTAACGCAATCAATGAACCGACACGCACTATCCTCGCCGGCTCAATGCGCGTTGCTGCCCACCTCGCCAGCGAGGCACCCAATATCGTGCCGCTCACGGCCACGGCCGGAAAACCTCCCACCAAAGCCGGACTCAATTGAAGCCCTTTCACGAAGATGGGAGCAGTGCTCACCAAAAATGCGAACATCGATGCCATCAGAGCCGCTGCAACCATGTTTGGAATAATGAAACCCTTTGAAGTCAGGATATTTTTATAGGTAGCGAAGATTGCTTTGACTTTTATTGGTGCCGCCGGCCCCTTTTTCGTTTCCGGTAGAAGGAGCATGCCGACGAATACAGCGCACCCGTAGATGGCAGCGAATGCGAAGATCGCTCGCCATCCAAGCCATGCAGCAAGAAGCCCTCCCAAAAGGGGGGCAACTGCCGGGGCTAACGAAAAAACCAGTGTTACTCCACTCAACAATCGCGTTAGCTGAGGGCCGGAATGGAGATCACGGGCGATTGCGCGACTCAATATTATTCCCGCGCAGGCGCCAACGGCCTGAAAAAAACGACCAATAAATAACCAGGAGATCGAGGGCGCTGAGGCAGCGCAGACGCTACCCACAATATAGAGCCCCAGAGCCGGGAAAAGCAATTGGCGTCGTCCCATCGAGTCGGCGACAGCGCCAATGACCAATCCTGCTATGGCGCCCGTTACCAGTCCCACCGAAACAGTCGTCTGAACTATCTCCGTCCGGACACCTAGGCCATCTGCGATGATTGTTATCGCCGGGATATAAGCTGTGACCGCAAACTCGCTAAGCGCGACCAATCCGGCCAGCAAGAACAGAGTAGCCTTCGGGGCCGAATTGGGAGCAGCTACACTGGCATTTGCCACTACTTCATTCCTTCAATGCTAGAGCTATCGGGGAAAGGTGGTGACGGCGGGAATTGGGAAGGCGGCAAATCAGGAATTACGGGAATTACGGTGCACTCATTTGATTTGCTTAAGTCGTAAATCGAAAAGCAAAAGGGCGAAACCAGAAACGTCAGCTGCTCCGTGCTCAGGCCGCGACTACCCGCGGGCCGGGTTCGGCAGCGTCCGTGGACGGCACCGGCGCGCCCAGCATCGCCACCTCGGAAAAGCCGACGGCCTTGAGCTGATCGCACATCAGGGTGCGGGCCTCGGTAGCCATCGATGCATCCGGCACCACCACGGCGCGCGCCTGCGCCGTCAGCAGTTCCGCCGGCAGGTCGGAAGCGGTGCCGGCATCCAGCAACACATGGTCGTAGACCCGCAGCAAGGCGTCGATCGCCAGCGTCAGCCGCGGCGATTGCAGCAGGGCGCGGTCCGAGCCCGGACGCCCCGAGGTCACGAGATGCGCCCGCGACTTCCGGTCCCTGGTGATGACCTGCGCGAACGACGCCTCGCCCAGCATCAGTTCCGCCAGCCCCGGCGCGGCCGGATCGACGGAGGCCGACGAGAGCACCGGCGACGATGCCGACAGATCGACCACCACGACCCGCGCGTCGCGCGCGATCAGGCGCGCCAGCGCCAGCGCGGTCCAGGTGATGCTTTCGTTCGAGGCGGCGCCGAGCACGGTCACCTTGCGCGCCGCATCGCCTGCGCGGCAGAGATCCGCAGCCAGTTGCTCCATTTCGGAAAGTCTCGTTTCGGTAAGCCTCGTTTCGGACAATCCTGGCGTGAGCTCGGGATCACGCGCGCGGAATGCCGGCGCCGGCTCCGGTTCCGGCTCGTAGGCGGGCCCGGGTTCGAACACAGGCTCGGCGGCAGCGATCGGGGCAACGGCTGCGGCCGGCGCCGCGGCGCGGATCGCAGCGGCCGAGGACGCGAAGGCCGCCACCGCGCGGGGCGCCGTCACGCGCAGCAGTTCGCCGGTTGCGATCGAGCCACTGCTGAGCATGAGCGTCGCCAGCGTCGCGATCAGCACGATCGGCAGCTTCTTCGGATAGGCCGGGGTGTTGGAAACGCTGGCGCGCGAGATGATTCGGCTGTCCGCCGGCGCGGTGTCGATATTCTCGCGGGTGTTGGCCTCGCGGTATTTCGCCAGATAGGATTCGAGAAGATCGCGCTGCGACTTGGCTTCGCGCTCGAGCGCGCGTAGTTGGACGTCCTGGGTGTTGGTCGAGCTGGCCTGCTTCTTCAATTGCTCGAGGCTGGCGCTCAGGCCATCGACCCTGCCGCCGGCGATGCGGGCGTCGTTGTCGAACGAACGCGACAGCTTGCTGGCTTCCTCGCGAAGCTGGTGATCGATATCGGCCAGTTGAGCCTTCAATTCCTTGATGCGCGGATGGTTATTGAGCAGCGTCGACGACTGCTCGGCCAGTTGCGCGCGCAGCGTGACGCGCTGTTCGGCCAGCCGCCGGGTCAATTCGGAATTGAGCACTTCCGAAGCCTCGATCGGCTTGCCGCTCTGGAGCATTTCGCGGATCAGCCGCGCCTTCGACTCCGCGTCCGACTTCAGCGCGCGCGCATTGATCAACTGGGTGTTCAGCTCACCCATCTGCTGGTTGGAGAGCGTGGTGTTGTTGGTGCCGACGAACAGGCTCGATTTCGAGCGGAAATCCTCGACCCGGGATTCCGCTTCGGCGACCTTTTTGCGCAGGCTGTCGATCTCGCCCGACAGCCACAGGCTGGCGGACTTGGCCTGCTCCTGCCGCGCATTCTGCTGCAGCACCAGATAGCCCTCAGCGATCGAATTGGCGACGCGCGCGGCGAGATCCGGATCGCGCGACTGGAATTCGATGACGATGACGCGCGACTTGTCGACCGCGTACGCCGTGAGCCGGTCGTAATAGGCGTCCAGCACGCGCTCTTCCGGCGTCAGCAAGAACGGATCCCGCCCGATTCCGAACAAGGGCAGCAGCGATCTGAGGGGCGACACGCCCCGCAGCACCGGATCGAATTCCGGGCGCTCGGCGAGATTGTTCTTCCTGATGATCTCACGCGCGAGATCGCGCGACAGCACCAGCTGCACCTGGCTGGTTACCGCCTCGGCGTCGAGCGAGGTGGGCTCCTCGTTGCGCTCGCCGCTCGGCCGCAGGAACACGTTCTCGCGTCCGTCGACCAGGATGCGGGCTTCGGACTTGTAACGGGGCGTCACCACGTTGACGGCGGTCACCGAGAGCACGGCGGCCAGCACCGTCGGAACGATGATCCAGCCCTTCTTGCGTGACAGAGCCTGGCCCAGCGCACGCAGGTCGAGATCGCCGGAGATCGGCGCCGCAAAGACGGGCGCGGCGGCCGGACCGTAAGCTGCGGGCGCAGGCTTCGAGACGGCCTTCTGGACCAGCGCCCTCGCCCTCCCCCCCGTGTCCTTGCCTGCACGCCAGAACGCTAAACGCATCGCAAACTCCCGCAGACGCCACTCATCCACTCAACCGGCGCGATTACACTCCATTAAGGTTGCCGCTGGGTTAATTCACCCGATTTGATGATGGGAACATGCCCGCCGGGGCCGCCACGGTCATGCTTTGTTAACCATGAAAGCCCTTAATCGGAATCAACAAATTCCTGTGGGTTGTCCGATGCGAGGCGTGCGCGCCGCCCTTGTCTGTCTGCTGACCGCGCTCGCTCTGTCGGGCTGCATGCGCAGAGCCGCGCCTGTCGCCATGGTCCAGCCGCAAGCCGATCTCGACACCATCGCCTATGGGCAGTCCTATGCCGCGGCCCCCGCCCCGATCCCGGTGGCCTATGCGGCGGCACCCATGCCCGTGGTTTATGACGCGGCCTATCATCTCGACGCCGGCGACAAATTGCGGGTCGTGGTCTACGGCCAGGAAGGTCTCACCAATACCTATGCGATCGATGCCGGCGGCTCGATCACCATGCCGCTGATCGGCTCGGTGCCGGCGCGCGGGCGGACTCCGGCGGGCCTCGCCGCCGCGATCGCCGCCAGGCTACGCAACGGTTATATCCGCGAGCCCTCGGTGGCGGTGGAGGTCGAAGCCTACCGGCCATTCTTCATCCTCGGCGAAGTCGCGGCCCCCGGCCAATATCCCTACGTGCCCAATATGAGCGTCGAAAGCGCGGTAGCGATCGCCGGCGGCTTCTCGCCGCGCGCCCGCCGCGACCGCGTCACCCTCACCCACACCGACGCTTCGGGATCGATGCGGTCCGTGGTGCCGCTCGGCACGGCGGTCAGCCCCGGCGATACCGTTCTCGTCGGCGAGCGCTGGTTCTGACGATGCCCATGATCGAAGGTCAGCCGCTTCGTATCCTGCACGCCGTGCGCGCGCCGGTCGGCGGCATTTTCCGGCACATCATGGATCTCGCCAACGGCCAGGCCGACCGCGGCCACCATGTCGGCATCATCGCCGACAGCCTCACCGGCGGCGAACGCGCCGAAACAGCCCTCAAGGAAATCGCGCCGCGCCTCAAGCTCGGCGTCCATCGTCTGGCGATTCACCGCGAGCCGTTTCCCACCGACGTTCTGGTCTGGGCGCATATCATGCGCCTGATCAAGCGGCTGAAGCCCGACGTGCTGCACGGCCACGGCGCCAAGGCCGGCGCCTTCATACGCCTGAGATCCCGTTCGAAAGAGACCATCCGCGTCTACACGCCGCATGGCGGCTCGCTGCACTACCCCCTCAACACGCTGAAAGGCGCGCTCTACAGCCGCCTCGAACGCGCCCTGATGAACTCGACCGACCTGTTCCTGTTCGAGAGCGCGTTTGCCCGCGACACCTATCAGCGCACCATCGGCGTGCCCTCCGGCCTCGTGCGTTGCGTGTTCAACGGCGTCACCGCCGACGAGTTCGACCCGGTCGTCACAGCAGCCGACGCCACCGACGTCGCCTATGTCGGCGAGTTCCGGCACATCAAGGGCGCGGACCTCCTGATCGACGCCGTGGCGCGGCTGCGCGCCGACGGCAAGCCGGTGACGCTGACGCTGGCCGGCGACGGCGAGGAACTGGAAAACCTGAAGGCCCAGATCCAGCGGCTCGGCCTCGGCGACGCGGTGCGTTTCATCGGCCACGTCAAGGCGCGCTACGGCTTCTCCAAGGGCAGACTGCTGGTGGTTCCCTCGCGCGGGGATTCGATGCCCTATGTGGTGATCGAGGCTGCGGCAGCCGGAATTCCGATGGTTGCCGCCAATGTCGGCGGCATCCCCGAAATCTTCGGCGAGCACACCGATGCGCTGTTCGCCCCCAACATCGTCGGCGCCATGGCGGACGCCATCGAGATCGCGCTGGAGGACCCCGAGGCCGCGCTGGCGCGCGCCAGATCGCTGCGCGAACGAATCTTCCTGCACTTCTCGCAGAAGGCGATGGTCGAAGGCGTCCTGGCCGGTTACCGCGACGCGTTTGCCAATCGTTAACCATTCCTTACCAGCGCTAACCGTTTCTTCCGATTTGTCCTCTAAGCCGTGCGGCGGGGAATTCCGCCTCGGCGCGCGCATGCCTAGATGCCTGTGCAAGAACGGATGTGGACACAGTGGAACCGATCAACGCTCGCTCGATGCTAGATGCCGCGGCTGCGGCCGCAGTAACTGCCACGGCGGATCGCCCTCCGGTCGAAAGGCGCCGCCGGCTGTCGCAGGCCGCCCTTGCCGTTGCCAACCAGAAGGTAGGCCGCGCCTATTCGCCGATCGTGATCGCGGGCGCGGTGCGCCTCGCCGACTTCCTGCTGCTCAGCTTCGTCGGCATCGCACTTTATTTCGGATATGTGGTGCGCCTCTCCGGCTTCCACTGGGAATATATCGCGGCGATCTTCGGCATGACCGCGCTCGCGGTGGTGTGCTTCCAGGCCGCCGACATCTATGAAGTCCAGGTGTTTCGCGGCCAGCTCCGGCAGATGACGCGGATGGTCTCGGCCTGGGCCTTCGTGTTCCTGCTGTTCATCGGCGCTTCGTTCTTCGCCAAGCTCGGCGGCGAGGTGTCGCGGCTCTGGCTCTCGGCATTCTTCTTCATCGGGCTGGCCGCATTGATCGTCGAGCGCCTGTTCTTGCGGGCGATGGTCCGCGGCTGGGCGCGCGACGGCCGGCTCGACCGCCGCACCATCATCGTCGGCTCCGACCAGAACGGCGAGAAGCTGGTCGAAGCGCTCAAATCCCAGGACGATTCGGACATCGACGTGCTCGGCGTGTTCGACGACCGCAACGACAATCGCGCGCTAGAGACCTGCGCCGGCAGCCCGAAGCTCGGCAAGGTCGACGACATCGTCGAATTCGCCCGCCGCACCCGCGTCGACCTCGTGCTGTTCGCGCTGCCGATTTCGGCCGAGACGCGGATTCTCGAAATGCTGAAGAAGCTGTGGGTGCTGCCGGTCGACATCCGGCTGTCCGCCCACACCAACAAGCTGCGCTTCCGCCCGCGCTCCTATTCCTATCTCGGCAAGGTGCCGACGCTGGACGTGTTCGAGGCGCCGATCACCGACTGGGACATGGTGATGAAGAGCCTGTTCGACCATGTGGTCGGGGCCATCATCCTGCTGTTCGCCCTGCCGGTGATGGCGCTGGTCGCACTCGCGATCAAGCTCGACAGCCCGGGGCCGGTGCTGTTCCGCCAGAAGCGGTTCGGCTTCAACAACGAGCGCATCGACGTCTTCAAGTTCCGCTCGCTGTACCACCATCAGGCCGATCCGACCGCTTCGAAGGTCGTCACCAAGGATGATCCCCGCGTCACCCGGGTCGGGCGCTTCATCCGCAAGACCAGCCTCGACGAACTGCCGCAGCTCTTCAACGTGGTGTTCAAGAGCAACCTCTCGCTGGTCGGCCCGCGGCCGCACGCGGTGCAGGGCAAGCTGCAGAGCCGGCTGTTCGACGAGGCGGTGGACGGCTATTTCGCGCGCCACCGCGTCAAGCCGGGCATTACCGGCTGGGCCCAGATCAACGGCTGGCGCGGCGAGATCGACAACGAAGAGAAGATCCAGAAGCGCGTCGAATTCGATCTTTACTACATCGAGAACTGGTCGGTGTTGTTCGACCTCTACATCCTGCTCAAGACGCCGCTGGCGTTGATGACCAAGAGCGAGAACGCCTACTGAGATCGAAGACGTTAAAACGTCATTGCGAGCGCAGCGAAGCAATCCATAGTGAAGCAAGCTGGATTGCTTCGTCGCTGACGCTCCTCGCAATGACGGCAGGAGCAGTTGTAGTGTTGTGTGAGTGAGTGCGTATTCGATGGCCCTTGCGGCGACAGCCGGGAACTCCCTCCCGTCGATGACGGCAGCGCCCGGCGTGCTGGCGCTGCAGCGCGCGCTGGTATGGCTGGTTGGCGCCTCGGGCGCGATCGTGTTCATCGAGCCCAGCCCCTATGAGCTGGCGACGCTGACGGCGGCCGTCCTGTTCTTTGCCACCGGGTTGCGGCTGCGGCTGGTCTTCATACCGCTGTTGCTGCTGCTGTTCCTGCTCAATGTCGGCTACTCGATCGGCGCCATCGCCGTGATAGACCGGCCGGGGGTCCCCAACTGGATCGCGACCTCCTGGTACATGGCGGTCACCGTGATCTTCTTCGCGATGGTGGTGTCGGAAGACACCGAAGCCCGGCTCGACATGCTGCGCCGCGGCCTGATCGTGGGCGGAATGATCGCGGCGATCGCGGGCGTCGCCGGCTATTTCAACCTCGTCCCCGGTGGCTACGACCTGCTGACGCTCTATGGCCGCGCGCGCGGTACCTTCAAGGACCCGAACGTGCTCGGCGCGTTCCTGGTCCTGCCGGCGCTGTTCGCGCTGCAGAGCGTGATGTCGGATCGTCTGGGAAAATCCCTCCGCAGCACCATCGCGCTCGGCATCATGACGCTTGCGATCCTGCTGGCGTTTTCGCGCGCGGCGTGGGGCGGGCTCGTCATCACCGCTGCCTTCATGCTGGTGCTGATGGTGCTGACCAGCCAGTCGTATGCGCAGCGCTCGCGCATCATCGTCATGACCCTGGTCGCCATCGTTATCGTGGTGGCGCTGGTCGGCGTGTTGCTGTCGTTCGAATCCATCGGCGAAATGTTCAAGCAGCGCGCGAGCCTGGGCCAAAGCTATGACTCGGGCCGCTTCGGCCGGTTCGGCCGGCATATCCTCGGCGCCGAGATGGCGCTCGACCTGCCGTTCGGCATCGGTCCGCTGCAGTTCAACCGCTACTTTCCCGAGGACACTCACAATTCCTATCTGAACGCCTTCATGTCCGGCGGCTGGATCGCGGGCATCTGCTATCCGACGCTGGTGTTCGTCACCGTGATCATGGGGTTCCGGCACGTCTTCGTCCGGGTGCCCTGGCAGCGCGCCTATCTCGCGGTATTCGCGGCCTTTCTGGGCACGGTCGGCGAGAGCTTCGTCATCGACACCGACCACTGGCGGCATTTCTGGATGATGCTGGGGGCGATGTGGGGCTTGTTCGCCGCCGCGCACCGCTACAGGGCGGACGGAGATCAGGCGCTCGCGGCGCCTGATCCGCGCGTGGCCGCGTAGGCTTACTTCTCCACCGCGAACGTCAGCCCGGCGTGATCGACCAGGCGCTTGATCAGCTTGTGGCCCATGGCGGCACCGGGGGTCCAGATCCCTGCGGGAACGTCCGGCGTATCGCGCAGCAGGCAGATCGCGCATTCCGAGATCATCTTGGAAGTCGATCCGTAGCCGGGATCGCGGTCGCCCTTGACCGCAGCGCGGGCCTGACGCCCGTCGGGCCCGAACGCGACGAACAGCAGATCATAGAAACCGGACTCGCGCTCCTCCTTCGAGGGTCCCTCGCCCGGCTTCGGCCCGCTGGAGGGCCCCATCTTCTCGGCGTTGATGGCGGCAGCAACGCGCTTGGCGGTCTCTTCGCCCTTCTCGCCTGGCCCCGTCAGCACCATCTCGTCGTAAACAAAATCCCTGCCATAGGGAAAACCCATCAAGACGTTGGAGCGGTGCACATTGCGGGTGTTGATGGTCGCCATCACAAACGGCGCGGTCCAGGAATTGAGTTCCGCGTCGAAGATCGGCTTGTTTCCCGGCGGCTGCTTCGGGCCTTCAAAGCCCGGTGTCAGCGCGAAAGGATTCCTCAAGAGCGCGACCAGGCTGAGATCGCGCGCCGTCGCCACGAAGGTCGCCTTCATGCTCGCCGCAGTGCCACCGGACAACGTGCCCTTCATGGCGCGGACCCGGCCCTTCACGCGGTTGGCCGGCGCGCCGAACATTTTCTTCGCTTCTTCCTGCACATAGAACACGCCGAGCTCGAACGGCACCGAATCGTAGCCGCAGGAAAACACGATTCGCGCACCGCTCGCTTTGGCCGCCGCCTCGTGCGTTTCGATCATTTGGCGCATCCAGAGCGGCTCGCCGCAGAGATCGAAATAGTCGGTGCCCGACGCCACACAGGCCGCAAGCAGATCCGAGCCATAGAGCTGATACGGCCCGACGGTCGAGATAACAGACTTGGCCTGCCCGACCATGGCTTTCAACGAAGCGGGATCGCTGGCGTCGGCGACGATCAACGGCATGTCGGCCGGCGCGCCGATCGCATCGCGCACCGTCGCGAGCTTCTCCCTGCTGCGTCCGGCCATCGCCCATTTCAGATTGCCGTCGCCCTTGTAATGCGCGGCGAGATATTCGGCGACGAGCTGGCCGGTGAAACCGGTGGCGCCATAGACAACGATGTCGAATTTCGACGAAGCCATAATTGAGTTCCCTTGAATTCACCTGTCATTCCGGGGCGCGCGTTAGCGCGAACCCGGAATTTCGAGATTCTCCGGTGCGCAAGTGCGCACCATAGTTCGATGCTTCGCATCGCCCCGGAATGACGGACTGTCTACTTCTTCCCCGCATACGACACACCCATGCCGGCGCGCACGTCGTTCTGGATGCCATAGGGCGCGATCGGATAGCGCAGGCCGTTTTTGGCGAGCTGCTTCATACCCGCGATCGCCTTGGCCAGATGCGAAGGCTGCAGCGCCATTAGCATCTCCTCATCCGGCACGCCACCATAGCGGCGCTCGGCAAAGCACGGCAGCGACAGGCTGGGCTCGCCGGTCTTGAGCGCGCGGCCCCATGAATCGGCGCAGGCGGTCTCGCCGACCACGCCCCATTCGAACTTCCTGTATCCGGTGTATTGCAGGCCGTTGATGAGGATAATCATCTGGCCGGGCGTGGCGTAGACCAGGCAGATGTCCGGCGGATTGAGCCGGCCGCTCGACAGCGGGCTCACCGCCAGCGCCTGGTATTTTCCGAAGGCGACGACATCCAGCGCCTCCTGGCGCTTGCGCGCGTCCTCGGCCGTGCCATGCCAGACGCCGACATAGGATTTTCCCTCCAGCCACTGCTCGTCCTGCGGCGCGAGGCCAATCACGGCGCGGCATTGCGCGCCGACGAGGTCCTCGCCGGTGATGCCGACGGTCCAGCCCAGCCGCGAGGCCATGCTGACGATCTGGTCGGTAGTGTGCACGGCCGTCGGACGCCGGATCTTCGGAATCGCCGCCATCTCTTCGACGGTTGCGAACATCTTCATGCCGATCACGGTGGTCTTGAGCCGAAGCAGGCTGTTCAGATCGGCCACCATGCCGGCCAAATCGAACTGTTCCGGCGGCGTCTGCTGTTGCATGGCGTAAACTCCCAAATCGGCGGGCCAAGGCGCGCCTGTTGCGGCGATCCTAGCCCGATTGTTTCGATGTTGCGACAAGGCCTTCGTTCGAAAATGCTATAGGTCAGCCCGGCCCCGGCAACAACACATCGATCTTGCCGGTGAGCCAGTAAGCGGCGAGCCCCAGCCATTCGCGGACGCCGACGTTGACGCGGTCCAGTCCATCCAGCGACAGGGCCGCGAACCGCAGAACATCCCCGCGGCCGCCGACCCGCCAGTCGACCGGATACGCCTCCACGGCAAATCCGGCCTTTCGAAACAGGCCGATGGAACGCGGCATATGGTAGGCGGATGTGACCAGCAGCCACCGCTCGCCGTCTTTCGGCGCGGCAATCGCCCGGGAGAATTCGGCGTTCTCCTGGGTATTGCGCGAGCGCCGCTCCATGATCAGGCGTTCTCGGGAGATGCCGAGGCTTTCGAACAGCGAAGCGGCGTAATCGGCTTCCCTGGCATCGTTCGAGATCAGATGCCCGCTGCCGCCGGTAAACAGGATACGGCTGTTGGGATAGCGATGGGCCAGCGCCGCCGACGCGATGATGCGGTCCGCGGCGCCACCGACCACGACAACGCCATGCGCGGTCGAAACATCCGCGTAGATCGAGCCGCCGAGCACGACGATGCCGTCGGGCGCGCCGCGCGAGGCATCCCAGGCCGGAAATCGCTGCTCGAGCGGATAAAGCAGCAGGTACCCCAGCGGCGAAAATCCGCAGATCGCCAGCAACGCGACCGAAACAATCAAGAGCCTGCGTCCGGCAGAGGCAAATCGCGTGGCCAGTAGAGCTGCGCCTGCCAGACCGATGCCGATCAGGAAATTGGTCGGCAACAGCATGATGCCGAGGGTCTTGGAGAGCAGAAAAAACAATGCGAATTCTCTATCCGATGGATGTCAGGCCGAACCTCATATTCAGTGTCATACGCGGGCTTGACCCGCGTATCCATCTAACTTCGTAATACGCATTCTTCAAACGAAGATGGATTGCCGGGTCAAGCCCGGCAATGACGAGTAAGGTCGACGAGAAAGCCCCGTCATGACGCATCATCATCTGCATTCCAGCCCCGAAACCTGCCACTGGGGCTTTTTCGAAGCAAAACTGAAGCCCGTGCTCACCATCGCCAGCGGCGATGAAGTGACCATCGACACCATCAGCGGCGGCCCGGACGTGGTGCCGGACCGCAGCAAATTTCACGTTCCGCCCGAACTCGACGCGGTGCATGCCAACAACGAGCGGATGGTGCCCGGTCATATCCTGACCGGGCCGGTCGCGATCGCGGGCGCCGAGCCCGGCGACGTGCTGGAGGTCGATATTCTCGATGTGCAGCTCCGGCAGGACTGGGGCTATAACCTGATCCGGCCGCTGGCCGGCACCCTGCCCGACGATTTCCACGAGACCCGGCTGCTCAACATCCCGCTTGACCAGAGGCGCATGGTCGGGCGGCTGCCCTGGGGCCTCGACCTGCCGCTAAAACCGTTTTTCGGGGTGATGGGCGTGGCGCCGCCGCCGGCCTGGGGCCGCATCACCTCGCTGATTCCGCGCGCGACGGGCGGCAATCTCGACAACAAGGAACTGGTGCCCGGCGCCAAGCTCTATTTGCCGGTGTTCGTGCCGGGCGCGCTGTTTTCCTGCGGCGACGGCCACGGCGTACAGGGCGACGGCGAGGTCTGCGTCACCGCGATCGAGACCGCGCTGCAGGGCCGCTTCAAGCTGACGCTGCGCAAGGACCTGCGGCTCGACTACCCCCGCGCCGAGACGCCGGATCACTACATGACGATGGCGATGGATCCCGACCTCGACCAATGCGTGGTGCGGGCGCTACGCGACATGATCGTACTGCTCGGGGAAAAGCGCAATCTGTCGCGCGAGGACGCCTACACCCTCTGCAGCCTCGCCGCCGATTTGCGCGTGACCCAGACGGTGAACGGTTCCAAGGGCATTCACTGCATGATCGCGAAGGCGGTGGTGCACGGGTGAGAGGTGCGTTGGGTGCACAGCTCCCGATACCGTCATTGCGAGCGGAGCGAAGCAATCCACAGCCAGGACAACGGTGATAATGGATTGCTTCGTCGCTTCGCTCCTCGCAATGACGTCAAGATGCGCAGCCGCCGCTCCCGATGAGGTACGAGGTCACCCCAGCCGCCAGCCGACTTCGGCGACGAAGCTCTGGTAAAACTCCGGCGTGTAGGCCTGCTCCGGCGTCTGCCGCACCCGCTCGTCGAGCTTGTGGGCGTCGTCGCCGACCAGGATGCGCCAGCGCTCGGCCTTGACGCCGTCGAGGATGATCTTCGCGGCCTGCGCCGCCGTGGTCGGCGCCTCGTCACGGAAGCTGCGGGCGCGGTCAAGCGCGATCTTCTGGATGTCGTCGTCCGACATCACGGCGGTGTCCATCCCCATGCCCTTGAGCCGCTGCCGCGCCGACAGCAGTTCGTTCGGGCTCAGTAGCTCGGATTCGGTGCCGCTCTGGATCTTGCGGGAGTTGGAGACGATCGAGGTGCCGATATGGCCGGGCATCACGACCGAGCATTTGATATGCGGCGCGTTCAGCCTGAGATCGTTCATCAGCGCTTCGGTAAAGCCCTTCACCGCGAATTTCGCAGCGCTGTAGGCGGTGTGCGAGACTCCCAACCCGACCGAGGCCCAGAAGCCGTTGACGCTGGAAGTATTGACGATGTGAGCCTCGTCGGCCTTCATCAGCATCGGCAGGAAGGTGCGGACGCCGAGATAGACCCCGCCCCAGCAGATGTTGAAGGTTTTTTCCCACTGCTCCCGCGTGTTGGTGAACATGCTGCCGCCGCCGCCGATGCCGGCGTTGTTGAACAGAAGGTGGATCTTGTCGGTCGCCTGCTGCTCGGCGATTTCGTCGCGAAAGCGCTTGAGCTGATCTTCGATGGAAACGTCGGCGATATGGGTGGTGACGCGCAGGCCCTGCGGCAGCTTCTCGACCTCGCACAGCCGCTTGGTTTCCGCCATCGCGTCGGCGGAGACGTCGCACATCGCGACGTTGCAGCCCTCGGCGACGAGCTGGCGCGCCAGTTCGCGGCCCATGCCCGTGCCGCCTCCGGTGATGACAGCGATCTTTCCGGCAAAATCCTTCATGTCTCTCCCTTTCGCGCCGCCTGGCTCGACGGCCTTCTTTTGACTTCCCGATTTATGTAACGCCAATCAAAGCAGATGTCTCGCCAGCTCCCGAAACATCATCCGGTTGCCTTCCACCGAGAAATGATCGTCGCCGAGGATGAAGAGGTGCTCGTACCAGTTCTTGTCGGCCTCGGTGGCGGCGAAGAAGACCGGAAACAGGTTGATGAAGGCCTTGCAGCGGCCCTCGCAGAACTCGCGCCACAGCGAAATCTGCGGGCTGTTGCGATCGCCCTGCGCCAGTTGCTGCGCCCAGGGGTAGACGACGACGGTCAAAGGAATGTTTCTGGCGGCGAGCAGATCGGACAACGCCCGCATGTTCTGCCGGGAACGCTGGATACCGCCCTCGACGCCGAGCGGCTTGTAATCCCTGGCCACGTCCAGCCCCGGAATGGTCCAGCCGATGCGGGTGTGGTCGTTATCGATCGCCCGCCTGCGGTTGCCGAGCCAGGACTGGATCGACCGCTTGATGGAAATGCGCACCCGGTTGGTGACCACGAAACGATCGATGAAGAAGTCGCTCTTCTTCGGCGCCGCCGCGACTTCCAGCAACGGCGCTGCCGGCGAGGCCGCCACCGGCTGCGCGGAGCCTTCCGCGGAACTGCAATGCGCGCGGTATTTGGGATCATCGTCGATGCAGAAATAGGAATTCGCCTCGTCCGTCACGTCGGAGGTGTCGGAAAACACCACCACCTCGTCGAACTGCAGCCCGATATCCAGCAGGTATTTGATCTTCTTGTAGTAGATAACAGGCGAGTAGGACGCGACGCCGGCGTTGAGAAACTCGACCTGCTCGCTGCGCTGCTGCCCGGCCTGTTGCAGCAGGCCGGCGAAGGAGTCCTCGAAACGCATGCCGATCGCCTCGACGAAGGAATCGCCGATCAGCAGCACGCGGCGCGATGCCGGTTTCATCGGTATGTTTCGAACCGAAGCATCCTTGAAGCCGAGGCTGTTGGTGACCAGCCGGTGGCGCAGTTCGCCCCAGACGTCGTGACCGTCGAAGTCGGCCGCAAAGCCGTGGTCGTAGATCGGATTGGCGATCCGGGCCGCCCGGGCCTTTTCCTCGCCCCGGGTCAGGCTCGACCAGGCGAAATCAAACGCCAGAAACAGCGCCAGGCAATAGAAGAACATACCGGTGTAAGTGAGGGCCCGCCGCAGGGTGAACCAGGCGAACAGTCCGTCCAAAAACGACCGGAAAGCCAGCTTATCGGACATTACCTCTCAACTCACATCGGGAGGGACGCCTTTTCCGGCTTCCCGGAACGGACTGCAAAGCATAAAAGCTTCCAGAGCGGAAGAACGGGCGATCCTCGATTCCGCATATCTTGTATGGGCTAAACTCAGGCATGGTTGACGGCGATCCCCGATCAAAAACGAAGCAGGCGACCCACGAGGTCTTTTCCCGGGAGGAAAAGATCGTGGCCGGCTCCGACCGTTCGTTCGGACTGGTGATGGCGGCGGCGTTCGCGGCCGTGTCCCTGCTGAACGCCTGGCATGTTGGGCGGATATGGCCATGGACGGGCGGCGTCGCCGCGCTGTTTCTGGCCGCGGCCCTGCTTCGCCCCGGTTTCCTCAATCCGCTCAACCGGCTCTGGCTGAAATTCGGCCTGCTGCTGCACGGCGTGGTCAACCCCGTGATCATGGCGATGTTGTTCTACGGCACCGTGCTGCCGACCGGCCTCGTGATGCGCGCGCTGGGCAAGGATATCTTGCGGCTCAAGCGGCAGCCGGACGCGGCAAGCTACTGGATCGTGCGGCAGCCCCCAGGGCCGGCGCCCGAGACGATGAAAGATCAATTCTAAGGGACCGTCATTGCGAGCGCAGCGAAGCAATCCATGTCGCCTAGCAAAGAAAGAATGGATTGCTTCGTCGCTTCGCTCCTCGCAATGACGACAAAGGGAAAATGATGGAATTCCTGGCTGAACTCTGGCGCTTCATGCGCGTGCGAAAGAAATTCTGGCTGCTGCCGATCCTGATCATGATGGTGGTGTTCGGCGGCCTCGTGGTGCTGACCAAGGGCTCCGCGATCGCGCCGTTTATCTACACGCTGTTCTAGCCGACGCGATGCGCATTCTCGGCATTTCCGCTTTCTATCACGACAGCGCGGCGGCGCTGATCGAGGACGGCCGCATCGTCGCCGCGGCCCAGGAGGAACGTTTCACCCGCCGCAAGCACGACCCGTCGTTTCCGCACAACGCCATCGCCTATTGTCTGGAAGAAGCCGGCATCGCGGCCGACGGCCTCGACCACGTCGTGTTCTACGACAAGCCGTTCCTCAAATTCGAGCGGCTGCTGGAGACCTATATCGCGCTGGCGCCGCGTGGGTTTCGCTCGTTCAAGATGTCGATCCCGCTGTGGCTGAAGGAAAAGCTGTTCCAGAAGAGCTTGTTGCGCGACGAGCTGAAGCAGTTTTCACCGGATTTCGACACCGGCCGGCTGCTGTTCTGCGAGCATCACTTGAGCCATGCAGCGTCGGCCTTCTTCCCCTCGCCGTTCGAGAGCGCGGCGGTGCTGACCATGGACGGCGTCGGCGAATGGGCGACCACCTCGGCGGCGATGGGCAACGGCAGCCGCCTCGAAATCTTCCAGGAGATCCACTTTCCGCATTCGCTCGGCCTGCTCTATTCGGCCGCCACCTATTACACCGGCTTCAAGGTCAACTCCGGCGAATACAAGGTGATGGGGCTCGCGCCCTATGGCGAGCCGAAATACGCACAACTCATTCTCGACCATCTGATCGACCTCAAGCCGGACGGCTCGTTCCGGCTCGACATGTCGTATTTCGACTATTGCACCGGCTTCACCATGACCAACGACCGCTTTGCGAGGCTGTTCGGTCAGCCGGTGCGCAGCCCGGACCAGTTGCTGACGCCGTTCCACATGGATGTCGCGGCCTCGATCCAGGCGGTGCTGGACGAGGCGGTGCTGCGGCTGACGCGCAGCCTCGCCAAACAGACCGGTTCGAAAAACCTGTGCCTTGCCGGCGGCGTGGCGCTGAATTGCGTCGCCAACGGCAAGGTGCTGCGCGACGGCCATTTTGAAAATATCTGGATCCAGCCCGCGGCGGGCGACGCCGGCGGCGCGGTCGGGTCGGCGCTCGCGGCCCATCACATCTTCAAGGGCCAGCCGCGCCAGACCAACGGCGCCGACGGCATGGCCGGCTCCTATCTCGGCCCGCACTTCTCGCAGGCCGAGATCGAGCGGAGGTTGACGGCCGCGGGCGCCAAATTCGCGGTGCTCGATGAAGCCGCGATGCTGGAGGCCACCGCGCAGGCGCTGGCCGCGCAACAGGCCGTCGGCTGGTTTCAGGGCCGGATGGAATTCGGGCCGCGCTCGCTCGGCGCGCGTTCGATCCTCGGCGATGCGCGCTCGCCCGCGATGCAGAAGACCCTCAATCTGAAGGTGAAGTACCGCGAGAGTTTTCGGCCTTTCGCGCCGGCGGTGCTGCGCGAGGACGTCTCGGACTGGTTCGATCTTAGATCCGACAGCCCCTACATGCTTGTCGTCGCCGACGTCAGACGGGAAAAACATCGCCGGATGACGCCGGAGGAACAGGCGCTGTTCGGCATCGACAAGCTCAATGTCTCGCGTTCGGAAATCCCTGCCGTGACGCATGTCGATTATTCCGCGCGGATCCAGACCGTGCACCGCGACACCAATCCGCTGTTCCACCGGTTGCTGAGCGCCTTCAAGGCCAGGACCGGCTGCCCGGTGCTGGTCAACACCTCCTTCAACGTCCGCGGCGAGCCGATCGTCTGCACGCCCGAAGACGCCTTCCGCTGCTTCATGGGCAACGAACTCGATCTGCTCGTGGTCGGCAACTGCGTGCTGCAGAAGGAAGAGCAGGATCCGGGGCTGAAGGTGGATTACAGTGTGGGGTTCGAGGCGGATTGAGAATTAGGCCGCGTGACGTTGCGACTCCTTTTCAATCTGATCAGCTTCTAGAAAAGCGCTTCGTGCGGCATCAGACGGGACATGCGGCTTTAAAGAGGTCAATATTGCTGCGCGCTGTTCGAGAGGTAGAGCTACCCCGTGCTTTTCGTTAACATAAACTGCAGTTGCAATTCTTTCCAATTCGCCCACGCCCTTACGTCCCAACTTCGACGCGATGAAGTCAAGCTTGCGTGCGAAACTGCCGTCTCTGACGACCGAACGAGTAAGAGCAATCGCATCCTCAGACAGTTCCAACGAGGGGCCATAGGGCGGCCTTGAGCGGACGTAAACGAACTCGTCAGCTATCAAACCCTGTAGGTGCTCCGAAAGCTCAAAAGAATATGGGCCGTGCTTGTAAAGAATGAATTTGAAATTTGAAGGCACGCCGAACAATTGTTGGCACAAGAAGAGCGTCTTTTGAACGTGTGTTTCTCCGCACCAGCTCCCATTGGTCTTCAGCGCGTTCATCACATAAAGGACTATTGATGTTTGATTGGGGGCGCTCATGACGCGACTTCCTCAACTGGAGTGATGATCTTTTCCCGATTCGACTTCAGAAAACTAGTGGCGTTCGCGAGAATCGTGCGATCACACAGAATCAAATCAAATGTGGCAGATGGTATCTTCTGAAGCGTTTCGGAGAGGTTAAGAGAAGACTCGATACTGTTGTCGGCACGCAGCACCGGGAAATCCAAAGCAGCAGCGCGCGGAGGGTAACTGTCTCTGCGGATGCTGTCGGCACCAAACTCCGCAACGAGCGAATCAAAGATTAGGTCAACAGCAGATCGGTTAATCTTTTGATCTGTTGGGCTACGTTCGTAAAGCCTTTTAAAATGTTGCCTTTCGACGAATCGCTTAGCGTGGACGTGCCCTGCCAAGCTAGAATCGCGCGCGGCTCCTAGCAAAGCTGCCATCACTTCATTGTCCGTATATCGCAGATGGTCTTCGCTGTTTGTCGGAAAGTAGCCTTTAAGCCAATCCTTCAGGAAGTCTTTGAGATGAATATCGTAGGCTCTTCTGACGTGGTGGAAGTAAACCTGCTTGTACATGAAGTATCGTGCGAGAGACATCGCTTCGGCTGCCTCCAAGCCACCGGCTTCGATTCCAAGCCAAGGTTCGGAGGAGTCCGATTCTTGGTCGCTCCTAGGGAGAATCCGGAGCGTTTGGAGTAGCCGATGATGATCGAAGCGTCCGTAGACCACCCCTGCGTGATAAGCATCTCGGAGCAGATAATCGATCCGATCGACACCGAACGCATCCCCAACAATGATTTCGGATAGCAGAGTCTCCCAAACCGAAAATGCGATGTCCGGCGCAAACTCGGACAGCTTTTTCGGACCGATCGCGATCTTTGCGACATGGTCGGGGTTTATGGGCGGCACCGAATTTTGAAAGATCTGCCGCATCTCCTGCGAATTGATTAGATCGAAGGTGAGGCGTTCGTGATTCCAGCCTTTCGGCAAGAGGTCATGTTCTGCTGCATGCGAGAAAGGTAGATGACCGATGTCGTGGCACAAGGCCGCAAGTCGAACGACCCTTCGCCAGTAGCCCAACTGATGATCGCCAGGCATCTCCGGTCGAATTAGATAATGAACATTTGAGGGGTGCATGACGACGTCGAACACCACGCCAGCCAAGTGCATCACACCAAGGGAGTGTTCGAATCTTCGATGCGTGGCGCCGGGGAACACCAAATATGACGCGGCGCGTTGATGTATCTGTCTCAGCCTTTGAAACGGGCGAGCGTCAACAACGCATCGTTCATCACTATCCAGTGTGACGAACACATGAACCGCATCCCGAAATTCGTGGTTATGCTTCAACGCTTTCGCTTCCCTGCAGCTTTTTCATAGCAATCTATGGCGGCCGAAAGTATCGGGCCCGTCGACAGATCACAGCTATTTCCGGACAGCTAAGCATAGAACATAATGGGAACAAAACAACCCAAACAAGGCGAAGCCTAATCTGGCCCGAGCCCGCAACTCAAAACCATCAGTAAGCGAGACAGGCGAACGAGAGCGCTACCCTGTGCTGATGTTGAATATGTGCGATTCCCGGCTAAGTATTGGTCGGAGCGAGAGGATTTGAACCTCCGACCCCTAGTCTCCCAGACTAGTGCGCTAACCGGGCTGCGCCACGCTCCGATGCCGTTCCATTAGCTTCGATCAGGCCCGCGCGCAAGGAGCTAGCAAGGCGCGATCGGGGCCCGCGGACGGGCGCCACGAAACCCGGTTCCCCTGGATCGTGCCGGCTGGCGCGGGATGGGATCAGGTGGGGCGCGACGACGGGCCATTCTTCTTCTCGTGCCCGGGCGCGTCCAGACATCTTACTTTGCATGGGGTTGTTTTCGCGATTTTTTGTAATGGCCCTGTGCAGGCGCTGCGCCGCGTCCGGGGCACGAGATCGTTGGCGCCTTGCGCTTACGGCGAACCGATCCGCCGCAAGTGCGGGGCCGCATCCTTCGAGACGCCCCGCTTCGCGGGGCTCCTCAGGATGAGGTCCTCGACCCTCATGGTGAGGAGCGCGGCAACGCCGCGCATCTCGAACCATGAGCGCCCAGAAGGGCCGGCTAGCCGTCCTTCAGCGCGGAATCCAGCAGTTCCCGGCAGGCGATCAGGTCGGCCAGCACGTTCTGCAGGCGGGCGACGTCGAGCGGGCGCGGGCCGGCGACGCCGGGGATGGGGCCGGCGTCCAGCGCGGCGATGCCGTCCTCGTCGGTGTCGAGCAGGCGGAAATCGATGCCGTCGGCGTTCTCGTAGTCATCGTCATCGAGGTCGACGCCGGGCGTGGCTTGCTCGTCCCCTTCCGAGAGGCTGCGTCCGACCGCCTCCTCGATCGCGCCGAACGAGGCCGCGTTATTGGCGTCGGCCAGGCGCTGCACCGAGCCGATACCGTGCTCCTTGAGGATCCGCTGCACGCCGCGGATGGTGTAGCCCTCGCCGTACAGCAGCCGGCGGATGCCGCGCAGCAGGTCGACGTCGTCGGGGCGATAATAGCGCCGGCCGCCGCTGCGCTTCATCGGCTTGATCTGGGTGAACCGCGTCTCCCAGAACCTCAGCACGTGCTGGGGAATGTCGAGGTCGTCGGCGACCTCGCTGATGGTTCGGAACGCATCCGGCGCCTTGTCCAAATGCCCGCTCCCTGTTGGGTGGTCCGATAAAAGGACTACTCGGCCTTGTTGCCGTCGCCGTTGCCGGTGTGCTGGCCGTTGATCCGCTGCTTCAGAATGGCCGACGGCTTGAACACCATCACGCGACGCGGAGAAATCGGCACCTCGGTGCCGGTCTTCGGATTGCGGCCGATACGCTGGCCTTTCTTGCGCACCATGAACGAGCCGAACGATGACAGTTTTACCGTCTCGCCCTTCTCCAGGCAGTCGGTGATCTCTTTTAGGACCAGTTCGACAAAGGCCGACGACTCCGTGCGCGACAAGCCCACCTTCTGGTAGACGGCCTCGCACAGATCCACACGTGTGACTGTTTTTCCGGTTCCGGTCATCGCCTGCCCCGCACTCTCGGCGAACAATATGTCGTTGAAATTACAAGGTTAACACACAACGGTCAACAGTGCTCATCATGCAGAAGCATGAAAGAGAACAACAATATGCGCGGATTTCTTAAGGCGGCGCTTACCAGCGCAGCAGCGCCGAGCCCCAGGTGAAGCCGCCGCCCATGGCCTCCAGCAGCACCAGATCGCCCTTCCTGACGCGTCCGTCCCGGACCGCGACCGCCAGCGCCAGCGGGATCGACGCCGCCGAGGTGTTGCCGTGCAGATCGACCGTCAGCACCACTTTCTCGGGCGCAATATGCAGCTTGTGCGCCGAAGCGTCGATGATTCGCTTGTTGGCCTGGTGCGGCACGAACCAGTCGATATCGGCGGCCGAGGTGCCGGTGGCCTTGAACGCATCCACGATGACGTCGGTGATCATGCCGACCGCATGCTTGAACACTTCGCGGCCTTCCATCCGGAGATGGCCCACCGTGCGGGTCGAGCCCGGACCGCCATCGACGTAGAGTTTCGACTTGTGCCGGCCGTCGGAACGCAGATGCGTGGTCAACAGGCCGCGGTCCAGGGATGTGCCCGGCTGCGGCTGCGCTTCCAGCACCACGGCGCCGGCGCCGTCGCCGAACAGCACGCAGGTGCCGCGGTCGCTCCAGTCGAGAATCCGCGAAAACGTCTCGGCGCCGATCACCAGCGCGCGCCTGTAGGCGCCACAGCGCAGGAAATTGTCGGCGGTCGCCAGCGCGAAGATGAACCCCGAGCAGACCGCCTGCAGGTCGAACGCCGCGCCATGGTGGATGCCGAGCTCGTTCTGTACGGCGACCGCGGTGGCGGGAAAGGTGTTGTCCGGCGTCGAGGTCGCCAGCACGATCAGATCGATCGACTGGGCGTCAATCCCGGCATTGGCCAGCGCCGCACGCGCGGCGTGGACCGCAAGGTGCGAGGTGAACTCGCCTTCGGCGGCGATGTGGCGCTGCCGGATGCCGGTGCGCTGCACGATCCACTCGTCCGAGGTATCGATCCGCGCAGCCAGTTCGGCATTGGTCAGGATCCGCTGCGGCAAATAGGAACCGCAGCCGAGCACGACCGAACGTAATGCAGTCACGAGACAGCCTCCTGCGCGGTCTGCGCAAGCGCGCTGCCGTCACGATGTAGCATTTGATTGATCTTGTTGAGGAGATCGTAGCTGGCCATGTCATAGCCAACATCGATGGCGTAAGCAAAGCCGTCGGGGGTCGCGTCGCCGTGGCTTTTGACCACGATGCCGTTGAGGCCCAGGAAAACTCCGCCATTTGACTTGTTGGGATCGAGCTTGTCCTTCAGCGCCCTGAAGGCATTTCGGGCGAACAAATAGCCGATCTTGGAGCGCCAGGTTCGCGCCATCGCGGCGCGGAGGAATTCGGTCATCTGCCGCGCCGTGCCCTCGGCGACCTTGATGGAGATATTGCCGCTGAAACCCTCGGTGACGATGACGTCGGCGGCGCCCTTGCCGATGCCGCCGCCCTCGACGAAACCGATGAAGTTCAGCTGCGGCAGATCCAGATTGCGCAGCAACTCGGCGGCCTCCCGGATTTCCTCGCGCCCCTTCATTTCCTCAACGCCAATGTTAAGGAGGCCCACCGTGGGGCGCTCGAGGTCGAACAACACGCTGGCCATGGCGCCGCCCATCAGCGCCAGCGTCTTCAGGTGCTGGGCGTCGCCGCCGATGGTGGCGCCGACATCGAGGATCACCGAGTCGCCGCGCGCGGTCGGCCAGATCGCGGCAATGGCCGGACGCTCGATTCCGGGCAGCATGCGCAGACAGAACCGTCCCATCGCCATCAGCGCGCCGGTGTTGCCGGCGGACACCGCGACGTCGGCGTCGCCTTTCTTGACGGCGTCGATCGCCAGCCACATTGACGAGGTCTTGCGGCCACGGCGCAGCGCCTGGCTTGGTTTGTCATGCATGCTGACGGCGACGTCGGTATGAATGACGCGCGAAGCCGCCTTCAGCGCCGGATGCCTGGCGAGTTCGGCCTCGATCAGCTTGCTGTCGCCGAACAGCAGAAATTCGCTGTCGGGATGTCGGGTCAACGCAATAGCGGCGCCGGGGACGACAACCGATGCGCCGACGTCGCCACCCATGGCGTCAAGCGCGATTCGAACCTTTTTCGGCATGAACGTCCCGGAAACCTGATCTTCTGCTGCGGTCCTGAAGCACTCGGCCCCGGACAGGAAATCGCCATGAATGGCGGCGATCGGCGAAGCGCTACGCTGCGCCCCGGCCGGGCCGGGACAATACCGTGTCCCCTGCCTGACACAACCTCTTGACCGCTGCCTTTTGGGTTCCAAGCCCAATTCGAGCAGAATCGGTCAACATCGATAACTCCATATAACTCAGCCTCTTATAGAATACTCTTACATCGATGCGGTATCCATTTCCACCGGAATGCGAGTCCGGGGCCGATTCAGCCGCGCTTTAGCGCCGGTCTGGTCCCGCCTCAGCCCTTCCTGGGCTTCTTCGCTCCGGGCGGTTTTTTGTCGATCTTGAGCGCCTTCAGCGCGGCAAACGGATGATCCTCGGGATTGTCGGGCACCACCGGCGGCTCGAACACCGCGTCCGGCTTGCGCGGATAGGGATCGACCGCGAGGAACAGCGCGTCGGTGGCGAGCCGGCCGAGATCGATCACGCCGTTCTCGATCGGCTCCGGCGGGTCCGGGATTTCCTCGTCGCTCTCGGCGGCGTCATCGACCAGATCAGACAATTGCGGAATTTGCTCCGGCGGCGCGAAGATCAGATCGATCGCTTCGTCGATGTCGTTCTCGATCGGATCGAGCGTCACCACACAGGTCTGCCCGACCCGCGCCCGAACGCGCCCGGTGACCTGAAAACGGCCGCCGCTTTTCGGGACCACATCGAGCGAAGCGCTTGCGAAGAGAACTCCGCGCAAGCCGCCCACCTCGGCGATGGCCTCGCGGATGGCCTTGTCGGCTTCGATGTCGCGATGCAATCCGGTCTCCGGGATCTGCGCCACGGCGACGGGAACGCGCCAGGGATCGGCTCTGTCTGTCATGTCGGTCATTCTGTTCATGGCTCGGCGCCCGCGGGAGTTGGCGAAGGGAATTTCCACGATCCGCCCAGCACGGCCGCCTCGTCCAGCCGTTCGAGCGCGGCAATGGCCGCCTCGGCATAGACCGCAAGCTGCCGGGCCTCGTCGAGGTGTTCGCCGTTCAGGATATTCTTGCACAGCGCCTGCGTCAGCGGCTCCCGGCCGGCGGTCAAAGCGAGGTCGTAGGCCGCCGACCGGCCGTAAAAGGCCTCCCCGAAGGCCTGCATCCGCTTCGGGACGGTGAGGTCGCCGACCCCCATTTCGCGCAAATTGGCATCCATATCGTCGCAGAAGCGATCGAATAGCGCCTGCGACAGGTCCGCCCCACCCTGCATCGGCCGCATCCGCCGCAATACCATCCACAAATGCAGCAGCAAGAGATCGAAACGGCCATTAACCGTGTCCGGGACGGCCAAGTCCCGATAAAACAAGGGTTCTCGCGCTTGCGTCACGATCATGCCATAGATGACCTCAATGGTGCCGCGCGAGGGCATCCGGGGTTTCCTGAAGTGATTGAACGGCCAAAGCATTGTGGGTTCCGCAGGCGAGCCCCCATGGTTTCCGTAGTGGGAGCCCGCGCTTGTTGCAATCCGGCGTGCTGCCCGGTACGTCAACGCCTCGCGCGATGCAAGGGGACGGGACCAGTTCCGGAATGACCGAATTGAGCCAGACAGCCTCCCGCGTGACCTCACCGCGCGGCCTCGCCGCGCGCTGGAGCCGCCTGCGCGCCATTGCAGCCGTCGGCCTGGTGTGCGCCGTGCTCGGTGCCTGCACCGGCGAGCAGTTCCAGAAGGGCTATATCCTGCCGCCGGGCGCGCTCGAGCAGATTCCGATCGGCGCGAGCCAGGACCAGGTGCTGATCGTGATGGGCACACCCTCCACGGTCGCAACGCTGAACGGCGAGGTATTCTACTACATTTCGCAGCGTTCCGAACGCAAGGTCGCGTTCATGAACCAGCAGGTAGTCGACCAGCGCGTGATTGCAGTCTATTTCGACAAGAATCGCCAGGTGCGGCGGCTTGCCAATTACGGGCTGCAGGACGGCAAGATCTTCGACTTCGTCAGCCGCACCACGCCCACTTCAGGCCAGGAACTCAGCTACCTGACGCCGCTGTTCAAGCTGCTCAGCTTCAACTAGCGCGCCTCGAACAACAAGCCTGAGCCGTGCGGCCCTGACCAATCAGAACGCATGGCTCCGGGCCCAGCTGCGCCGCGCCGTCGCTTGTCCGCCCCACGCCCATTCCCTACACGGTTCCCTGCAAACAACGATCCAAGCAGGGAGTGACATGTGACCAGACTGATTTCTCGCCGCCACGTTTTGACCGGAGCCGCAGCGCTGTCCACCGCGGCCATCCTGCCGCGCACGAGCCTGGGTGCCGACTGGCGGCCAACCGAGACGGTCCGCCTGATCGTGCCGGCCGCACCGGGGGGCACCACCGACGTGATGGGGCGATTGCTGGCGGCGCACCTGCAGGCGGCGTGGGGCCAGTCCGCGATCGTGGAGAACCGATCCGGCGGCGGCGGCACCATCGGCACTTCGGAAGTCGTGCGCAGCAAGGGCGACGGACACGTCATTCTGGTCGGTAATCCCGGCCCCAATGCCATCGCCTACAGCATCTTCAAGAATATGACCTACAAGCCGGACCAGTTGCAGCCGGTCTCCAACCTGATCCGGATTCCCAACATCATCTCGGCGCACCCGTCGGTTCCGATCAAGTCGATCCCCGACATGATCGCCTACATCAAGGCCAATCCGGACAAGCTCACCTACGGCTCGTCGGGCGTCGGGCAGAGCCCTCACCTCACCATGGCCTGGCTGCTGCAGCTCACGGGCTTGAAGGTGGTGCACGTGCCGTTCCGCGGCGCCGGCCCGGCGCTGCAGGCCGCCCTTGGCGGCGATATCCAGATCCTGTCGGACAATCTCTATCCGACGCTGCCGCAGGTTCAGGAAGGCAAGCTCAACGCGCTGGCGGTGACCACGCCGGAGCGGAGCGCGCTGGCGCCGAACATTCCCACCGTGCGCGAAGCCGGGCCGGAACTGGCCAAATTCGACGTCTCGTCCTGGTTCGGCATCTTCCTGCCGAAGAGCGCGCCGGCCCCCGTCGTCGACGCCCTCAACAGGGAGATCAAGGTGTTCCTGGAGCGCGAGGACATCAAGACCAACATCGCCAAGATCGGCGCACGCACCGATTACGGCACCCCGCAGCAGTATACCGATTTCATCCAGGCGGAGACCGCGAAGTTCGCCAGCATCATCCAGAAAGAAGGACTGCAGATGGAGGTGAAGTGAGAGACACCTCCCCGGACAACCTCATTCGCAGACTTCGGATGGTTCGAGACGCCGCGCAAGAAGCGCGGCTCCTCACCATGAGGGACCAAATTTGGCGCTAAACAAAAACCCCGCGGCTCGCACCGCGGGGTTTCTTTTTCAGCCGTGTCGAACGCTCAGTGCGCCAGGATCGCCAGCAGCAACAGCGCCACGATATTGGTGATCTTGATCATCGGGTTCACCGCCGGGCCAGCCGTATCCTTGTAGGGATCGCCGACGGTGTCGCCGGTCACCGCGGCCTTGTGGGCGTCGGAGCCCTTGCCGCCGTAGTGGCCGTCCTCGATGTACTTCTTGGCGTTGTCCCAGGCGCCGCCGCCCGAGGTCATCGAGATCGCGACGAACAGGCCCGTGACGATGACGCCGAGCAGCATCGCGCCGACGGCAGAGAACGCCGCCGACTTGCCGGCCGCGCCGCCCCCGGCGATAGCGTAGATCGCGAAGTAGACGAAGATCGGCGACAGCACCGGCAGCAGCGACGGGATGATCATTTCCTTGATCGCGGCCTTGGTCAGGAGGTCCACCGCCTTGCCGTAGTCCGGCTTGTCGGTGCCCTGCATGATGCCGGGCTTTTCGCGGAACTGACGCCGCACTTCCTCGACGATCGCGCCGGCCGCACGGCCGACCGCGGTCATGCCCATCGCGCCGAACAGATACGGCAGCAGGCCGCCGAACAACAGGCCAACCACGACGTAGGGGTTGTTCAGCGAGAAGTCGGGCAGCACGCCCTGGAAGTACGGATACTTGGCGGCGTTGGCGATGAAGAATTTGAGGTCTTCATTGTAGGCCGCGAACAGCACCAGCGCGCCGAGACCGGCCGAGCCGATCGCGTAGCCCTTGGTGACTGCCTTGGTGGTGTTGCCGACGGCGTCGAGCGCGTCGGTGGCCTTGCGGACTTCCTTCGGCAGACCGGCCATTTCGGCAATGCCGCCGGCGTTGTCCGTGACCGGACCGAAGGCGTCGAGCGCCACGATCATGCCGGCCAGCGCCAGCATCGTGGTGGTGGCAATCGCGATGCCGAACAGGCCGGCAAGGCTATAGGTGACGAGGATGCCGGCGATGATGACCATCGCAGGCAGCGCGGTGGATTCCATCGAGATCGCGAGGCCCTGGATCACGTTGGTGCCGTGACCGGTCACCGACGAGGCCGCGATCGACTTCACCGGGCGATAGTCTGTGCCGGTGTAGTATTCGGTGATCCAGATGATCAGGCCGGTGACGGCGAGGCCGACGACGCCGCACTGGAACAGCGCCATGCCGGTGTACTTCACGCCCGCCAGCGGACCGAAACCGATCAACCAGTAGATTACGGCGGCGACACCGACCAGAGAGAGCACGCCGGTGGCGATCAGGCCCTTGTACAGCGCGCCCATGATGGACTGGCTGGCGCCGAGCTTGACGAAGAAGGTGCCGGCGATCGAGGTGATGATGCAGACGCCGCCGATCGCGAGCGGCAGGGTCATCATGTTCACCAGGAGCGGCGAGGTCGCGAAGAAGATCGCGGCCAGCACCATGGTGGCGACCGCGGTCACCGCATAGGTCTCGAACAGGTCGGCAGCCATGCCGGCGCAATCGCCGACGTTGTCGCCGACGTTGTCGGCAATGGTGGCAGGATTGCGCGGATCGTCTTCGGGAATGCCGGCTTCGACCTTGCCGACGAGATCGCCGCCGACGTCGGCGCCCTTGGTGAAGATGCCGCCGCCGAGACGCGCGAAGATCGAGATCAGGGAAGCGCCGAAGCCGAGCGCGACCAGCGCGTCGACCACGGTGCGGCTGTTGGCGGTGAGCCCCAGCATCTGCGTGAGATAGGCGAAATAGATGGTGACACCGAGCAGCGCCAGGCCGGCGACCAGAAGGCCGGTGATCGCGCCGGCCTTGAAGGCGAGTTCAAGTCCGCCGGCCAGCGAGATCGTCGCGGCCTGCGCGGTGCGCACGTTGGCGCGAACCGAGACGTTCATGCCGATGAAGCCGGCCGCACCCGACAGCACCGCGCCGACCAGGAAGCCGACCGCGACCAGCATGCCGAGGAAGTAGGCCAAGAGCGCGAAGATCACGATGCCGACCATGCCGATCGTCATGTACTGGCGCTTCAGATAGGCCTGCGCGCCTTCGCGCACCGCGGCCGCGATTTCCTGCATTCGCGGATTGCCGGCATCCGATTTCAGAACCGACGCCGTCGCCCAGATGGCGTAGAGAATGGAAAGCGCCCCGCAGAGCACGATCGCCCATAATGCTGTCATTGAATTTGCCTCAGATTTTGGTCAACCCCACGCCTCACCGCGGAAGCGGCGGACGCATAAAAAGAAGGCCTGCCCTGCCCAAAAGGGCGGCCTTAAATCGGCGGGACCATGCCAAAATCGCATCCGCTGCGCAACGCTGCGAAGGGCATAAACGGTCGATTTCGGCAGGTATTTGCGTCCCGGCCGGCGCTTTTTCCCGGAATTCTAGAAATGGCTGTAGGACAGGTGCTTTAGCGCGATCTCCCTGCCCTGCGCGTCCAGGAATTTCGGGGCTGACGGCCCGGCGATGACCGTGCCGATCGAGGCCACGGCCACCCCGGCCTGCCCCGCAGCCGCCACGAATGCCTCAATGCGATTCTCCGGGATTGCGCACAAAATCTCGTAATCGTCGCCGCCGGCAACGATGGTGCCGATGCCGATCGTGCCACGTGCCAGCAAGGCTGCAGCGGGTGCCGACAGCGGAATGCTTGGCGCATCGATCGTGGCGGACACTGCGGACGCCCCGCACAGCTTGGCGAGATCTCCCGCCAGGCCGTCGGACACGTCCATCGCCGCAGAGGCATGGTCGCGAACCGCCTGCGCCAGGGCGTTGCGCGGCTGCGGCACGCGGTAGCGGCCGACCAGCATCTCCCTCGCCCCGGCGTCACCGGCGAGCGCCTTGGCGACCGCGCCGTCTTTCAGGATATCGAGGCCGAGCGCGGCGTCGCCGATCGTGCCGGTCACCACGATGTGGTCGCCGGGTTTGGCGCCGCTGCGATGGACCATTTTGCCTGCAGGCACCCGCCCGAACGCCGCGATCGAGATCATCTTGGGACCGGGTGTGGAAACCGTATCGCCGCCCAGCAACGGACAGCCGTACCGGGCCGCATCCTCGCCAAGCCCGCGCGCAAACGGCGCCAGCCAGGCATCGTCCGCGCTGCGCAGGGCCAACGTCAGCAGGAAGCCGGCTGGAATTGCGCCCTTGGAGGCGAGATCGGACAGGTTCACCCGCAGCGCCTTGCGCGCGACTGTGTCCGGTGGGTCATCGGGGAAAAAATGCACGCCCTCGACGATGGCGTCCGTCTTCAGCACGAGGTCGTCGGCCGATGGCTTCAGGATCGCGGCGTCATCGACAAGATTGAAGGCGCCGGGATCGGTCGCGAGAGGTTGAAAATAGCGCGCGATCAGTGCGTCCTCGCCGGATCGAGACTGTTTGGGATCGGTCATAGTGCGCGCTCCAAACCACGACCGTCGTCGCCCGGCTTGACCGGGCGATCCAGTACGCCGCGGCGCCAGTGATCAACTACGACCGCCGCGGCGTACTGGATCATCCGCTTTCGCGGATGATGACAGCGGAACGTGCGGCTGGCGCCCATTCAGCTACCCCCGCGCGAACTCGTCGGCGCGAAACTGACGGGCGATCTGGTCGAGCACCGCATTCACCATGCCGGTCTCCTCGGCCTCGACGAAGGCATGCGCGACATCGACATATTCCGACACCACGACGCGGCCGGGCACGTCCTTGCGATGCTCGAGTTCGTAGGCGCCGGCGCGCAACACCGCGCGCAAAATGGCGTCGATCCGCTTCAGCGGCCAGCCCTTCGACAGCGCCTCGTCGATCAGCGGATCGAGTTTTGACTGATCGCGCACCACGCCGGCGACGACGTCTTTGAAAAATGCGGCTTCTGCCGGCAGATAGGTGTCGCCCTCGACCTCGCTGCCGAGCCAGTGGCTCTCGAACTCGGCGAAGATGTCGTTGATCCCGGCGCCGCCGATATCCATCTGGTAGAGCGCCTGCACGGCGGCGAGCCGAGCCGCGCTGCGCCGGTTGGCCTTCTTGTCCGGGCTCTTGTTCTTGCTGTCCGCCATGATCAGGCCCTGGCCAGACGGCGCTTGATCCGCAGCATCGCCAATGCCGCGCGCGCGGCGTCGCCGCCCTTGTTGAGTTCGCTGGCGCGCGCCCGCGCCCAGGCCTGCGCGTCGGTGTTGACGGTGATGATGCCGTTGCCGAGCGGGAACTTTCTCGCCACCGCAAGATCCATCAGCGCCCGCGAGGATTCGATCGAGACGATTTCGAAATGAATGGTGTCGCCGCGCACCACGCAGCCGAGCGCAATCGCCGCATCATAGGGCTTGCCGTTGTTCTCGGCGGCATCGAGCGCGATTGCGATCGCGGCCGGAACTTCCAGCGCGCCGGGCACCGTAATGACGTCGTGGCCGACCCCGGCGGCTTTCAACTCGGCGACCGCGCCTTCCAGCAGCGCGTCCTGGATGTCGTCATAGAAACGCGCCTCGACGATCAGCGCGCGTGCGCCGGAGATGTCGGTCTGGTCTTTCAGGGGTGCGCGCCGCGCGTCTGCCATTGAATCCTTCCGTTTCGATCGGTGCCCTCATCCTGAAGAGCGGCCGCTTGGCCGCGTTTCGAAGGATGGGATATTTCCGGGCCTCATGGTTCGAGACGGTGCAAGCGCCTCCTCACCATGAGGGGTTGGTGGGCGTTTTAGGCGCGGTCACCGGCAAAGCCAAGGGCCGCGTCTACTTCATTTCCGACAGCCGCGCGGCGTAGCGCGCCATCAGGTCCACCTCGAGATTGACGTCGCTGCCGGCGCGCCAGCCTTGCAGCGTCGTCACAGCGAGCGTGTGCGGAATGATCAGCACCGAAAACACCACGTCATCGACGGTATTCACCGTCAGCGATACGCCATCCAGCGTCACCGAGCCCTTTACGGCGATGAAGCGCGCCAGTTCGCGCACGGTGGAGAGCTCGAACCGCGCCATGTCGGTCAGGTCGTCGCGTTTGACGATGGTGGCGACGCCATCGGCATGGCCGGCGACGATATGGCCGCCGAGTTCGTCGCCGATCTTCAGGGCGCGCTCCAGGTTGAGTCTGGTTCCCGCCACCCAGTGCTTCGCGGTGGTCATGCGCAGCGTTTCGGCGGCGGTGTCGACTTCGAACCAGGTCTTGCCCTGTTCCACGCCGGAGCCGACGACCGTCAGGCAAACGCCGTTGCAGGCGATCGAGGCGCCGTCGGCGATAGTTGACTGGTCGTAGCGGCAGGCGATGCGCAGGCGATGCAACTGCCCCTGCGCGGTCGGCGTCAGGCTGACGATTTCGCCGATGTCGGTGACTATGCCGGTAAACATTAAGCGCGCTCGTAAATGGTGAGAGTGTCGTTCTGCAGCGTTTCGCTAGCACGGAGTTTGAACACGGGCGACTGCGTGATGGCCGAGAGCGGCAATGCGTCCAGCGCGGGGACGCCGTCGGCGCCGACCGGATGGGCGCCGCGCAGCAGCCAGACTTCGTCGACGAGGTTGGCTGCGACAAAGGATGACGCCACCTTCGCGCCACCCTCCACCAGCAGCCGCGTGATGCCCTTTTCGGCCAGCGCATGCAGCACGGCGGCGAGATCGAGGCCCGGAGGCGGCGCAGTCGTGGTGGGCACCCGCATCACCTGCGCACCGGCGGCACCGAGCTTCATGGCGGCGGGCGCTTCGGCGAGGCTCGACGTCATCACCCACAACGGCGTTTCGCGCGCGGAATGAACCAGTTTGCTGGTGCCGGAGATCCGTAAGCTCCGGTCCAGCACTACCCGCACCGGGGAACGCGCCTCCATGCCCGGCAGGCGGCAGGTCAGAAGCGGATCGTCCGCCCGCACGGTGCCGATCCCGACCAGGATGGCGTCGCATTGCGCGCGCAGCAGGTGCACCCGCGCTTTGGCGGCCTCGCCCGTGACGGCGACGGGCTTGTGGCCGGCAGCGGCAATCTTGTCGTCCGGCGATACCGCGAGCTTCAGGATCACATGCGGGCGCTTGTCGCGGACGCGCCGGAAGTGCCCGGCATGATCGCATGCGGCTTCCGCCGTCCCCGGCCCGACATCGACGGTGATCCCGGCGGCGCGCAGTTTGGCGTGACCTTGGCCAGCCACTTCGGGATTGGGGTCCTCGATCGCCGACACCACCCGCGCGATGCCGGCTGCGATTACCGCGTCGGCGCAGGGCGGCGACTTGCCGAAATGCGAGCACGGCTCCAGCGTCACATAGAGCGTAGCGCCGCGGGCGGCCTCGCCGGCGCGCTTGAGCGCCTCCGGCTCGGCATGGGGACGGCCGCCTGCCTGGGTCCAGCCGCGGCCGACGATGATCCCGTCCTTGACCACTACCGCGCCGACGGCCGGGTTGGGCCAGACCCGGCCCTGCCCGCGCCGGCCCAGCAACAGCGCCAGCGCCATGAAGCGCTGATCGGCGGCCTTGGATTCCCGGGCTTTCTGGGCGTACTGGTCTTCCAGAATACGGAAGATCATTTGCGCAACGGGGCGAGCCGCGCTTCATCGTCGCCGGAGAGCTCGCCGAGCACGGTTTCAAAATCCTTGGCTTCGCGGAAATTGCGATAGACCGAGGCGAAGCGGACATAGGCGACGTCGTCGAGCTGGCGCAGATGCTCCATCACGATCTCGCCGATCGCCTCCGACGAAATCTCCGCCTCGCCGCCGCTTTCGAGTTCGCGCACGATCGCCGAAACCATTTTCTCGACCCTTTCAGGATCGACCGGGCGCTTGCGCAAGGATATCTGCAGCGAGCGCACCAGCTTGTCGCGGTCGAACGGCACCCGGCGGCCGTTGCGCTTGATGACCGTGAGTTCGCGCAGCTGCACCCGCTCGAAGGTGGTAAAGCGGAAATTGCAGGCGACGCAGACCCGCCGCCGTCGGATCACGGCGGAATCCTCGGTCGGACGCGAGTCCTTCACCTGCGTATCGAGACTGTTGCAGCTGGGGCATCGCATCCGGAAGAGACCTTACT
The DNA here is from genome assembly GCF_018736085.1 of Bradyrhizobium sediminis. Classification (NCBI taxonomy): domain Bacteria; kingdom Pseudomonadati; phylum Pseudomonadota; class Alphaproteobacteria; order Hyphomicrobiales; family Nitrobacteraceae; genus Bradyrhizobium; species Bradyrhizobium sediminis. The sequence continues at coordinate 2,695,148 of NZ_CP076134.1, read as the reverse complement.
GATAGATCGGGAAGCGGTCGGTGAGTGCCCTGACCCGTTCCTTGATCGCGGCTTCCACCATCGGCGCCTTGCCGTCCGGCGACTGCGCCAGCGCGTTGAGCACCTCGGCAATCATGATGGCGACCTGCTTGAACTCGGCGACGCCGAAGCCGCGCGTGGTCGCGGCCGGCGTCCCGAGGCGAAGACCCGACGTGACGAACGGGGTCTCGGGGTCGAACGGAATGCCGTTCTTGTTGCAGGTGATGGCGGCGCGCACCAATGCCTTCTCCGAGACATTGCCCTTGAGGCCCTTCGGCCGGAGGTCGACCAGCATCAGATGGTTGTCGGTGCCGCCAGAGACGATATCGAACCCCTGGGCGCGCATCGCCTCAGCCAGCGCCTTGGCGTTTTCGACCACGTTCTTCGCGTAGATCTTGAAGTCCGGGCGCAAAGCTTCAGCGAACGCTACCGCTTTCGCCGCGATCACATGCATCAGCGGGCCGCCCTGCATGCCCGGGAAGATCGCCGAATTGAACTTCTTGGTCAGCGCCTCGTCGTTCCACAGGATCAACCCGCCGCGCGGGCCGCGCAGCGATTTGTGCGTGGTCGTGGTCGTGACATGCGCATGCGGCACCGGCGAAGCATGCGCGCCACCGGCGACGAGGCCGGCGAAATGCGCCATGTCGACCATCAAATAGGCGCCGATACTGTCGGCGATCTCGCGGAAGCGCTTGAAGTCCCAGGCGCGCGAATAGGCGGAGCCGCCGGCGATGATCAGCTTCGGCTTGACCTGCTCGGCCTGCCTGGCGACCGCGTCCATGTCGATGATCTGGTCCTCGCGCCGCACCGTGTAGTGCGAGGCCTTGAACCACTTGCCGGACATGTTGACGGGCGAGCCATGGGTGAGATGGCCGCCGGCCGCAAGGTCGAGGCCCATGAAGGTATCGCCGGGCTGCAGCAGCGCCAGGAACACCGCCTGGTTCATCTGGCTGCCGGAATTCGGCTGCACATTGGCGAACTGCGCGCCGAACAGCTTCTTGGCGCGCTCGATCGCCAGCGTCTCGGCGACGTCGACCCATTCGCAGCCGCCGTAATAGCGATTGCCCGGATAGCCTTCGGCGTATTTGTTGGTCATCACCGAGCCTTGGGCTTCCAGCACCGCGCGGCTGACGATGTTCTCGGACGCGATCAGCTCGATCTCATGGCGCTGGCGGCCGAGTTCGCCCTTGATCGCGGCGGCGATTTCGGGATCGGCCTGCTCCAGGGTGGCGGTAAAGAACGAGTCGGGCGCGGAAGCGGTCTTGGAGCTGGAAGACGAAGGGCTCATCGGCGAAATATCTCCACCGCCGCAACCTGTTAGGCGAGGTGCGGCCGGTCACGTGTGGCGATCGAAAGCGGCGCTGGCGGGATACCATATCGGGCCGCGGCGGCCAAGCACTTGCGGTACATGGCTGATATTTATGCAAGATATGGTGGGGATCGGGCGGATTCCAGCCGGGCCTCGTCCCGTAAATGCCGGCCCCAACCCCTCCCTGGCGTCGCCCCGGCCTTGAGCCGGGGCCCATATGTGGACGGCCCCCGTGCCACAAGAGTTTTTTGAGGTCTGATCGGATCGCTTGCATCCATATGTCCGGCCTGTTGGTGCGGTCGCTTGGACCGCTGGCCAAGATGGCTTCCGCGACGCGAGTTCCAAACAACCACACGACCTGTCTTGGGCCAATGGGTCCCACGGATTGTCTCGCACCTCGGATCGATCGATCCTACCATCTGCTCCTCTTGCAGCTCCGGCTCAGCCGATAAGACGAACTTACCGGCTGATCTCTTAGGCGGCTGACGCCGATGCCTCAGACATCCGCGCGCCGTCGTAATTATCCCCCGTAACCATCAGTTTCCAGGCGATGCGGGCAATCTTGTTGGCGAGCGCCACCGCCGCGAGTTTTGGCGGCTTGCGCTTGAGCAAAGCGATCAGCCAGGGCGATGGATGGCCACGGCCGTACTTCGCCTGCTGAATCACGGCGGTCGCTCCTGCCACCAGCACGCTGCGCAACCTCTCATCGCCGGCACGGGTGATCTTGCCGAGCCGGGTTTTGCCGGCAGTGGAGTGGTCTTTCGGGGTCAGTCCGAGCCAGGCCGCAAAATGCCGGCCCGAGGAGAAGGCACGCGGATCAGGCGTCTTCATCACCAGCGCCGTGGCGCCGATCGGCCCGACTCCTGGAATCTTCGCCAAGCGCCGGCTATCGGCATTGCCGCGGTGCCAGGCCCTCAGCCTGGCTTCGATTGCCTTCAACTCTCCCTGCAACTGCGCGTACTCGCGGCCCTGGACCGCAAACGACTCGCGCGCCAGCGCCGGCACGCTGTCATCTTGCGCGATGCCAGCTAAAAGCGGTTCGATCTTGTCGAGGCCCTTGGCCACCGCAAGGCCGAACTCTGCCGCATAGCCCCGGATCATATTGCTGAGCTGGGTGCGACGGGCGACCATCTGCTCGCGGAGACCTGCCAGCATCAAAGCTGCCTGCTGCTCGGCCGTCTTCACTGGCACAAACCGCATCGTCGGTCGGCCCATCGCTTCACACAGCCCCTCGGCATCTCGCCCGTCGTTCTTGTTCCGCCTGACGTAAGGCTTCACGTGTTGCGGCGCGATCAGCTTCACCTCGTGGCCGAGCTTGCCAAGCTCGCGCGCCCAATAATGCGCCGCACCGCAGGCCTCGATCCCGATCACGGTCGGCGGCTGCTTGGTAAAAAATGCCACCATTTGCGCCCGGCCGAGCCGCCTGCGCAACACCGGCCGTTCGGTCGCATCAACCCCATGCAGCTGGAAAATATGCTTCGACGTATCCATGCCAATTCGGATAATCTGTTCCACGGACGGCTCCTTTGTCTGAGATTTGCAACAACCTCATTCTGGCACAACTGATGCCGTAGGGGGCCGTCCACCCCATCAACCACGAAAGCCCGCTGGAGACAAAGCCGTCTGCCACCGTGCCCCTTCCCGATGGCACGGCGTATGGGTTCCGGCGTTCGCCGGAACGACGGGATTACTTCGCGAACCGGTACGCCCCACCCTTCTCGACCGAGCGCTGGAACGCCGGCCGCGCGTGCATCCGCGTCAGCCAGGCGCTGAGGTTCGGATAGGGCCCGAGCTTGTCGAACACTTTCGCCATCTCGGCGACAAAGCTCATCTGGATATCGGCGCCGGTCAGCGACGTCCCGACAAAGAATTCCCTGCCTTTCAGCGCGCCATCGACATAGCCGAGATGGTTTGCCATTTCGCTGTCGATGCGCGGATGCAACGGCGCGCCGGCCTCCTTCAGCCGCGAGACATAGAGGTTCATCATCAACGGCAGCATCGCCGAGCCTTCCGAATAATGCAGCCACTCGTTATAGGCTTCGTACTCGGCGCTGCCGGACGCCGGCATCATCGTCCCCTTGCCGTATTTGCGGATGATGTAATCGACGATCGCGCCCGACTCCGCGATGGTGATGCCGCCATCGGTGATGACGGGCGACTTGCCGAGCGGATGCACTTTTGCCAGTTCCGGCGGCGCCAGCCGCGTGACGGCGTCGCGCTGATAGCGCTTCATCTCATAGGGCGTGCCCAGTTCCTCCAGCAGCCACAGGATCCGCTGCGAGCGGGAGTCGTTGAGATGCTGCAGGGTGAGCATGGGGTTTCCTCTGGCTCTTGCTTGAAGGCAGAGGTGTATCAGAGGTCTTTGATAAAGGGCAGTCGCGCCGCAAATCCCGCTGTCATCGCCCGGCTTGACGCCCTGTCATCGGGCTCGCCGCAGGTCAGGGCCATTGATTTAGACGATTTGGAGGGCCGGTGCGCTGCCCCAACGATGGAATACATCTCACTTCCAAATTCACTTCGCGGCACGAACGGCGCAATTGTAAAAGGCTGTTACTTTTTCCTAGTAAAGCCTTCGCGTATTACACGCTCCAAAACATTGGTTCCGTGGCGCGACGTTCGAACGCTACTTAGATCAACAACCGGACGATCCTTTTTGATGGCATCCGACCTGTTAGGCTGGGCTTCATGTCGCGTTTCAAGCGAAAGATGCAATTGACGATCGTCACGTCGCTCACCCATTAGTCCCTCCAGCAGCTTGCACTGACTCAATCTTGGTAAGCCTAGCAACAACCAACCTTTCGCGCGCTTCGAAACCGTCAAGGGGCGCGAGAGACACCGGCTTAGCCTCAAGCCGATTCGTTAACAATAGCTTGCCATCCTTTTTCCTGTCACCGCGATCTTTGAAAAGGCGAATCATGTTTCGGGGCGCCACACCTTCATACTGAAGGAATACAACCTTCTTCGTATGATCCGATTCGTGGATCGAAATCGTATCTTCGTGAAGATTCAGAGCTAAACTCTTAGTATAAGGCTCGATGTAAATAACCCTCTTAATTCCAGCAGCGACGATGTGCCGAGCGCAGCTATGACAAGGGAAAGTCGTTGAATAAAGAGTTCCGCCAATAAGCCCGGCTTTGCCATTTCTTGCGACAGAGATTATCGCTTCCATCTCGGCGTGAACAGCCCGGGAAAATTCGATCAAGTTCCTGACATCCGAGCTATGCAAAACATCGATCGCCTTGGCTTGCCTCTTTGGATCGACAGTTCCGCTTTTCGAATCGAAGATACCCGCCTCTCCCAAAGCCACCGCAATCCGAGATAATATCTCTTCCTTCCTGAAATCATTGTGGCAAATCTTGCCACGCCATTGGAAGCAACGATGATCGCCGTCGCCATCGTCTTGAGAGTAAAGGCCTCCTCCAAATTTGGGAACATCATTGTTTCCCATTCCAATGATATCGCCGTCCGTATTTGCTATCACAGCGCCCACTTGGCGAGAAAGACATGCCGACTCCGCGGCAGCAGAGGTTGCACCGTACATGGCACTTTCGTCCCTTGTCGGTGTCTGGACGCCAATTGCGAACATCACATCCAAGAACCTATCGACTGTTCGTCGCAAATTTTTGTCGTTGTCGCCGTCATTCCGAATAAAAAAATCGGCCAAGAACATCGCGTCTCTGACACGTTGCCCAGATTTAAGTCCTTCGTCCTCGTCTCTTTTAAAAATCTCAACAACATAATTCTCATTATGCCCCTCTGCGATTATGCGACCTCTGCGCACCTCATCCGGCGCGAATATTCCGATCAGCCAAAAAGTCTCGCCATAAACCTCTCGCAATCGCTTCACTTCATCGGGGTGCTTAATGGAATCGATAATCGTAAAATGACGGCGTGCTTTCGGCAGGCTCTCTGAAGAGCCTCGATCGAGATTAATCTGCGCAACAATCTTCTCGATTAAATAGGTATTGCCGAACGTCTGCCGCAGTCTCGTTCCATAATGTTGGAGTTTTTCTGTACGTCGAGTATCAGTCGGGGCCACGACCTGTTCGCCCAATACCTTCGTATTCTGATTAATTATACCGCTTACCTTATGGCTCTTACCCTCATACCCAAATTGGGACTTGAGTACTTCGCTGAACATCTTCGCACAGTAAGAAATTCCCGAGCCAATTGGCCCCACGAATCCAAGCACAAGCTCGTCGGTTTTCCGATCCTCAACGTCTAACAGATCGACATCGGAATCTACGGAGAACAGTGCAGGTTGTCGGCGCTGGATTGCCATGAAATTTCCGGTTGAGGACTCGTGTTCGACAACCTCACAGCAAAGTCGGGACATTTACAAGCCGACATTCCCCCTTTTATCACTCATCCCTGACGAGCCCTCCGGATCATATTCCTATCTCCTGTAGGCTGAGGGATTTGACTCGAAGGAGACTATGGCAGCGCGCTCCGCCTTACAGCCCCGTAAACCCCGCCTTCACCGGATCGCTCGATCCGTCGAGTTCGCGCAGATAGGTCAGCCCGCACACCGTCAGCCGATGCGTATCCTTCTCGCCGGCTTCCATCAGTGTCGTGAGATAGTCCGTCACCTTGGCGCGCGCTTCGGCGCTGGCCGCGGCGGTGCGGTTCGTCAGGAGATCGTAGGTCATCATGATGCGATCGATGACGGCTTCCATGGGATCCTCTTCGCTATCCATCAGACAGGCTCAGTGGCTTCGAACTTCGCGATGGCCCTGTTGGCGAGGCGAAGGCGGTTGAATTCACCGCGCTCAAACATCTGTACGATGATCTGGAGCAGCCGCTCATGGGTGGCGAGCGTGTCGGCGATGGCGCCGGTGCGGCGCAGATAGTTCGCGGCGATGGAATAGGCGTCGCCGACCACTTCGACGTTCAGCACCTGCAATCCGCGCTCGACCTGCATGGCTTGTCCTCCGATACGAGATAAGCCGGGCGCGGTGCAAAAGTTCCATTTTCGGGAAAGCCGCCTAGCAGGGGCAAAAACCCCTGAAAAAACAAAACGCACCGGTCCGGAAGGCCCGGGCCGATGCGCTTGGGGAAGTTTCTGGTCTAGTTGCCGCCGGTCTTTTGAGACGCCGGCTTGGCCTGATCTCGCAGTCGAACAAGTCTCAGAGACGATACAGGATCTGGTCAGTCCAGAACCGCTCGAGCCGGTGCAGCGACTTGTTCAGGGTCGCGAACTCCTCGTTGGAGATGCCGCCGACCTGTTCCACGGTCTTGACGTGCTTCTGATAGAGCGCATCGACGATCTTGCGGATTTCCTGGCCCTGCGCGGTGAGGCGGATGCGGACCGAGCGGCGATCGACGCGGCTGCGCTGATGATCGAGGAAGCCGAGTTCGACCAGCTTCTTCAGGTTGTAGGAAACGTTGGAGCCGAGGTAGTAACCGCGCGTGCGCAGCTCGCCCGCGGTCAGTTCCTTGTCGCCGATGTTGTAGAGCAAGAGCGCCTGCACCGAATTGATGTCGGCGCGGCCGCGGCGATCGAATTCATCCTTGATGACGTCGAGCAGACGGCGATGCAGCCGCTCCACCAAAGTCAATGCTTCGAGGTAGAGTGGCTGCACCGGAGCTTGTCCCGGAGCGCGGTCAGCGGTTTCCACCGCCGTTGCAACGGCTTTGATCATGACACTTCCCCTGTTGTCGTTTTTAGCGACTTATTCGACGAAACTTTTGTTCCGCCTGATAGCTACAACTTAAGGGGGCGGTTTGAAGATCCGCTTAAATAAGACAATAAAGAGATCATGAATTTAAGACAGTGAATCGCGGATTAAGCCCGCCAAATAAGGACTTTTCGCAACCTTTCGATAACGGTGGAACGCCCCTGTTCACGCTTCGTTGGCGCGCTCTGTCGCATATGGGAACAGTATCGTTCAAATTGGAAACGCCTGCGTAATACCTGTGACCGCGGCGTTAGGGTGACTGAAAAGTTACCGCAAAAGTTCCGGAAAATTCGATGCGACCGGAGGTGGATTTTGCCGAGAACGCGATTTTTCTGCGCGTCCTCTACAATGGCGTTATCTTATCGCTGGACTTCCCTATGGCGGCCGCTCGCGCGACGCCATCCACGCCAATGCGAGATAGGCGGCCAGCATCAGGGCTTCCAGCCCCACCACCGTGAGGCTGCCGCCATAGATTCCCGGAAACATCAGTTCGATCACTGCCATCGACACCACGGTGGTGAGCCACACCACGGCACCCCATGGCGTCGCCAGCCACAGCCCGACCGCGGCGACGAGTTCGATGACGGCGAAATAAACCGTGGCGGCCTGCCAGGCCATCGGCTGGTTTTCGAACGCCTCTTCCTCGCCGCCGATGAAGCCCGTGACCTGGGCCCAGTGGTAGAGGCCCTTGGCCACCGAAACGACGGCCATGATGCGCAGGAAAAACACCAGCCGCCGGGTCCACGCATTCTCGTCGGATTCGATTCGCTCCGACGAGATCGCCGCCACCGACATCGCATTGTCGCGCGACTGGTCGCGCGCCGGGGTTTCAGACATGCGGAGTGCCGTTCATGATCGCAAAATGCGCTTTCATCAGTCGACTGGTCCCAAACTGGAAGACTCTTGGCCCCTCGGCGCGGCAAAATCAATCCGGCAGGCCTGCGGCGGGCGATTTGCGGCAGGTCAAGATGCCAATGACGCCTGCTATGCAAGATGCTAAGATTGCAATTGTTCCAATCCAGTCTGCCGCCCCAGGAGTGACAATACCATGGCGATCAAATTCGGCCGTCCGATCGAAATGCGCGACGCGCCGCGGCAAAAGACCGCCCTCGCCCCCTCGCTCGACCTCGTGATCCGCCCGCGCCGCAATCGCAAGAGCGAATGGGCGCGCCGCTTGGTGCGGGAAAACGTGCTGACCGCGGATGACCTGATCTGGCCGCTGTTCGTGGTCGACGGCCACAACAAGCGCACCCCGGTCGCCTCGATGCCCGGCGTCGATCGCCTCACCGTCGATCAGGCGGTGCGCGACGCCGAGCGCGCCATGAAGCTGAACATCCCCTGCATCGCGCTGTTCCCCTATACCGAACCGTCCTTGCGCGACGAGTTCGGCTCCGAGGCCACCAATGCGGACAATCTGGTCTGCCGGTCGGTGCGCGCCATCAAGAAGGAGTTTCCCGATCTCGGCGTGCTCTGCGACGTCGCGCTCGATCCCTTCACCAGCCACGGCCATGACGGGCTGATCGAGGACGGCAAGATCCTCAACGACGAGACCGTAGCGGTGTTGGTGCGGCAGGCGCTGGTGCAGGCCGAAGCCGGCTGCGACATCATCGCACCCTCGGACATGATGGACGGCCGCGTCGGCGCCATCCGCGACGGCCTGGACCAGGCCGGCTTCCTCGACGTGCAGATCATGTCCTATGCGGCGAAATATGCCTCCGCCTTCTACGGCCCGTTCCGCGACGCCATCGGCTCGGCCAAAACGCTGACCGGCGACAAGCGCACCTACCAGATGGACAGCGCCAATTCCGACGAGGCGCTGCGCGAGGTCGAACTCGACATCGCCGAAGGCGCCGACATGGTGATGGTGAAGCCGGGAATGCCCTATCTCGATATCGTGCGGCGCGTCAAAGACACTTTCGCGATGCCGACCTTCGTCTACCAGGTGTCCGGCGAATACGCGATGATCGCGGCTGCCAGCGGCAATGGCTGGATCGACGGCGAACGGGCGATGATGGAAAGCCTGCTCGGCTTCAAGCGCGCCGGCGCCGACGGGATTTTGACCTACTTCGCGCCGCAGGCGGCGGAGAAGCTGAAGGCGGAGGGGTAAGACTGCGAATAGTGAGTGGCGAATGGCGAGTAGCGAATAGGGGAACCTCCATTCGCATTCGCCATTCGCCTCTGGAAGATTGCCGCTTGTTAATGTGCGCCGAGCTCTTGCACCCGCGCAGCCGGTTCCCATGTCCTGTCCCGGGAATGCACGGTCTGGAGGACTGACCATGTCTTATGGCGATTCGGGTAACACTGGCGGCGCAGGTAATGCCGGCGGCGCCTGGCGCAACGACGGCGGGGTGCAGCCGCATGCGTTCGATCCGGTGCTGCAGCCGGAGTTGTTTCGCGGGGTGCCGACGCGGCGGGTGTTCGCGTTCCTGATCGACGTCGTCGTGATCGCGGTCCCGGTGATCCTCGGTTACCTCTTCATCGCGGTGTTCGGCCTGATCACGCTGGGGCTGGGCTGGGCGTTGTTCTGGCTGGCCTGGCCGGCCACTGTGGTCTGGGCGGTGGTCTATTACGGCGCGTCGCTGGGCGGACCGCATTCGGCTACCCTGGGCATGCGCGTGATGGATCTGGAGCTGCGCACCTGGTACGGGGCATCCGGTTATTTCGTGCTCGGCGCCATGCATGCGGTGTTGTTCTGGGTGTCGATCTCGTTCCTGACCCCGCTGATCCTGCTGGTCGGCCTGTTCAACGGCCGCTGCCGGCTGCTGCACGATTTCGTGCTCGGAACGGTGGTCATCAACAGCTCGGTCCGCACCCAGACGGCACAGCCTGCAAGAACTTTTTGAACCGGCAAGCCGATTGACCGTCGGCCTCCGTGGCGCGATGCTGGAAACTGTTCGGCCCTGCTGAATCGGGGCCGAACCTGCTCTGGTGGTTTTTTGAGGCGTTTTCTTCACGCGAACCGGTACCCACTTCGCTCGAAAACGCCATGGTTCGGAGGCCTGACGACCAAACGTGACCCAGCACTCGCGTGACACCCCGCAATTCTACCTGACCGCGCCCTCGCCCTGCCCCTATCTGCCGGGCCGGCACGAACGCAAGGTGTTCACGCACCTCGTCGGCGACAAGGCCGGCGACCTCAACGACCTCCTGACCCATGGCGGCTTCCGGCGCAGCCAGTCGATCGCCTACCGGCCGGCCTGCGACCAGTGCCGCGCCTGCGTTTCCGTCCGCGTCATCGCCAACGAATTCCGCATCTCTCGCAATTTCCGCAAGATCATGGCCCGCAACGCCGACATCGTGGGCGAGCAGCGCAGCGCGGTGCCGACCTCGGAGCAATATTCGGTGTTTCGCGCCTATCTCGACGCGCGGCACCGCCATGGCGGCATGGCCGACATGACCGTGCTCGACTACGCGATGATGGTGGAGGACAGCCACGTCGAGACCCGCGTCATCGAATACCGCAAGCGCGGCGTCGACACCGGCATTACCGGCCGCGCCGAGGAACTGGTGGCGGTGGCGCTGACGGACGTGCTCAGCGACGGGCTGTCGATGGTGTATTCGTTCTTCGAACCGTCAGAGGAAAGCCGCTCGCTCGGCACCTACATGATCCTCGACCACATCATCCGCGCCCGAAGGCTCGGCCTGCCCTACGTCTATCTCGGCTACTGGATCGAAGGCTCGAAGAAGATGGACTACAAGGGCCGCTTCCTGCCGCAGCAGCGCCTCGCCCCCTCCGGCTGGCTGCGCATCGACGCTTCGGGCGAAGTGCTGTCCGAACCGCAGGATTGAGACGAGCGAATAGGGAGTGGCGAATAGCGAATAGAGAAACCTTCATTCGCTACTCGCCAATCGCTATTCGCGTCTTCCTCGGCCCAACCTAATTCCCGATCACCCGCACCGGGTCGCTGCCGTCCCAGTTCTCGGCGGCTTTCCGGATGTGGCCGAAGAAGCGCCCCTTGCCGCCGCTGATGTCGGAGATCTCGACCACGGTTCCGGCGTGTCCTGAAGTCTCGAAATAGGCGAACCGGCCCTTGGGGCCGCCGATCTGGCCCTCATGGCCGACCACGAAACCTTCAGCGATCGCCCGGTCGTAGAGCGCCTGATAATCATTGGTCCAATAGGACATGTGTTGCAGGCCTTCGCCGTGCTGCTTCAGATGATCGAGATACATCGACGGCGCGTCGTTGCGCTGCTGGATCAGTTCGATCTGCAGGTCGCCGGAATTGGCCAGCGCGATGCTCATCTCGACCGCTGAATCGGCGCCCTTGTAGCGGAACCATTCGGTCTTGACGTCGGGGATGTAGAAGAACGGCCCGACGCGCATCACCTCGGTCCAGAACTTCATCGCCGCTTCGATGTCGCGAACGACATAGCCGTTCTGGCAGACCTTGCCGAACAACGCGCTCATGAAAAGCCTCCGTTACATTCCGCTCAGGCCGCTGTCGACGGCGAGCGTCTGCGCGGTGACGTAGACGCTTTCCTCCGACATGAAGAAGAGCACCGCATAGGCCACTTCCCACGCGGTCGCCTGGCGGCCGAACGGCACATGTCCCTTGCCGCGCGAGGGCCGCCCGGCGCCGGCCGTGCGTCCATTCGGCGTGTCGACCAGGCCCGGATAGAGCAGATTGACGCGGATGCCGCGCCGCGCGCCGACATGGGCGATGTTGCGCATCAGTCCGCCGAGGGCGGCCTTCGAGGAATCATAGACCGGCATCTGCGAACCGGCCCGCAATGCGGCGATCGAGGAGATGAAGACGATCGAGCCGCCGTTCTCGAATTTGGGCAGGGCTTCGCGGCATGCCAGCATCGGCCCGCGCACATTGACGTCGTAGATATTGTTCCATTCCTCGGCGCTGACGCCGTCGAGCCCGGTCTTGCCGAAGGTCCCGACGTTCAAAACCATGCCGTCGAGGCCGCCCATGGTCCGCTGCGCCTCGTCGATCATGCGCCGCACATCGGATTCGAGCGTAACATCGGCAGCAATCGCAAAGGCGCGGCCACCCTCTGCCTTGATCCGGCCGACGGTGTCCTCGGCCGAAGCGAGATCGAGGTCGGCGACGGCGACCTCTGCGCCCTCGCGCGCGAACAACAGACTCATCGCCCGGCCGTTGCCGATCGGGTCGGTCGCGGCATCGAACGTCCGCTGGCCGCCGCCGACCACCAGCACGCGGCGTCCCTTCAGCCGCCCCTTGCCGGGAGCGCTGCCCGAGGATTCCGCACTCAGCGGACGGACATAGGGTTCCGGCTTCGCGCCGGTCGGCGATGGTGCGTCGGACACTTCAGTTGCTCCGCGGCTTGCCGCCGTCGTAGACGCGCATGCCGGCGGCGGGATCGAGATCGGTCTCGGTCGCTTCGGTGAGCCGGGCCATCATCATGTAGAATCCGATGGCGACGATCGCCTCGACGGTTTCCTGCTCGCTGAAATGCTCGCGCATATCGGCAAACACCGGCTCCGCTACGCGAACATTCCGGGTGACCTCGCGGCCAAAGGCCAGCAGCGCGCGCTCCGCCGCATTGAAGGCCTCGCCGCCGTAGTCGCCGCGCTCGAGGCCATCGACCTGGCGCTGCGTGACGCCGACGCCGAGCGCGATCGGCACGTGCTGGCGCCACTCATAGGCGCCGCCTTCGAGCTGCGCGACCTGCAGGATCAGCAATTCACGGTTGACGGCGCTGAGCTTCTGGCGATGCAGGATGGAATTGCCGAGCCGCATCGCCGGGATCATGTTGGCTTCGGCGTGGGCCATCATGCGAAAGATGTTCAGCTTCACCGGCATCCGGTCGAAGGAGGCGCGGATATCGCCCGTCGTCGTCTCCGGATCAATCAGGGGCAACCTTGCCACGCTTCTCTCCCTTGGTTCTTGTGTTTCTTTTTGGAGGAATAGCAGATGCCGCGGAAGAAGATCAGGCCAAATTGTCGGCCCAGGCGCGCGGCAAGCGTCGTGCCCCGCCCCGGATCTCGCGTTTCTAGCGTGAAGGCGCGCTTCGCGCTCTTGCCGGGCGGCGACAGCGGCGTGCGTCAGGCCTCACCCGAAGAACGTCTCGAACAGCAGCTTGAGGTTCAGGGTGACGATGATGCCGGCAACGATCCACGCCACTGCGGCAACCGGCTTGGAGACTGCAAACTTCCCCATCTTGCGCCGGTCGGAGACGAACCGCACCAGGGGAATGACGGCGAACGGCAACTGCATCGACAGCACGACCTGGCTGAACACCAGAAGCTGCCCGGTGCCGCGCTCGCCATAGAGCGCGGTGACAATGATGACCGGGACGATGGCGATGCCGCGGGTCAAGAGCCGCCGCGCCCAGCTTGGCAGCCGCAGGTGGAGAAAACCTTCCATCACAATCTGGCCCGCCAGCGTCGCTGTCACGGTCGAGTTGAGGCCGGAGGCGAGCAGCGCCACTGCAAACAGCGTCGATGCGATGCCGAGACCGAGCAGCGGCGACAGCAATTCGTAAGCCTGGCCGATTTCGGCGACGTCGGAGTGCCCGCTCTTGTGGAAGGTCGCGGCCGCCACCACCAGAATCGCGGCGTTGATGAACAAGGCCAGCATCAGCGCGATCGTGGAGTCCGTCGTGGCCCATTTGATCGCGTCGCGGCGGCCTTCGTCTGACCGTTCATAGGCGCGGGTCTGCACGATCGAGGAGTGCAGATAGAGATTATGCGGCATCACGGTCGCCCCGATGATGCCGATGGCGATGTAGAGCATCTCGGGATTGGTGAAGATCTCGGTGGACGGCGCGAAGCCGCGCAGCATCGCGGCGACCGGCGGCGCGGCGGCCGTGATCTGGACCACAAAGCAGACCGCGATGACGATCAGAAGCGCGATCACGAAGGCTTCGAGGAAGCGAAAGCCCTTGTTCATCAGAAGCAGCAGCAGGAAGGCGTCGAGGGCTGCAATCAGCGCGCCGCCGACCAGGGGAATGCCGAACAGCAATTTCAGGGCGATCGCGGTGCCGATCACCTCGGCGAGATCGCAGGCGATGATCGCGGCCTCGCAGGCCAGCCACAGCATGAAGTTGACCGGCCGCGAATAGGTGGCGCGGCAGGCCTGCGCCAGATCGCGGTCGGTGACGATGCCGAGCCGCGCGGCGAGTGCCTGCAGCAGGATCGCCATCAGATTCGAGAGCAGGATGACCGACAGCAGCGTGTAGCCAAACTTCGACCCGCCCGCGAGGTCGGTCGCCCAGTTGCCGGGGTCCATGTAGCCAACCGAGACCAAATAACCGGGGCCGGCAAAGGCCAGCAGCCGGCGGACCCAATGTCCACGGAAGGGAACCAAAATGGTCCCATAGACCTCGGGCAGGCTGTGCTGGACGCCGGCCGAAGCGTCGGCACGCCAACCTGAGGCATCAGGCGTGTCATTGGGCAGGGAATCAGGCGTCAAAGCGGGTGATCTTGCGTCCATTTCGGAAGGATGGCCGATAATCGATCTTAATGCAACTCATTTGCAACTGCATCTAGGTCACCTCTTCCGGAGGTCAGTCGGGAAACGGGTGTCCCCACCGTCCCTTGAGCCGGACAGTGCAAGCCTACCGACTGCCAGGGAATCACGCCATGATCGCGATCAACCGAGCCCTCCGCCTGCCCAAGACCTTCAACCGGCTGGCCTGGTCCAATCTCGCCGCGCAGTCGGCCGAGCAGATCGCACTGGCCGCCGCACCGATCGTCGCGGTGCTGCTACTCGGCGTCGGCGAAGGCCGGACCGGGGCGCTGCAGACCGCGCTGACCTTGCCCTTCATCCTGTTCGCGATTCCCGCCGGCCTCCTCGCCGACCGGATCTCGCGGCGCTGGCTGATGGCGGGCGCGGAAGGATTGCGCGCGGCAGCGCTGTTCGCAATCCTCCTGCTGATCTGGCTCGACCTGCTGTCGCTGCCCCTGCTCTCCCTGCTCGGCTTCGTCGCGGTATGCGGCACCGTCACCTACAGCGTCGCGGCGCCGGCATTGGTGCCGTCGCTGGTGACGCCGCAACTGTTGCCCGCCGCCAATGCGCGGATCGAGCTTGCGCGCACCATCGCGTTCGCCGGCGGCCCGGCGCTGGGCGGCGTGCTGGTGGGCTGGCTCGGCGCCGCGCCGGCCTTCGGTTTCGCCGCGGCGCTGTCGGTGATCGCGGTGGTGCTGCTGTCGGGCATCTATGAGCCGCTGCGTGCGCCGGCCCCGCGCCGACATCCGCTGCAGGATATCCGGGAAGGCGCCGCGTTCGTGCTGCATCATCCGCTGCTGCGGCCGGTGTTCATCACCCAGTTCATCTTCAACACCGCCTCGTTCCTGCTGCTGGCGGTGTTCGTGCCCTATGCGGTGCGCCGTCTCGGACTGTCGGCGACTGGCGTCGGCGTCACGCTCGGGATGTACGGCGTCGGCATGGTGGCCGGCGCGCTGCTCGCAACACGCCTGATGCGGCGCCTCGCCTTCGGCACCGTGATTGGATTGGGTCCGGTCACCGGCTTCATCGCCGCCGGTGTGATGGCGTTGACGACGGTCATTCCCTCGCCATGGCTTGCCGGCTCGAGCTTCTTCCTGCTCGGCGCCGGCCCGATCCTGTGGGTGATCTCAACCACCACCTTGCGGCAATCGGTGACGCCGCCCTCCCTGCTCGGCCGGGTCTCGGCGATCAACATCATGAGCTACGGCGCGCGCCCGCTCGGCTCCGCGCTCGGCGCCATCGTCGGCGGATTTTATGGCGCCGAGGCCTGCCTCTATCTGGCCTCCATCATCTTCGGCGCGCAGGCGCTGGTGATCCTGCTGTCGCCCGCGGTCTCACTGGCGCGGCAGCCGGAGATGGTCGGCGAGCCGTCGCAGGCATAGCCGGCCTGCCGGACCATGGCCTAGCGGTAGACCAGGATCGGGACCGAGGTGTGGGTCAGCACCTTCAGGGTTTCGCTGCCGAGGATTGCCGAAACGCCGCGCAGACCGTGTGAGGCCATGACCACGAGATCGCAACCTTGTTTCTTCGCGGTGTCGACGATCGCCTCGTACGGCTTGTCGTGCTCGATGCACAACGCGCTGCACTCGACGCCAGCCTCGACGGCGCTGTTTTTGATGTTGTCGAGATATTTGGCGGTCTGCGAAGCGACCAGCGCCTTGTATTGATCCAGCGCGGTTGAGACGACGCTGGGATCGACGACGAGGGAATTGAGCGGCGTCGATACCACCAGCGCAGTCACCCTGGCGCCGATGGTTTTCGCCAGCTCGATGCCGTGCTTCACCGCAGCCTTCGACAAATCCGAGCCATCCGTCGGAAGCAAAATGTGCTTGTACATGCTGCGCGCCTCATCCCCGCATTTTGCGTAGACTTGAATCAGGATCGAGGCTGCACGCATTGATATGAATCAACGGCAGGCCCGGCAGGGCCGCGGGATCTCAGGTCGCGAGATAGCGCTATTCGACGGACGAAGGCCGGCGAGCCATTACGATTTCGCTGATGTGACGACCTCGCCGTCCTCTTTCACGAACGAGCCGACGGGATGGTCGAGCAGATCGAGCACCGTTTCCGACGGCCGGCACAGTCTTGTGCCTTTCGGCGTCACCACGATCGGCCGGTTGATCAGGATCGGATGAGCCAGCATGAAATTGATCAGTTCGTCGTCGCTCCATTTGGGATCGCCGAGCCCGAGTTCCGCATAGGGCGTGCCCTTCTCGCGCAGCAGCGCCCGGACCGGAATTCCCATCGCCTTGATTAGCTCGATCAGCCGCGCGCGATCCGGCGGATTCTTCAGGTATTCGATGACCTCGGGCTCCTCGCCGCTTTGCCGGATCATCGCCAGCGCGTTGCGCGAGGTGCCGCAGGCCGGATTGTGATAGATCGTGACGCTCAAGTGCGCGCTTCCTTGCCGGCCGTTTCGGCAGTCCCGGCGCCTGCCTCGTACCAGCCGCGCGACGCCTTCACCAGATAGACCACCGAGAGCATCACGGGCACCTCGACCAGCACGCCGACCACGGTCGCCAGCGCCGCGCCGGAATTGAGGCCGAACAGGCTGATGGCGGCGGCGACCGCGAGTTCGAAGAAGTTGCTGGCGCCGATCAGGGCTGCCGGCGCGGCAACACACCAGGCCACGCCAAAACGCCGGCTCAGCCAATAGGCCAGCCCGGCATTGAGATAGACCTGGATCACGATCGGCACGGCCAGGAGCACGATCACCAGCGGCTGCGCAATGATCTGTTCACCCTGGAAACCGAACAGCAGCACCAGCGTGGTCAGGAGCGCCACCAGCGACACCGGCTGCAGCACATGCTGGGTCCGCGCCAATGCCGCCGGTCCGCTGGCAAGTAGCGCCCGCCGCCACGCTTGCGCGACGATCACAGGCACCACGATATAGAGCAGCACCGAGATCAGCAGGGTCGCCCAGGGCACCGTGATCGAGGCGACGCCGAGCAGCAGGCCGACCAGCGGCGCAAACGCGAACACCATGATGACGTCGTTCAGCGCGACCTGGCTCAAGGTGTAATGCGGCTCGCCCTCGCACAGGTTCGACCACACGAACACCATCGCCGTGCAAGGCGCCGCCGCCAGCAGGATGAGGCCTGCGATATAGGACGGAATCTGCGCCGACGGCAGCAGGGGCGCGAACAGGTGGCCGATGAACAGCGAGCCCAGGAGCGCCATCGAGAACGGTTTTACCGCCCAGTTGATGAACAACGTGACGCCGACGCCGCGCCAGTGCTCGCGCACCTGGCCGAGCGCGCCGAAGTCGATCTTCAGCAGCATCGGAATGATCATCAGCCAGACCAGCGCGGCCACCGGCAGATTGACCCGCGCGATCTCGGCGCCGGCAATGGCTGCAAACAGACCCGGCAGGAGATGCCCGAGCGCGACGCCCGCGATGATGCACAGCGCTACCCACAGCGACAGATAACGTTCGAACAGGTTCATGTCGGTTACGCCATTCCGGGCGCGTTTGGTGCGCCCTTTCCCCACCTGTATCGCTTAGCCGCGCCCAAGTAATGGCTTGTGGATAGTGCAAACCTGCTGCGCCCGCAATAACATGTCTTGATTTCTCGACATATAGAATGGATAATTTCAGCGAACTGGCCTCCGTATCGTAGGTTTTTCGGCGAATTTCATCCGCCCGTCATAAAGTGTGTCGATAAATGCGGACACGATACTGAGATTCTCATCCTTGCGGGAAGCCCATGAACGAAAACAATCGGGAAGCGAGTGCCATAGAAGGCTTTGGATCGCTTGCGCAACAGACCCGCCTCGCGGCGGTTCGTCATCTGCTTGCAGTCCATCCGGAAAGCCTGCCTGCCGGCGAGATCGCTCGGCTTTGCGAGGTGCCGCACAACACGATGTCGACGCACCTCGGCATCCTGAACCGTGCGGGCCTGGTTTCCGTCGAGAAGGACGGCCGCTCGATGAACTACAGGGCTGATGTCAACGGCTTTCGAGGCTTGCTCGATTTCCTCTCGCGGGACTGCTGCAACGGCCGTCCGGAACTGTGTGGGGATGCTTTCGATCTGCGGCCGGAGGCCATCGCCGCCGGACCGACAGACAAGTTCATGACGCCGGCGTTCAACGTCCTCTTCCTCTGCACCCAGAATTCCGCCCGCTCGATCATCGCCGAAGCCCTGCTCGAGAAGATCGGCCGTGGCCGCTTCCGGGCCTATTCTGCCGGATCGGAGCCGGCCCGCGAGCCCGTTCCGGAAGTGATCGACCGGCTGAAAGCGCTCGGACACGACGTGTCACGCCTGCATTCCAAGTCATGGGACGAGTTCAAGGGACCGGACGCTCCCCGGATGGACTTCATCATCGCGCTTTGCGATGCCCCCAATGGCCAGTTTTGTCCGGATCTCGGGGCTCAGTTCGTCAGCGGCGCCTGGCCGCTCCCCGACCCGGCACAGTTCAAGGGATCGCCGACCGAGCGGACCACGCTTCTGAATGAGCTCTACGCGATGATCCGGCGCCGTATCGAGATCTTCACGAGCCTCCCGTTCGATTCGCTGGGCCGCATGGCGATCAAGGCCCGCCTCGACGAGATCGGCGATACCACACGCGTATCCCCCTAAAGGAATTCCCATGAAGGTTGGCATCAATGGCATGGGCCGGATCGGCAGACTAGCGCTGCGTTCGGCACTCGGCGGCATACGCCGTCCGCACAGCGATCCTCGCGCCGACAACCGGCTGCAGGTCGTGCACATCAACGAGTTGAAAGGCGGCATCGCGGCGACTGCGCATCTCCTCGAATTCGACAGCATCCACGGACGCTGGCACGAGTCCATTGAGGTCGATTCCGATCAAATCGTGATCGGCAAGGACCGCATCGGCTTCAGCGAGATGGCCAGTCCGGGCGATGTCGCATGGGGCGATCTCGGTTGTGATGTCGTGCTGGAATGCACCGGCAAATTCCTGAAGCCGGATCAGCTTCAGGCCTACTTTGACCGGGGCGTCAAAAGGGTCATCGTCGCGGCTCCCGTCAAAGACGAAGCGGCACTCAACATCGTCGTCGGCGTCAACGACCAGCTCTACGATCCCGCCCGGCACCGGCTGCTGACGGCCGCCTCATGCACGACGAATTGTCTGGCGCCGGTCGTCAAGGTCATCCATGAATCAATCGGAATCCGGCACGGACAGATCACGACGATCCATGACCCGACCAACACCAATGTCGTCGTCGACGCCCCGCACAAGGACCTCCGGCGCGCGCGATCGGCGATGCTTTCGATGCAACCTACTACCACCGGAAGCGCTACGGCGATCTCCCTGATTTACCCGGAACTCAAAGGCAAGTTGAACGGTCACGCCGTGCGGGTGCCGGTGCTGAACGCCAGTTTGACCGATTGTGTATTCGAGCTGAAACGTCCGACCACCGTCGAGGAGATCAACCAACTCTTCAAATCCGCATCGGAAAGCGTTTTGGCCGGTATCCTGGGCCTGGAGACCCGGGCACTGGTCTCGGCCGACTACAACAACGATCCGCGCAGCTCGATCGTCGATGCTTTGAGCACGATGGTCACGGACGAGACGTTGCTGAAGGTCTACGCCTGGTACGATAACGAAGTCGGATACGCCTGCCGGATGGTCGATCTCGCCAACATCGTTGAACGAGCGGGGGTTTGATCCCGTGGTCCGAAATTACCTCATCGTCACCGCATCGTATTGGGGCTTCACGCTGGTCGACGGCGCCTTGCGGATGCTGGTGCTGTTCCATTTTTTCCGGCTGGGATATACGCCGTTCACGCTGGCCTTCCTGTTTCTCCTGTACGAGGCGGCCGGTATCGCGGCGAATCTCGCGGGCGGCTACTTCGCTTCACGCTTCGGCACTCCGCGCATGCTCGCGGTCGGCCAGATGCTCCAGATCGCCAGCTTGCTGATGTTGTCGGCACTCGATCCCGGCTGGGGGGCTGCGGCATCGGTCGCATGGGTGGTCATCGCTCAAGGCATCGCCGGCGTCGCCAAAGACCTGACCAAGACCGCATCCAAGTCCGCGATCAAGGCGACCTCCGCCGAAGGCAGCGGGCAATTGTTCCGATGGGTCGCATGGTTCACCGGTTCGAAGAACGCGATGAAGGGCATCGGGTTCTTCGTCGGCGGCCTGTTGCTGGACCTCGTCGGATTCACGCACTCGCTATGGATGATGGCCGCGCTGCTCGGCGCGATCTTCGTCGCAGGGCTGCTGCTGCTGCCCGCTCGGCTCGGCAAGGCGAAATCGTCGAAGACCATCCGTGAACTGTTCGGCAAGTCGCGCGGCGTGAACCTGCTGGCCGCCGCACGCATCTTCATGTTCGGCGCGCGCGATGTCTGGTTCGTCGTCGGGCTGCCGGTATTTCTCTACGCCAACGGATGGCGCTTCCTCGAGGTCGGCGGGTTTCTCGCGGCCTGGACCATCGCCTATGGCGGCGTGCAGGCCATCGCCCCCACGCTGGTGAGCCGCAGCCCGGACGGCCTGAGCCGCGAGGTGCCGGCGGCCCGCGTGTGGGCGGCGGTTCTCGCCGCCGTGCCGATCGCCCTGGCTGTCATCATGCAGGTCGCAAATGTCGGCCGCCCCGATCTCATCCTGGTAACAGGATTGGCGCTTTTCGGCCTGCCTTTTGCGGTTAATTCCTCGCTGCATTCGTATTTGATCCTGGCTTACGCCGGCTCGGAAAAGGCAGCCGAAGACGTCGGGTTCTACTACGCAGCGAACGCCGCCGGACGGCTGCTCGGAATTACGCTTTCAGGAGTCCTCTACCAGATGGCCGGCATCACGGGATGTCTGGTGGGTTCGGCGATCATGTTGCTGCTGTGCTGGCTGATCTCGTTTCTGCTTCCTATCAACCAAGGCCTGTCTCCGGCTCACGTTCGATCATGAGTTTGGGCGGCCGATTCCGGCAGCAGTCCATATTTCTATAATTCTAGAAATATAGTTGACACAATATCTGAACTTTGACACGCTGCGCTCATGAAACTCGACGACGCCGCCGCGCATCTGGAAGCCCTGGGTAACCCCACGCGGCTGAAGATCTACCGCACCCTCATTCGCGCCGGCGCTGCCGGCATGCCGGTCGGCCGCCTGCAGGACAAGCTGAAGATCGCGCCCTCCACCCTCTCCCACCACATCAAGGCGCTGGTGGTAGTCGGCCTCGTTACGCAGGTGCGCGAGGCAACTACCCTGATCTGCCACGCCAACTACGAAGTCATGCGGGGGCTGGTGGATTTTCTGGTCGCCGAATGCTGCACCGAGACCAGCGAAAGCAAGGACGCCAAGACCGCGGCATAGTTTGTTGCCGCCCTCAATTTCGATATTTCTAGTTTAATGGGAGAAGTTCATGAGTGAAGCCGAGACGGTCGCGATCATCGGAGCCGGCCCGGTCGGGCTTGCCGCAGCCGCGCATGTGCTGGAGCGCGGGCTGACACCGATCGTGCTGGAAGCAGGCAGCCAGATCGGCCATGCGATGCGGCAATGGGGCCACGTCCAGATGTTCTCGCCGTGGGAATACAATATCGACCGCGCCGCGGCGCGGCTGCTGGCGCCAACCGGGTGGAATTCTCCCGAGCCCGATCAATATCCGACCGGCGCCGAACTGGTCGAGCGCTATCTCGAGCCGCTCGCGGCCAAGACCGCGCTTGCGAGCTACATCCATACTTCGAGCCGCGTCACCGACATCAGCCGCATCGGCTTCGACAAGCTCAAGACCATGGGCCGCGAAAGCGCGCCGTTCGAGATCCGCTATCAGAACGGACAAGGCCCCAGGAGCGTGCGGGCCGACGCCGTGATCGACGCCTCCGGCACCTGGCATTCGCCGAATCCGGCAGGCGCCAACGGCCTGCGCGCCATCGGCGAGACGCAGGCGGCGGAGCGGATTGCCTACGGCATGCCTGACGTGCTGGGCAGGGATCGCGCGCGCTATGCCGGCAAGACCGTCGCGGTGCTCGGCGCCGGCCATTCGGCGATCGGTACGCTGACCGACCTCGCAACGCTCGCGACCGAGGAGCCGGAAACCAAACCGGTATGGCTGTTGCGCGGCAACGATCCAGCGAAAGCCTTCGGCGGCGGCGCGAACGACAAGCTCGCCGCCCGCGGCGCGCTTGGCGCGACCTTCGCCGCGCTGGTTGCGGCGGGCCGGATCCAGGTCGAAAGCGAATTTCGCGTTTCGCATCTCACAGGCGGCCTTCGCCTCACCGTCGGCGCCGGCTCCGCCTGTTGCGGCCGTCAGGTGGTGGTGGACGAACTGGTCGTGGCGACGGGCTTTCGGCCGGATCTGGATTTCGTGCGCGAGCTCCGCATCCAGCTCGATCCCGCGATCGAGTGCCCGGTGGCGCTGGCGCCGCTGATCGATCCGAACGAGCACAGCTGCGGCACCGTGCGGCCGCACGGCGCACGCGAACTGGCCCAGCCGGAACCCGGCTTCTATTTCGCCGGCATGAAGTCCTACGGACGCGCGCCGACCTTCCTGATGCTCACGGGCTACGAGCAGGTGCGCTCGATCGCCGCCGATATCGCCGGCGATCGCAAGTCAGCGGAGCGCGTCGAACTGGTGCTGCCGGAGACCGGTGTCTGCAATCGTTCCGCTGCGTCAGATGCCGGTAATTGCTGCGGCGGGCCTGCATTATCGGAGGTTGACGCCAGTTGCGCGGCCGACGCAAATGCCAGGCAACAAGGCAAGACGGGGTGCGGCTGCGCATCCTGATCGCGGGAGGTTAGCAGTATTTCGCTCGAGGGCCGATCCGTCATCATCGCGATGTGTGTGGGGCAGCTTGGCAGCCTGCTTCCGCACGTCGTGGTGCCGTCTGTTCTCGCCGCCTTCCTGATTCCGGAGTGGCATCTGAGCGGCGCGCAGGCCGGCCTGCTGGCGGGCTCGGGCGCCGCCGGCTACATGCTGGCCGTGCCGGTGCTGGCGACGCTGACCGACCGCATCGATGCCCGCAAAATCCTGATCGCGGGCTCGGCGCTGAGCGCGCTCGGCACGCTGTTGTTCGGCCTATTTGCCTCGGGCCTCTGGTCGGGCGCGCTGCTCAACGCCCTCGCGGGCGTCGGATTTGCGGGCGCCTATATGCCCGGCCTCAAGGCGCTGACCGACCGCCTCGCATCAGGCGATTCCTCCCGCGCCGTCACGCTCTACACTTCCAGCTTCTCCTTCGGCGTCGGGCTGTCGTTTCTGGTGTCGCAACTGGTCGCGGACAGTCTTGGCTGGCGCAGCGCGTTTTTCGTAACCGCGCTCGGCCCGATCGTGATGCTGGCGGTCTGCCTCTTGTTGCGGCCGGTTCCGCCCAAGCCGGCGCAGGGGCGCCTCTTGGATTTCGCGCCGGTGTTCCGCAACACCAAGGCGATGGGGTTCGTGCTCGGCTATGGCGCGCACTGCTTCGAGCTCTACGGCATCAGGACCTGGGTGGTCGCGTTCTGGACCTTCGTCGCGATGAAGAATTCGGACACCTCCCTCCTGACGCCGATCGTGGTCAGCGTGATCTTTTCCCTGCTGGCGATGCCCGCCAGCATTCTCGGCAACGAATTCGCGCTCCGGGCCGGCCGCCATCGCGCCATCACCATCGTGATGTTGGCCTCCGCCGTCGTGGCGCTGCTGATCGGCGTGTTTGCGGACAAGTCGCCGTGGTTCCTGCTGCCGCTGCTGCTGGCCTACGCGATCACGGTGCCGGCGGACTCCGGCGCATTGACGTCAGGCATGTCGATGGCGGCGCATCCCGACTATCGCGGCGCGACCATGGCAATGCATTCCACCGTCGGCTTCAGCCTGTCGGCGCTCGGCGCCTGGGGCGTCGGCGTCGCGCTCGATCTTGCTGGCGGACCGTCGAGCGCCAATGCATGGATGGCCGCGTTCTCGGTTCTGGCGGCGGGTATTTTATTGGGTCCGGTGGCGCTCTATTGGTCCAGACGCTTCTCGCCGCGGTCTTGAGCCGAGCGAATCGCATTTTCCCTTCCCATCGCGCGCCGTTTCAAGCAAAACCACCGCATGGCAAACGACACCAAGCCGGCCACCGGCATCAAGGGATTTGTGCGCTGGGCGATCACGCCGCCGCAAGCCTATGCGGTGTATCTGGTCGCCCTGTTCGTGGTGGCCGGGCTGTCGTTCTATCTGGGTACGCTGAAGCCGAAGAAGGCCGTAGGCATAGCGCCGCCACCACCGGTGTCCGCTCCGCGAAACTGACACGCTACGGAACCGCAATGAGAGCCCTTGCAGCCGCGAGTGCCACTGGCGTAGCCTGACGCCGGGGACATCGCAGCCTCCCCATGAAATGGTGGTCCCATTCAAGCGCTGCTCGCCCTTCTTTGGAGCGAGCACATGGATGGATTATCCCTCGAACTTCCGCTGTTTGTTGTCGCGACCTTCGCCGGCGCTTTTGTCGCGGGCCTCTCCGGCTTCGCCTTCGGGCTGGTCGCAGCCTCGATCTGGCTCTACATCCTCACTCCGCTGCAGACCGCCACCCTGATCATCGCGTTCGGCCTGATCGTTCAGGGCTACGCGGTCTGGAAACTGCGCACGAGCCTGGACTGGACCAAACTCTGGCCGTTCGTACTCGGTGCCGCGCTCGGCGTCCCCGTCGGCGTCAGCATCCTGACCTGGGCCAATCCGGCGCATGTCCGCGCAGGCGTCGGCGCATTTCTCGTTCTCTACAGCCTCTATGCGCTGTTGCGTCCCGCGATTGCGCCGGTCAAGGCGGGCGGCGCCGCGGCCGATGCCGCCGCCGGTTTCCTCAACGGCATGCTCGGCGGCATCACGGGACTGGCCGGAATTCTCGTCACCATCTGGTGCGGCTTGCGCGGCTGGCCCAAGGACGTGCAGCGCACGGTGTTCCAGCCGGTGGCCGTCGCCACCTTCCTGATGAGTGCGCTGTGGATCGGCGCCAAGGGCGCGATCACGCCGGACACCATCAAATTGTTTTTGGTGGGTCTGCCCGCTTTGCTCGCCGGCACCTGGCTTGGCCTGAAACTGTTCGGCCGCCTCGACGAGGCAGCGTTCCGCAAGGTCGTGCTGGTGCTCCTGCTGGCGTCGGGAGTGTTTCTGATCATCTAGAATTGCCCGACAGCGAGCCGGCGAGCGCATTGACAGCCCGCGCCGGTTCGCTTATTTGGCAGCTTATGGGGATTTTGCGATCTCCCCACGAGGCGACATGCCCAAGTATCGCGTCCCGTATCTCTTGCGAGGGCGCCTCCATGTCATCATTCACAACCATATCATCAGACAAACTTGCTCGGCTGATCGGCACGGCGAACACCCCTGCCCTGATCGACGTTCGCACCGACGAGGACTTTGCCGCCGATCCGCGGCTCATTCCCGGCGCGGTCAGGCGAAGCCATCAGGACGCCGCCGACTGGGGCGGGGAATATTCCGGCCGTTCGGCCATCGTCATCTGCCAGCGCGGCCTGAAACTCTCCGAGGGCACCGCGGCCTGGCTGCGCCATGTCGGCGTTTCCGCCGAAGCGCTTGAGGACGGCTTCGAGGGCTGGAAGACGGCGAAGCTTCCTTTGGTACCTGCGGCTAAGCTAGCCCCGCGCGATGCGCAGGGGCGCACCGTCTGGGTCACCCGGGCGCGGCCGAAGATCGACCGCATCGCCTGCCCCTGGCTGATCCGCAGGTTCGTCGATCCCAACGCGGTGTTCCTGTTCGTGGCGCCGTCCGAAGTGGTCGCGGTCGGCGAGCGCTTCAACGCGGTGCCGTTCGATATCGAAAACGTGTTCTGGAGCCATCGCGGCGAACTCTGTACCTTCGACGTGATGGTCGAGGAGTTTGGCCTGGCGACGCCGCCGATGCAGCGGCTGGCGACGATGGTGCGGGCCGCCGACACCGGACGGCTCGATCTCTGTCCGGAAGCGCCGGGGCTATTGGCGGCTTCGCTCGGGCTGTCCAGGATTTATGATGACGACCTCGCGCAACTCGAGGCCGGCATGACACTCTATGACGCCTTCTATCGCTGGTGCCGCGATGCGTCGGGCGAAACCCATAACTGGCCCACCAACAAGGCAAGGCCGTGATCGATATCGCAACGAATGAGAAGCCCGCCGGAGCCGATACCGGTCACGGCATCAGCTTCGGCGAGGCCTTTCGGGTCTGGGTACGGGTGGCGGTGCTGAGCTTCGGCGGCCCCGCCGGGCAGATCGCGGTGATGCACCGCATCCTGGTCGAGGAAAAGAACTGGATTTCGGAAAGCCGGTTCCTGCATGCGCTGAACTACTGCATGCTGCTGCCCGGCCCCGAGGCGCAGCAGCTCGCCACCTATATCGGCTGGCTCCTGCACCGCACCGCCGGCGGCATCATGGCCGGCGGCCTGTTCATCCTGCCCGGCATCATCGCCATCATGGGGCTGAGCTATATTTACGCCCTCTTCGGCAAGCTCGGCCTCGTCGAGGCGCTGTTCTTCGGGCTGAAGGCCGCGGTGCTGGCGATCGTGATCCAGGCCGTATTCCGCGTCGGCAAACGCGCGCTGCGCAACCGGATCATGATTGCGCTCGCGGCCATCGCCTTCATCGCGATTTTCTTTTTCGACGTACCGTTCCCGGCCATCATCATCGCCGCCGGCCTGATCGGATATGCCGGCGCCAAGGCAGGACGGAGCGAATTCGCCGCGGTCGGGCACGGCGGCGGCACGAATGGCGCCGCCGTCGACAGCATGCTCGGCGAGGAATTGCCCGACCATGTCCGCCCCAGCATTTCGCGCGCCCTGAAGGTCAGCGCGGTCTGGCTATTGCTGTGGCTGGTGCCGGTCGCGGCCCTGCTGATCGCGTTCGGCCAGGCCAATGTGTTCAGCCAGATCGCCCTGTTCTTCAGCAAGATGGCGATGGTGACGTTCGGCGGCGCCTATGCGGTGCTGGCCTATGTCGCGCAGCAGGCGGTCGAACACTATCACTGGCTGCAGCCGCGCGAGATGCTCGACGGCTTGGGGATGGCCGAGACCACGCCGGGTCCGCTGATCATGGTGCTGCAGTTCGTCGGCTTCATGGCCGCCTTCCGCGACCCCGGCACGCTGTCGCCCGTCCTGGCGGGTACGCTCGGCGGCCTGCTGGCGACCTGGGTCACGTTTACGCCCTGCTTCCTCTGGATCTTTCTCGGCGCGCCCTATGTCGAGACACTCAGGGGCAACAAGGGACTGGCCGGCGCGCTCGGCGCGATCACCGCGGCCGTGGTCGGCGTGATCCTCAATCTGTCGATCTGGTTCTCGCTGCACACGGTGTTCCGCGAGACCTCGCCTGTGCGATCGTTCGGGCTGTCGTTCGACAGGCCGGTGTGGTCGAGCGTCGACCTTGCCGCGCTGGTCCTGGCGATCGCGGCTGCGACCGCGATCTTCCGCTTCAACCTGGGCATGCTGACGGTGCTGGCAGGCTCGTGCGCCGCCGGGGTACTGCTGCGGCTGGCGGGGGTGATTTGAGATCTTGTGGGTCGGCGCAAGCACCGGACGACGGCGCAATCCGGGAAAGCGCGTCAAGCCGGCCCCGGATTTCGCAAGCGCTCCATCCGGGCTTCGGGACTAATTCGCCTTACGGCTCTATCAACGTCATTGCGAGCGAAGCGAAGCAATCCAGCTCTTGCGAAGCGACAGCGAAAGCTGGATTGCTTCGTCGCAAGCGCTCCTCGCAATGACGGGGAGAGTTTCCGATTCAATTATCAAACAGCTGGAGATATGCGTCCGCATTCTCGCGGCGCGATGCGCCCGAGCTTTGCGTCGATGGACGCCCTCCTGAAAGAAGAGGGCGCAGGGAAGACCGGGTGCACGCTGCACCCGCGGTCTCGTGTGCAAGATTGCACAAAGAGATGCGCACACGAGCATACAGGTTCAGCGGAGGCATCCCGGCCTTCCCTGCGCAGTGGTTTACGGATTATAGGTGCTCTTCCCGGCGATCAGGATTTGCTTGTCACCGTCGTCCGCGGGACGTTTTGCTTCCCGCCAACTTGACGCCAACCCAGAGGCTGTCAGAACCACACGATTTCACCGTCCGCTCGAGTCACGCTCGTCAGTCGCAACTTCCGCGTCCACCGCATCCCACCGCGCGTTCGTGACGATCGCGATCCGCCCCTCATCGGGTGAGACACGCGGAGTCGTAGTGCTGATTTGCCCGACGGGTTAAGTGGAAATTTGCCCGTCGGGTTACTTTGTCGCGGCCCGGCTCACCCGCCTTGCATTCCTACACCACTTCCGCCGGCGCCAGCTTGCAGGCGTCGCTGCCGGCCTCGATCTGCAGTGTCGCATGGTGGATGTCGAAGCGGTGCGAGAGTTCCGCGCAGACATGATGCAGGAATTCATCGTCGTAGCCGCCGGGCCGCACCAGATGCGCGGTCAGCGCGGTTTCGTTCGTGCTCATCGCCCAGACGTGGAGATCGTGCACTTCGGTGACGCCTTCGAGCCGGCCGAGATAATCCTTCACGTCAGCCAGTTCGATGCCCTTGGGCACGCCGTCCAGCGCGAGATTGACGCTGTCGCGGGCCAGCCCCCAGCCGCTCGCCAGCACCACGGCTGCGATGGCAAGGCTGATCGCGGGATCGATCCACAGCCACCCCGTCAGCATGATCGCGAAGGCCGCGACCACCACGCCGAGGGAAACGCCGGCGTCCGCCGCCATGTGCAGGAAGGCCCCGCGGATATTGAGATCGCCATGACGGCCGCGCATGAACAGGAGTGCAGTGGCGCCGTTCACGACGATGCCGAGCGCCGCAACCCAAACCACGGTTCGCCCCGCGACCTCGGCGGGCTCCCTGATGCGGTCGATGGCCTCCACCGCAATGGCGCCGACCGCGATCAGCAGCAGCCCGGCATTCACCAGCGCAGCGAGGATCGAGGCGCGCCGGTAGCCGTAAGTATGCTGCGGCGTCGGCCGCCGGCGCGCCAGCCATCCGGCGGCCCATGCCAGCATGAGCGCGATCACGTCGGAGAAATTGTGAACCGCGTCCGAGATCAGCGCCAGCGAGTTCGCGGCATAGCCGAACACCAGCTCCGCCGCGAGGAAGGCGGTATTGAGCGCAATGCCGACCGCGAATGCGAAGCCGAAATTGTCGGGCGCATGGCTGTGCCCGGCGTGATCGTGCGGGTGGGAGTGATCGTGGTGGTGGGCCATTCCGGGATAACCGTTGCAGGGCCGTTCGGTTCGGCCGCTTGCGATTATAGCGCGCGTGAAGTGGCGAATACTATTACGGAGGCGATCACATTCGTCGTCCCTGCGAACGCAGGGACCCATAACCGCCAGCGATTCCGATAGGAAAGACGCTGGCCACAGCGCGTAAATGATAGGCCACGGCGTATGGGTCCCTGCGTTCGCAGTGACGACTAAGAAATCACTCCACGCCGCGGTTGAACTTGTTCGACTTCGGCAGGCCGTGCGCAAGACGGCCGGCGTCGGCGCGGTTGCCGCGCCAGTCGGACAGTTCCTTCCAGCTCAGGCTCTGCTCGCGCCCGGCCGAATCCTTCCAGGTGAGACCGGCTTTCGACTCGAACGTGGCGACATCCGACAGCGAAGCGCTGGTGTATTTTTGCAGCCGCACGCCGCGGCCGCGCGCCATCTCCGGCACCTGTTCGAGCGGGAACAGCACCATCTTGTGGTTGGTGCCGATCACGGCAACGGTGTCGCCCGACACGGTCGCGATCGCGCAGGCCTCGTTCGGCATCTCGACGTTCAGCACCTGCTTGCCCTTGCGGGTATTACTGACGCAATCGTCTTCGTTGACGACGAAGCCCTGCCCTTCCAGGCTCGCGATCAGGAATTTGCGGCCGCCCTTGTTGACGAACAGCGACACGATCGCGGCGTCCTGGTCCATGTCGATGAACATCCGGATCGGCTCGCCATGGCCGCGGCCGCCCGGCAATTTGGCGACGTCGAGCGAATAAAATTTGCCGCTGGTCGCGAACAACAAGAGCTTTGACGTGGTCTCGGCGAAGAACGCCTGACCGAGCTTGTCGTCGGTCTTGAAGGTCAACCCCGAGAGATCGGCGACGTGGCCCTTCAGCGTGCGGACCCAGCCCTTCTCGGAAACGACGACCGTGACCGGCTCGCGCTCGACGAAGGCTTCCTCGATCGCAGCAAGATCGTGCTCTGGCGCGTCGGCGAATTGGGTGCGGCGCTTGCCGAGCGGCGTCTTGGGCCCGAAGATGTCGCGAACATTGCGGACCTGCTCGCCAATCTTGGACCACTGCTCGGCCTCGGAGCCGAGCATCGCCTTGATGCCCTTCAATTCGGCGCGAAGATTTTTGTCCTCGGTGCGGATCTCGAATTCCTCGAGCTTGCGCAAGGACCGCAGCCGCATGTTGAGGATGGCGTCGGCCTGGATCTCCGTGAGCTTGAACGCCTTGATCAGCGCCGGCTTCGGCTCATCCTCGGTACGGATGATCTTGATCACCTTGTCGATGTTCAGATACGCGATCAGGTAGCCGCCGAGCACTTCGAGCCGGTGCTCGATCTGCTCCTTGCGGTAGTTGGAGCGGCGCAGCAGCACGTCGCGCAGATGATCGAGCCATTCGCGCAGGCACTCGGCAAGGCCGAGCACCTTGGGGATGCGGCCCTTCACCAGCACGTTGAGGTTCAGGGGAATCCGGCTCTCCAGTTCGGTCAGCTTGAACAGCGACTCCATCAGCAGTTCAGGGTCGACGGCCCGGGACTTCGGTTCGATCACGAGCCGGATGTCTTCGGCGGATTCGTCGCGGACGTCGCCGACCAGCGGCAGCTTCTTCTCGTTGAGCAGTTCGGCGATCTTCTCGACCAGCCGCGACTTCTGCACCAGCCAGGGAATCTCTGATATGACCACGACCCAGGTGCCGCGGGCGCCCTCTTCCTGGATCCATTTGGCGCGGGTGCGGAACGAGCCGCGCCCGGTCATATAGGCTTCCGCGATGCTCTCCTTGGAATCGACGATGATGCCGCCGGTCGGGAAATCCGGACCCTTGACCCATTTCAGCAGCGTCTTCGATTTCGCCTCGGGCTTGTCGATCAGATGAAGTGCTGCGTCGCACAGCTCGGCCGCATTGTGCGGCGGGATCGAGGTCGCCATGCCGACCGCGATGCCCTGCGCACCATTGGCGAGCAGGTTCGGAAAACCGCCGGGCAGCACGACCGGCTCTTTCGACTGGCCGTCGTAATTGGCGCGGAACTCGACGCCGTCCTCGTCGATGCCTTCGAGCAAAAGCCGCGCGACCTCGGTCATGCGGGCTTCGGTGTAGCGGTAGGCGGCGGGATTATCGCCGTCGATATTGCCGAAATTGCCCTGGCCGTCGACCAGCGGATAGCGTGAGGAAAAATCCTGTGCCAGGCGCACCAGCGCGTCGTAGATCGATTGATCGCCGTGCGGATGGAACGAGCCCATCACGTCGCCGACGATCTTCGCCGATTTCTTGAACGGCGTGCCCGGATCGAGCCGTAACAGCCGCATGCCGTAGAGGATGCGCCGGTGCACCGGTTTCAACCCGTCGCGGGCGTCCGGCAGCGCGCGGTGCATGATGGTGGAGAGCGCATAGGCGAGGTAGCGCTCCTCGAGCGCGTCGCGCAGCATGACCTCGTGAATTTCAGCCGGTTCCGGCGGAATCAGTCGTTTTCCCATGGGGACGGGTTAAACTTTTGAGGCGAATCGGGCAAGAAATGAATCATGTTCCCTTGCGCTTTCGCGGGAAGGTTTTGATGGCGAAAAGACCCAAACCCGAGCCACATATTCAGTATCACAGGGACGGCAGCATCTGGGCGCGAGGACAGACCGTTGGCGGCGTCCCCACCGGTTATTGGGAATGGTTCCGCAAGGACGGTGTGCGGCTGCGGTCCGGCACCTTCTCAGAAGGTGAGCAAACCGGAGAATGGATGACCTATGACAGGACCGGTGCCGTCTACAAGGTCACCACCATCAAGCCGAAAAAGAAGAAGGTCTGACGTTCGGCGCGGGCTAGGGTGACGCGGCCTCGGCCCGAGCCCGATACTTCCTCACCGCGTTGATAAAGCCGTCGCGGGCGTCCGAGTGCCCCAGCCCGCGCGGCTCCAGCACGTGGCGCAGCAGGAACAGGCCGGTGAGCGTAAAGCCATCCTGCAGGTCCTGGTCCGACCAGCCGTTCGGCCCGCCGCCGCCTTCGCGCAGGAACGCCGGCAGCCGCAGCAGCCGGTCACGCCAGGGATCGCCGGCCCGCCGCGATACCGCGACGCCGGATTTCGGCGACACGTAAACAAGGTCTGACCTCTCGCCGGTGGCAGCGCAATTCTCCAGATCGAGCCCGAAGCCGAGTTCCGTCAGCATCGCCAGTTCGAATTTGATCAGCTGCACAGCGGCTTCGCCGATGTCGTCGAAATCATCCAGCGTGCGCTCCAGCATCTCGTAGATGTCTTGATGCGGATCGCGTTCCGGCAATAGCCGCGCCAGCGAGGCCAGATGGGTCACGCCGTAAGTCGCATGCGACGACGCCAGCACGGTGGCCGCGCGCAGCCGCGTGCCCTCGATGACGTAATAGCCGAGATGCTCGTCGAGCCGCGCCCGCCACACCGCTGACACGCTGTTGCCGGGCTGCAGCATCGGCCGCATCCGTTTTCCGGCGCCGCCGCGCACCAGGCCGAGGTGACGGCCATGGCCGCGAGTCAGCAGCTCGACGATGGCACTGGATTCGCCATGCCGCCGCACCCCCAGCACGATGCCTTCGTCGGTCCATTCCATGGCTCGGAGTGTACAGGATTCCGATGCCGGGCGCAGTAATCTCACCAAGGTCATTCCGGGGCGATGCAAAGCATCGAACCCGGAATCTCGAGATTCCGGGTTCGCGTCTACGACGCGCCCCGGAATGACAGTCTCAAGTATTGAACCAGCCTACCGCGTCGCCGGTGAAGGAAAAATACAGGCCAGCCGCCGTCAGCGCGCAGGACACGATCTCGATGCCGCTGTCGAACCCGACGCCCCTTTCGCCCACAATCTGCACCAGCGAGATTACCGACAGCACCAGAGCCGCGGCCAGCGCCCAGCGCGGCCAGTTCTTGCGCCGCCGCGCCGCGAGCCAGACGAAGTAGACCAAAAGCAGGATCAGGCCGGCCGCCATCAGGGTTGCGACCATGATCATCGATTCCGTCATCTGCGCATTCGGCGTCCGCTCCGCAAACGCCACCGACAACGTGTCGAGCATCAGCGACAGATACAGCAGCACTTCGAACCACACGACGTTTCTGGGTACGGTCATCGGGACGCCGGCTATTCCTTGGGGAATTCTAGTCCCATTTCACGGTAGCGGTTGGGATCGTCGCCCCAGTTCTCGCGCACCTTGACGAACAGGAACAGGTGCACGGGAACGCCGACGATCTCGGCAATCTCTTTGCGCGCATCCGCGCCGATCGACTTGATGGTGGCGCCGCCCTTGCCGAGCACGATCTTGCGCTGGCTTTCGCGCTCGACAAAGATCGTCTGCTCGATGCGGATCGATTTATCCTTGCGCTCGGTCCAGGTGTCGGTCTCGACGGTGGATTGATACGGCAGCTCCTGATGCAGCTGCCGGAAAATCTTCTCTCGGGTAATTTCCGCCGCCAGGTGCCGCATCGGCGCATCCGACATCTGGTCTTCCGGGTAATGGAACGGCCCCGCCGGCACCATCTCCCCCAAGGTGCGCCTGAGGTCGTCGACCCCGTCGCCCGACAACGCCGAGACCATGAAGGTCTTCTCAAAAGCGAGGCGATCATTGGCGGCCTTGGCCAGCGCCAGCAGCTTTTCGCGCGGCACCAGATCGATCTTGTTCAGCACGAGGATCTTGGGATGACGCACGGTCGCGAGCTGGTTGAAGATGGCGTCGGCCTCATCGTCGATCCCGGCCTTGGCGTCGAGCAGCACGCAGACCAGGTCGGCGTCGTGCGCCCCGACCCATGCGGTCGACACCATGGCGCGGTCGAGCCGCCGCTTCGGCGCGAAGATGCCGGGTGTGTCGACCAGGATGATCTGGGCGTTGTTGTCGATCACGATGCCGCGGATCAGCGCGCGGGTGGTCTGCACCTTGCGCGAGACGATCGTGACCTTGGAACCGACCAGCGCATTGACCAGCGTGGACTTGCCGACATTGGGGGCGCCGATCAGCGCGACGAAGCCGCAGCGGGTAGCCACCGGGGCGGCATTTTCAGGGGTTTCAGCCATCATTGTTCCCGCCGCCGACGCCCTCGCGCTCGATCATCACGGAGGCCGCGACCTTTTCGGCGGCGCGCTTGCTGCCGCCGACGCCTTCGGCCGGCGCGAGGCCGGGCAGATCCACGGCAACGCGGAACTGCGGATCGTGATGCGGGCCGGTGCGCTCGATCTCGCGATAAACCGGCGTCGGCAGTCCCTTGCCCTGCGCCCATTCCTGCAGCACGGTCTTGGGATCGCGCAGCGGCCGCCGCGGCTTGCGCATCCGCTCGGTCCAGTTGCGCTCGACGAATTGCGCCGCGGCACTGTAGCCGCCGTCGAGAAAGATTGCCCCGATCACCGCTTCGCAGATGTCGCCGAGCACCGATTTGCGCAAGCGCGCGCCGGCGCCGGCGCCGACCGCCCCCAACTTGATGTCGTCGATCAGCCCGAGCGATTTTGCGACATCGGCGCAGCTCTCCTTGCGCACGAGATCGGCGAGCCGCTTCGACAATTCGCCCTCGTCGGCTTTGGGAAAGGCGCGATACAGCATGTCGGAGACGACAAGCCCGAGCACGTGGTCGCCGAGAAACTCCAGACGCTGGTAGCTGTCGCCGCGGTTGCGCACCGGCTTCAGGGCGGAGACGTGGGTGAAGGCGGTGGCCAAAAGGCTGGCGTCGGTGAATTTATGCCCGATGCGCGCCTCGAGCGCCGCGGCCGCCGCCTTGGCGCTGACCTTGCCGCGCTTCTTCTTCACTGCCGCGACCTCACCCCCGGCGTCACCCTGGGGGCGTGCGTCGCCAGTTGCGGATGACGTCTGGAGATCAGGTGATTCGTCGTTCATCGCACGATGGAGAATATGCGATTCCAGCGCACCGCGGTGGGCCAGCGCCAGAACATCCAGGCATGTTCGCCCTCGGCAATGGAGAAGAAGATCATCTGCGCCCGGCCGACGATATTCTCGAACGGCACATAGCCGACGGCCGACAGCACCCGGCTGTCGGTGGAATTGTCGCGGTTGTCGCCCATCATGAAGAAGTGGCCGGGCGGCACGGTGTAGAGAGTGGTGTTGTCGTAGAAGCCGTTGTCGACGCAATCCAGCGACTCATAGGTGACGCCGTTCGGCAGCGTCTCCCTCCAGCGCTTCACCCGCGCGGTGGCGTCGGACCCGCAGGGATCCTCGCCGATGAAGTCGCCGAGGCGTTCGCGCTTGACCGGCTTTTCATTGATGTAGAGCAGCCCTTCCTTCATCTGGATGCGGTCGCCCGGCAGCCCGATCACGCGCTTGATGTAGTCGGTGGAATCGTCTTTGGGCAGGCGGAACACCACGATATCGCCGCGCGCCGGCTCGGAACCGAAGACGCGCCCCGAGAACAGCGGCGGCGACAGCGGGATCGAATAGTGGCTGTAGCCGTAGGAATATTTCGAGACGAACAGGTAATCGCCGACCAGCAGCGTCGCCTTCATCGATCCCGAGGGGATGTTGAAGGGCTGGAACAGGAAGGTGCGGATCACGAGCGCTATCAGAAGAGCATGGATGACCACGCGGATGGTTTCACCCAAGCCGCTTTCAGTTTTTGTCCCGGATGTCACGCTCATCGCTTTCCCAATTCCCGTCGCGATTCACCGCGCGGTGGCAGAGCATTTTCCTCACGCGAATCGCTTTCGTTTCGCGTCAAGAAAATGGTCTTGATACTGATATTGAGAGCGAATTCCGGCGCAAACCTGAACTCGCCCTGGTTCGATGTTCCCTGCGGCGTTTTAGACGGTTGTTCGCAGCCGCGCAATCAACGGCCGCATCAAAACTTGCTAATCCTTTGAGATAACGTCGATTTTTAGTTTGGCGCGAGATCGCCCGACACCTCCGCCCCGTGCGTCAGGCTTTGCCCGGATTGACCGCCGAAATTATGACGAAGGCCTGCGCGAGCGGCCAGTCATCGGTGATCGAGAGGTCGATCCGGGCCTCAAGGCCCTCGGGCGTCAGCGCCTCGAGCCGGGCCAGCGCCCCGCCGGTCAGTTGCATGGTCGGCCGCCCCCCCGGCAGGTTCACCACCCCCATATCGCGCCACCAGACACCCCGCCGGATGCCGGTGCCCAGTGCCTTGGAACAGGCCTCCTTGGCGGCAAACCGCTTGGCATAGGTCGCTAGCACCATCTTTTCGCTCTTGGCGCGGCGGCCGGCCCTGGCGCGCTCGGCCTCGGTGAAAATGCGGTCGAGAAAACGGTCGCCGTGGCGCTCGATGACTTTCGCCACCCGGCGGATATCGATCAGGTCGGAGCCGATGCCGATGATCATGCCCGGCCCTGGCGCGCCAGATCGCCGCTCTCGAGATTCCTGCGGCCGCGGTCCATCGCAGCCCGCATCGTCCGCACGGTCTCACCGAGCCCGACGAACAACGCCTCCCCGATCATGTAGTAGCCGATATTCAGCTCCACGATTTCGGGCAGGCCGGCGATCTTCTCCGCGGTCTCATAATCGAGGCCATGGCCGGCATGGACTTCCAGACCGGCCGCGCGCGCCAGCGCCGCCCCCGCCACGATGCGCTGCCATTCGGCCTTCGCCGTTGCCGCGTGACCGTCGACCACGGCGTCGCACCAGGCGCCGGTGTGGATCTCGATCACAGGCGCCCGCAGCCTGGCCGCCATTTCGATCTGGGCGGGATCGGCGGCGATGAACAGCGACACCCGGATGCCGACGTCGTTCAACCGGGCGATGAACGGCGCCAGCGCATTGTGCTGGCCGACCACGTCGAGGCCGCCCTCGGTGGTGAGTTCCTCGCGGCGCTCGGGCACCAGGCATACCGCGTGCGGCCTGGTCGCCAGCGCGATCTTCAGCATGTCCACGGTCGCCGCCATCTCGAAATTCAGCGGTTTGGAGATTTCGGCCTTGAGCCGCGCCATGTCGTCGTCGCGGATGTGGCGGCGGTCCTCGCGCAAATGCGCGGTAATGCCGTCGGCGCCCGCCGCGATCGCGGCCAGCGCCGCGCGCACCGGATCGGGCCGCTCGCCGCCCCGCGCGTTACGCAGGGTGGCGACGTGATCGACATTGACGCCGAGACGCAGCGGGGGAAGTTGGGGCATTTGCGGACTCGCGGCAAGACTTGAGAACGAGAGAGTGAGTCTGGCTTGTCTGCGCGGGCTCAGACCCGCGCATCCATCTTCTTGAAAACAATGGATTGCCGGGTCAAGCCCGGCAATGACGAACTGTACTATCCATTGACGCGGTCGACCCGGGCGACCACGGCCTTGGCGCGCAACTGGGCGATAATAGCGCTGAGATGCTTCAGGTCATAGACCTCAAGATCGATGGTGAGCTCTGTGAAATCGGGCGAGCGCCTGGACATGCTGATGTTGTCGATATTGCCGTCGTGCTCGGCGATCACAGTGGCGACCTGGGCGAGGCTTCCGGGCTCGTTGACGTTGTCGACCCTGATCCGCGCCGGGAAGCGCTGCGGCGTCGTCTCGTCGACATCCCAGCGCACGTCGAGCCAGCGCTCCGGCTCCTCCTCGAAATCCTTCAGCGCCGGCGACTGGATCGGGTAAATCGTGATGCCCTCCCCCGGCGTCACGATCCCGACGATGCGGTCGCCCGGCACCGCGCCGCCGTTCGGCGCGAACTTCACCGGCAGATCGGAATTGATGCCGCGGATCGGAATGGCGGACGGGCTGCGCGCCGGGTCCGGCGGCGACTTCAGCTTCAGCTTGACCGCAAGACTCCTCTTGGCGCCGAACCGCCCGATGCGTTCTTCCTTGTAGTCGGGATACATCGCGCGCGCGACGTCGGAGGCTTTCATCTCGCCGCGTCCGACCGACGCCATTACATCGTCGATCGAGGCCCGCGCCAGCCGCGGCAGCGCGCCCTTGAGCTTGTCGTCGGCGTAGTCGATCTTGGCGCGCGCGAACAATCGTTCGACGATGCGGCGGCCGAGGCCGGCATACTGATCGCGCACCGCGGTACGAGTGGCGCGCCGGATCGCGGCCCGCGCCTTGCCGGTGACCGCGAGCGATTCCCAGGCCGACGGCGGTGCTGCCTGAGCTTCCGAGGTCAGCACCTCGACCTCGTCGCCGTTCTGCAGCTCGGACGACAGCGGCGCGAACTTGCCGTTGATCTTGCAGCCCACCGCGCTGTTGCCGACGTCGGTATGCACCGCATAGGCGAAGTCGATCACATTGGCATGACGCGGCAGCGCGATCAGCTTGCCCTTGGGCGTAAAGCAGAACACCTGGTCGTGAAACAGCTCGAGCTTGGTATGCTCGAGGAACTCTTCCGGGTTGGCGCTGTCGGACAATATCTGGATGGTGTGACGCAACCAGGCGAAGGCGTTGGATTCGCGCTTCAGGAGTTCGGTCGGCGAGCCGACGCCATCCTTGTAGAAGGCATGTGCGGCGATGCCGAGTTCCGCGATCTGGTCCATCTCCTCGGTGCGGATCTGCAGTTCGACGCGCTGGTTGCCGGGACCGATCACGGTGGTGTGGATCGAGCGGTAGTCGTTCTGCTTCGGTGTCGAGATGTAGTCCTTGAAGCGGCCAGGCACCACCGGCCAGGTGGTGTGCACCACGCCGAGCGCGCGGTAGCAGGCCTCGACGCTGTCGAGCACGACGCGGAACCCGAAGATGTCGGACAATTGCTCGAAGCCGACCGACTTGCGCTCCATCTTGGTCCAGATCGAAAACGGCCGCTTGCGCCGGCCGTAGACGTGCGCCGCCATGCCGTTGTTCTGCAGGTTCTTGGTGAGCTGGCTTTCGATTTCGCCGATCAGGTTGCGGTTGCGCTCCTCCAGCGAGTCCAGCCGCTGCGTCACCACGGCATAGGCTTCCGGATCGAGCATGCGGAACGAAAGGTCTTCGAGCTCCTCCCGCATCTCCTGCATGCCCATGCGGCCGGCCAGCGGCGCATAGATGTCGAGCGTCTCCTCGGCGATGCGGCGGCGCGAGGTGGGCGGCACGAATTCCAGCGTGCGCATGTTGTGCAGGCGGTCGGCGAGCTTGATCAGGAGAACGCGTACGTCATCGGCGATCGCCAGCAACAGCTTGCGCAGGTTCTCGGCCTGCTTGGCCTCGCGCGACACCAGTTCAAGCCGCTTCAGCTTGGTGAGCCCCTCGACCAGGGCGCCGATCTCGTGTCCGAAGATATGATCGATTTCGGCGCGGGTGGCCTCGGTATCCTCGATGGTGTCGTGCAGCAGCGCCGCCACGATGGTGGCGTCATCGAGCTTGAGATCGGTGAGGATCGCCGCGACCTCAAGCGGATGCGAGAAATAGGGATCGCCGGAGGCGCGGGTTTGCGTGCCATGCGCCTTCATGGCGTAGACATAGGCGCGGTTGAGCAGGTCTTCGTTGGTGTCCGGATTGTACGACCTGACGCGCTCGACCAGATCGTATTGCCGCATCATGCCGGAGCGCGGCGATTTGGCGGGCTTGGCGGGCGCCGGAACAGGCGAGGACGGCGCCACGGCGACCGATTCGGTCGCAGCCTGCATCTGCCGTGGATTGCGGCGCCAATACGCCATCGATCAGTGCCTTCATGTGCGGAGCTCGGACGTGGCCCGCTTCACGACATAACCTAGTGTGTTCTGGGCCGAAGCATCACCCCGTTCGGATGGGTAAATGTTCGGTTTCGGGGAACCCGGAAAGCAGCATTTGGCCGCACCCGTTACGACGCATCGTAACCACAAAAATGTCAATAAAAGCAAAGGCCCGGACAAATGTCCGGGCCTTTGGCAAAATCAGGCGGGTTCGGCTGTGACCGGGGCCCGGCGCGGACGGTTTACTCGTCCTCTTCGGGCTGCTCTTCCGGCGGCGCTAGGCCTTCGAGGCCTTTCAGCAGCTCTTCCTCGGTCATCCGCTCGACGGCGACCTCGGTGTCGTCGGCGTCGACGCTGGCTCCAGCCGACCCGATCAGGGGTACGGTATCGGGCTCCGGCTCATCGACTTCGACGAATTTCTGCAAGGAATGAACAAGCTCTTCCCGCAAATCCTCGGGGGAAATCGTCGAGTCCGCGATTTCGCGCAGGGAAACGACCGGATTCTTGTCGTTGTCGCGATCAACCGTAAGTTGTGATCCGGACGAAATCATCCGGGCGCGATGCGCCGCCAACAGGACCAGATCGAACCTATTATCGACCTTATCAATGCAGTCTTCTACGGTGACGCGCGCCATCGACTGTCGCTCCGTTAAATGGGACGAATGTGTTGATTATGCCGCGGTAATTATAGGTCCCGGGGGCTTTCCGCAAGGCCAATTTATGATTTGCCTTCCCGTCAGGCTCTGGTAACCCCTCCCCGGGCCGGAGGGGCCGGACCGTCCAGACATGGCCAATTGCCGTCCAGGACAAGAAATCGCTTCATTGCGGCCTCAAAAGTAGTGGTCTTTTCGCCCTTGCTACACCACATTTGCGGTGGTGTTTATCGAGGGCCAAATTCACCGAACTTTAGGCAGCATATGCTGGAAATGCGCGGGCCAGTTGCCGCTGCGCCAAAAATGTAACAACAACGTGAGAAACCATTGATGTCACCTGCTTCCAACAAGATCGCGCTCTTCATCGATGGCGCCAACCTCTACGCAACCGCCAAGACGCTCGGCTTCGACATCGATTACAAGCGCCTTCTCAAGGAATTCCAGAGCCGCGGTACGCTGCTACGCGCATTCTACTACACCGCGATCATCGAGGATCAGGAGTATTCATCGATCCGTCCCCTGATCGACTGGCTCGATTACAACGGCTACACGGTGGTCACCAAGGCGACCAAGGAATTCATCGACGCCAGCGGCCGCCGCAAGGTCAAGGGCAACATGGATATCGAGCTCGCGGTCGATGCGATGGAACTCGCCGAGCATGTCGACCAGATCGTGCTGTTTTCCGGCGACGGCGATTTCCGCTCGCTGGTCGAGGCGGTGCAACGGCGCGGCGTCCGCGTCACCGTGATCTCGACGATTTCGAGCCAGCCGCCGATGATTGCCGACGAGCTGCGCCGCCAGGCCGACGTCTTCACCGACCTGGTGGAGCTGCAATCCAAGCTCGGCCGCGATCCCTCCGAACGCCCGGCTCCGCGCGAGCCGCGCCATCACGCGCCGCAATTCCTGCAGCGCGCGACCACCATGGCGCCGAGAGGCGATGACGAAGATTTCGACGATTAAGAATGAGCCGGCGCGCGGCGTGACGCTGCCCGCCCTGCTGCGCACCGAACCCGACCGTAATTGCCCGCTCTGTCCGAGGCTCAAGAGCTTCCGCGAGGAGGCGCGCGCCCGCGAGCCGAAATGGTTCAATTCGCCGGTGCCCTCATTCGGCGATCCCGACGGGCGGCTGTTGATCGTAGGCCTCGCGCCAGGCCTGCAGGGCGCCAATCGCACCGGGCGTCCCTTCACCGGCGATTACGCCGGCGATCTGCTCTACGCGACGCTGCTCGAATATGGTTTTGCCAAAGGCGTCTATCAGGCCCGGCCCGACGACGGGCTGACCCTGATCGATTGCCGGATCAGCAATGCGGTGCGCTGCGTGCCGCCGCAGAACAAGCCGCTGCCGCTGGAGATCAACACCTGCCGGCAATTTCTGTCGGCGACGCTTCTGGCGATGCCGAAACTGCGCGCGGTCGTGGCGCTCGGCCGCGTCGCGCACGAATCGATGCTGAAAGTGCTGGAGCTTCGCGCCGCAGCGGCGCCGTTCGCGCACGGCGCGATCCATCAGGGGCGCAGCGTGAGGCTTTACGACAGCTATCATTGCTCGCGCTACAACACCAATACGCGGGTGCTGACGCCGGACATGTTCCGCAGCGTGTTCGCCAAGGTAAAAGCGGATCTCGGCTAGGACCTTGCCGGGTGTTGCTTCAGCCACGCCAGCACATCGCCGGCATTCCGATCGGGCGGAAACACCGGATAGAACACGTGACTGATGCGCGCGTCGTCGACGATCAGAGCCAGCCGCTTGATCAGGGTGAGGCCCGCGACCTGCATGGTCGGCAGGTTCAGCGCCCGCGTCAGCTCGAGCTTCTCGTCCGACAACACCGCGAACGGCAGATGCAGCCTGGAGGCCATCTCAGTCTGATAGACGTTGCTCTGCGTCGACAGGCCGAACACATGTTTGGCGCCGGCCGCCTTCAGCTCCGCGAACAGGTCGCGAAACGAGCAGGTTTGCGGCGTGCAGCCGCGGGCGCCCGGGATCATGTCCCAGTCGTCGACCAGGCTGATCTTGCCGGG
Source organism: Bradyrhizobium sediminis (assembly GCF_018736085.1). Taxonomy (NCBI): domain Bacteria; kingdom Pseudomonadati; phylum Pseudomonadota; class Alphaproteobacteria; order Hyphomicrobiales; family Nitrobacteraceae; genus Bradyrhizobium; species Bradyrhizobium sediminis. The sequence goes on along the minus strand of NZ_CP076134.1, from coordinate 2,652,498 downwards.
CTCGCCGGTCCTGGGATAGGCGAACACCACGGTGCGCCCGGGCAACGCCGACAGCGTCACCGAGGTATCGTCGGTCGCGATCAGGCGGAGCGGCGGAATCGTCATGCCCACCAGATGCGCCGCGGCGCCGTCGTCGGTTGGCGCCGGAATCTCGCTCCAGTCGACTTCGAGCAGGTTCTTCTGATTCATCGCCCTTCCTTCGTATTGCGGTCATTGCGAGGAGCGAAGCGACGACGCAATCCATACTCTCTTCGCAGCGATATGGATTGCTTCGCTTCGCTCGCAATGACGGACGGACAACACGGCGATTGCCCCTATCCCCGCGCCCGCAGCAGACGGCCCTTCTCCCTGCTCCAGTCGCGCTTCTTCTCGCTCTCGCGCTTGTCGTGCAGCTTCTTGCCCTTCGCGATCGCCAGCAGCAGCTTGGCGCGGCCGCGTTCGTTGAAATAGAGCTTCAGCGGAATCAGCGTCATGCCTTCGCGGTCGACCGCGCCCATCAGCTTGTTGATCTGCTTCCTGTGCAGCAGCAGCTTGCGCGGCCGCTTCGGCTCGTGGTTGAAGCGGTTGGCCTGCAGGTATTCCGGAATATTGGCGTTGATCAGCCAGATCTCGCCGTCCTTGGTGTCCGCATAGGATTCCGCGATGGTGGACTTGCCGCTGCGGAGCGACTTGACCTCGGTGCCGGTCAGCGCAATGCCGGCCTCAACCGTGTCCTCGATGGCATAGTTGAACCGGGCCTTGCGATTTTCGGCGACGACCTTGATCGCCCGCTCGTTCTTCTCGGCCATTACGAAAAAATGCCTTGTAATCTAACTTGAACGGGCACCGATAGCACTCGGTGCGAGCCTGCGCACGTCAAGACTTTTTGAGCAGATCGCGGATCTCGGTAAGCAGCTCTTCCTGACGGGTTGGCTTTGGCGGCGCCGGCGCCGCTTCATCCTTGCGCTTCAGCGTGTTCATGGCGCGAATGACCATGAACAGCACGAAGGCGATGATGATGAAATTCAAGGTCAGCGTCAGGAAACTGCCCCAGGCCAGCACCGCGCCCTGCTTTTTCGCATCCGCCAGATTGGTCGCGGTGACGGCCTTCGACAGGCCGGTGAAGTAGTTGGAAAAGTCGAGGCCGCCGGTGACCGCGCCAATGATCGGCATGATGATGTCGCCGACCAGCGAGGTCACGATGCCGCCGAAGGCCGCGCCGATGATGACGCCGACCGCGAGGTCGACGACGTTGCCCTTCATTGCGAATTCACGAAATTCCTTGAGCATCTGCAGCCCCTTCTCTTCAGCTTCGCGAACCGGAAGACTCATGGCGGTCAGATTCTTGGCGGCCAGATTCTTGGCGGTAACGTCGAAGACTCAGTTGATCAGGCCCGCATGCACCATTGCGTCGCGGATGACCTTGCCGGTTGGCGGCGTCACCGTCATCAGCGGCAGGCGCACTTCTTCGTCCAGCCGCCCAAGCAGCTTAAGGCCATGCTTGGCTCCAGCGAGGCCCGGTTCCTTGAAGATGGCATCATGCAGCGGCACCAACCGGTCCTGAATCTTCAGTCCGGTGGCGTAATCGCCCTTCAGGACGGCGGACATCAGGTCGGCGCACAGCTTCGGCGCCACATTGGCGACGACCGAGATGCAACCGTGTCCGCCCGCCGCCATATAGGCCAGTGCCGTCATGTCCTCGCCGGAAAGCTGGATAAAATCCGGTCCCATCGCGTGGCGCTGCTGCGACACGCGGGCAAGATTGGCGGTGGCGTCCTTGACGCCGGCGATATTCTTCAACTCGAACAACCGGGTCATGGTCTCCACCGACATATCGACGACGGAGCGCGGCGGGATGTTGTAGATGATGATCGGGATGCCGATTGCGTCATTCACCGCCTTGAAGTGCTGATACATACCTTCCTGGGTGGGCTTGTTGTAATATGGCGTCACCACCAGCACTGCATCGGCGCCAGCCTTCTCGGCATGGACAGCCAGATCGATCGCCTCGCGCGTGGAATTCGAGCCCGCGCCGGCTATAACCGGCACGCGTCCCTTCGCCTCGTCGATACACAACTCGACCACCCTGTGATGCTCGTCATGGCTGAGTGTCGGGCTTTCTCCGGTCGTACCGACGGGAACGAGACCGTGTGAACCCTGATCGATCTGCCAGCTCACCAACCCGCGGAAGGCCGCCTCATCGAGCGAGCCGTTCTTGAATGGCGTGACCAAGGCGGTGAATGAGCCCCTGAAATTCGTCTTGGCTGCCATGGACTTCCTCCGAACGCGCGTTGCTGGCCGTTTTACCGGCGATAGAGACCAATTCATATCGGGTCTGGCGTTCCCGCGAAAGGGCCGCTCTGGTCCTACCCCAGCCGCGATTTTGCCGCGGTGCTGGCGCAGACAACGGCAGCTACCGCCGCAATTAGTATTTTGTCCACATATTCAATCAAATAGACCTAGAGCCTCAGCGATTGAATGATTCGCCGTTAGGGAACGCCGTGACCCAATCCGCCCGCGCAGCCGTATTGCGATCGACGGCATTGGCGACAAGCCTGGCGCTAGCCTTGGGATTGTCGGCCTTTGCGGTGGAAGCGGCAGCCAAGCCCAAAGTTCCATTGCCGAAGCCGCGGCCGATCGCGCGCAACGTCATCCCCAACACGGCCGCCAAGAATACAGCCTCTGCCGCCGCCAAGAACGCCGTCCCGGTTGCGGCCCCTGCTCCCGCCGCGCCCGCTCTGGCGCCCACGCCCCGCCGGCACTCGGCCATGCCGCCGCCGGCGCGCAGACCGGTGACGCCGGCCGCGGTCGCAGCGACGACATCGACCTCGCAGGCCGATACCGAGGCGCTGGAAAACGTCATCGAACTGGTGCGCAAGCACAAACCGGGCGACGCGACCCAGGTTCAGGCGGCGATTTCGGACCCGGTGGCGAAGAAGCTCGCGGAATGGATCATCCTGCGCAGCGATAATAACGGCGCGTCGGTCGAGCGCTATCGCGCATTCATCTCGGCCAACCCAAGCTGGCCCTCGCAGACCTTCCTGCGCCGGCGGATCGAGGCGGCGCTGTGGGACGACCGTCGCGACGACGCAACGGTATGGGCATGGTTCGAAAGCGAATCGCCGCTATCGGCCAAGGGCAAGTTCTCGCTGGCGCGCGCGATGATCGCGCGCGGCGACCGCGCCAATGCCGAGCGGCTGGTGCGCAGTGCGTGGCGACACGATTCCATGTCCGAGGAGACCGAGAGCACGGCGCTCGACCTGTTCGGCGCTCTGATCACGCCGGGCGATCACAAGGCGCGGATGGATTTCCTGCTCTACGGCAGCGAGCATGAAGCAGCGCTGCGCGCCGCCAGGCGGCTCGGCGCCAATCAGATGGCGTTGGCAAAGGCGCGCATCGCAGCCTACAAGAAGGCCGCCAACACCAAGGCCCTGCTCGACGCGGTTCCGCACGAACTGCACGGCGATCCCGGCTATGTCTTCAACAAGATCCAGCTGCTCCGCCGCCAGGAGAAATTCGCCGAGGCGGCGCAGCTCATGCTCGGCGCGCCGAAGGACCCGGGCCGGCTGCACAATCTCGACGAGTGGTGGATCGAACGCCGGCTGCTGGCGCGCAAGATGCTCGACGTCGGCGAGCGCCGCACCGCCTACCTGATCGCACGCGACGCAGCACTCCCCACCCGCGACATCTACAAGACCGAGCAGGAATTCACCGCGGGCTGGATCGCGCTGCGCTTTCTGACCGACCCGGCGACCGCGGCACAGCACTTTGCGCGGATCGGCGTCGGCAGCGTCAACCCGACCGCGCTGGCGCGCGCCGGCTACTGGCAGGGCCGCGCCGCCGAGGCCGCCGGCCGCGCCCAGGAGGCCCGCGCGGCCTACACCAGGGCAGCCGAACAATCGACCAGCTACTATGGCCAGCTGGCGCGCGCCAAGCTGGGATTGCCGCAGATCGAGTTGAACGGCGCCCAAGCCGGCCGCTCGCGCGGAATCGAAAGGCTGGAGATCGTCCGCGCGGTGCAACTGCTCTATGAGCTGGACGAGCGCGAAATCGCGATCCCGATCTTCGGCGACATGGGCGAAAACGGCGATCCCGACGCGCTGGTGGGGCTCGGCGAGTTGGCGTCGCGCAACGGCGACGCGCGCGGCATGCTGCTGCTCGGCAAGGCCGCGCTCAACCGCGGCCTGCCGTTTGATTTCTACGCCTATCCGGTGACCGGAATCCCGTCGTTCAAGCCGATCGGGCCGGAGGTCGAGCGGAGCATCATCTACGCCATCGCCCGGCAGGAAAGCGCCTTCAATCCGGCCGTCGTCTCCCCGGCGCAAGCCTATGGGCTGATGCAGGTGACGCCGGATGCAGCCCGCTATGTCTGCAAGCGGCACGGCGCCACCTACGACCTCGGCCGGCTGAAGAGCGATTCGGCCTACAACGCCACCCTCGGCGCCGCCGAACTCGGCGGGCTGCTCGAGGATTACCGCGGCTCCTACATCATGACCTTCGCGGCCTACAATGCCGGCCGCGGCAGCGTCAAGAAATGGGTCGAGCGTTACGGCGATCCGCGCGATCCCAAGGTCGATGCCATCGACTGGGTCGAACAAATCCCGTTCTCCGAGACCCGCAATTACGTGCAGCGGATCATGGAGAATTTGCAGGTCTATCGCACGCGGTTCGGCGGCGGGACGCGGCTACAGATCGAGGCCGACCTGCACCGCGGCGCTACCGTCGAGTAAGCCCCCGATTCCGGATCGTCACGCGGCCGATGGCTGATCAATACAGCCTGTTGCGCTTCCTCGGATCAGTGACGCCCGGCTTCTTCGGGTAACCGCGGTTCGGGTAGGCATAGAACGGATTCACGTCGCAGTAAGCGAGACGGCCCGAGGCCGTCGCCAGACACTGCTGATAGGTATCGAAGCTGCAATCGCCGACCGGACTGTCGTAAATGTCGCCCTTGATGCAGAACGGATAATCCCGGGCCTGTACCGGCGACGGCGTCATGCCGATTGAAGCCATCGTGCCGACAGCGACGGTCGCCAGGAAAAAATTGCGCATCATTGACCTCCCTGATGGATCGCCCTGGAGAAAGCACCGGCGGCCCTGGCAAACGTCCCGCTTCGAATCGTGATGCAAGCCTATCCCGGGCGCCGCCACGCTGCTTGATCCTGAGCAAAGAAAAACCCCCGGCGGGTAACCGCCGGGGGTTCTTTTAGAGTGTCGTTAGACTGGTATTACCAGTTGCGCTGAGCGCGGAGCAGCAAGGTGACGCTGTTCTGATCCTTCAGCTCGTACACAGCTGCCGGCTTGGCCGCGTTGAGCGGGGCTACAACCGTGCCCGAGTACTTCTGGTCGAGATTGACCCAGGTGAGGTCGCCCGAGAAGGTCAGACCCTTGACCGGAGTCCAGCGGGTGATCAAGCCCAGCTGCGCGACGTTGAAGTCCGGGTTGCAGGTCCCAACCAGGCCGAGCAACGCAACCGCGTTCGCGCAGACGACCGCGGTGCCGTTGGTACCGTAGTCTACGTGAGCATACGCACCGTAGATCGCGGTGTTCCAGTAGGGATCCCAGTTGTGGGTGTAGGCGCCACGGAAGCCCCAAGTCTTGACGGTCTCTTGGCTCGAGCCATTAAGCCCCGAAGTGCCGGTGTAGACGGTATCAGGAGCGTTGGCAAAGCCGAGGCTCCCGTACGCGCCAGCCAGGCCGGTGCTACCATAGATCGAGTAGCTATTCGGAGAAAGATCCTGGATGTTGTAGCGGGTTGCGCCGTCGGTATACACCGCCTGCAAGTTGATCGTGTCACCCGGACCAGTCGGGATGTTCTTGATCGACAATGCACCCGCGACCGCGAAGCCCCACTTGTCGTTGGGATGACCAGTGGTCTCGTTGGAACCGTAGTAGCCGGTATGGTTGTCGTGGAACGCCACCGACGCCTGGAACAGACCCCAAGCCTGATCGACGCGGATCATGCCGATGAGGTCGGGAGAGCGCGTGCCGCCGTAGTTGTTGAGGCCGTTGACGCCACCGATCATGCCGGCCGCGGTTGCGCCGGTCAGGTTCAGAACGCCAGCCTGGGTGTACGCCGTCTGGTCCTGCGCCGAAAGCGCCGCCGACACGCCGTTGCCGAACTGGGCGGTGTAGGTGAACTGGTTGACACCGGTCACCGAGCCGCCGCCGCCGACCAGCTGGTCGAAGTTGTTGCCGGGATAGTTGACCCAGGGAGCGCTGAACTGCGAGACGGCCTTACCCATCGTGAAGCCAGCGAACTGGATGAACGCATAGTACATGCCGAGCGTACCGGCAGCGACGCCGTCACCCGAATACGTCGAGCTGGCCGGCGTCGTGTTCGAACCGGTGAAGCCAGGAGCAGCGCCAGTAGCCCCGGTCCAGCTGAAGGTCGCATCGAAATAGGTGCGGACGACGCCGTATTCGGTCGCGGTGCGCGTATCGATGTTGAAGTCTTCGCGGGAGCGAGAGATGGTGTAGTTGCTGTAGCGGGTGTGTGCGCCAGCGGGGTTACCGGTCGCGGCGCCGTAGACGCCGTTGGTGCCCAGCGCGGTTTCGACGCGCAGGTAGCCACCCAGCTTGATGCAGGTATCGGTACCCGGAATGTAGTAGAAACCGGCACCGTACAGGGAGCAGATCTTCACGTACTCGACCGCTTTGGCCTTGACGGGAAGATCGGCTGCCTGAGCTCCACTCACGGCGATCAGACCCGCCGCTGAGCCGAGGATAAGGCTCTTAACCATCTTCATGTTAACCTCCAAGTTGCTCTGTAGGGAAGGTTCCGGATCCGCCGGGTGTAACACCCTAAGGTTGGTTCCCTTGTCCCTTAAAACCCGCTTAGTCGCTTCGCGCCTTCGGACACTCCCGCATCAACGCGAGGGACTTAAGCGAACCACCTAATGGGACGACCTCGGGATGCCCCCCTCCGTCGCATCGACACAATTACCGAACACTTCTGCACACGCAACAAAGGAACCGCTCAGAACGGGGTGAGTCAGGCCGTTTTTGGATGGGTGTTGCACAAATAACACGCAACCGCGATCAAGATTTCGCTGCAAGTAATTGTTTTACAATGCTGTTTTTGGTTGGTTCCATTTGACCCGCGATTTGTTGCTTCGATACCGCGGCTGCCGGGTTTGCCGTTACTGCACTTCGCACCGCTGCCGAATCGAGCGAACGAAGCGGCTAATTCCAAGCCGAAAACGATCTTCAGCACGACAAGACAGGAGAGATGTCGCCTGGGCGATGGAATCGCCGCGTGCAACATCGGTGATCGAGGGAATTGCCGCGCCCTTCCCGATTCTGCCCACAATCGCAGCAGCGAGTTCCATCCCGCCGGTCACGAAATTGCAGAAACCCGTATTTTTCGGGATCGAGACGCGTTCTTCGGTTTCGCACCGGGAACCCAGACGAGAAGCGCATGGCGCGTCTTCTGAATCGAAATCGTCACCGGCGCTTTCGGATATCGCCGGATGACGCCATTCGCGAAGACCAAGGTGAAACCATACACGTCAGAACAAACCGAAGGCCGCGTCGACCGAATCTGCGCCTCCGCATAGCGGCCGCCCTGGCTTTCAGCCTCGAGCAGACAAAGGCAGAGCCCTAATTGCGGTCTCCCGGAGTCATTAAACTGGCTGGAATCCGGCGGCCTGAAATTGGTCGCTTGCGGCTCGGCCCGGTGTCGGGCATATCCGCCTCAACGGAGCTGTGGCCGAGTGGCTGAAGGCGGCGGTTTGCTAAACCGTTATAGGGTTGTAAAGCCCTATCGAGGGTTCGAATCCCTCCGGCTCCGCCAGATAAACAAGTGTCCAGCCCGGACACATGGGTGACGCGTATCCCGGACATTTACCCTGGACATGTTGCGCCCGGTCGCGGTTGCCCTGCCCGATCTGCCACAGACGCCGGATTTCATCCCCGCGATGACGTCCGAATTGCACGCGTCGCGCCAGTGCAGACTCGCGCGAGAACGTGAATTGACTTGGATCAGCGTGGCCGGTCTGCTTCCGTGCGGTGATGACACGCCAACATCTCGAGGGAGCTTCCAATGCGCATCCTGGCCTTGGCGCTTTTGATCATCGGGACGGTTTCGGCCGCAGGGCAAGCCCGGGCTCAGACATATGATCCGGCGTTTCCGGTTTGCATGCACGTCGTCGCTTGGGGAGGCGGCGCCTACGAGGATTGCACCTACTATACGCTGGCCCAATGCGCGATGTCGGCCGCCGGCCGCGGGGCCCAGTGCAACATCAATCCTTATTACGCCGGCGCCAACGCGGCGCTGCGACGAAACGACCGGCGGCATCGCCGCGTCTATTGAGCCGATCCAGCCCGACGATCCCCGCATCAGCGCGGCAGCGCCAGGTCGCGAGTTCGACGCCTGATGTCCGCTGCCCCCAGCAACGGACATTCATCCCTAATGCGCGGTGATCCAGGCGCGGGCCTCGCGCTGCGCCATGGCGATCTCGACCTCGGACATCATCTCGGCGACCTCACGGCGCAGCTGGATAGCGTCGGTGCGGCCCTTCAGGGCGGCGAGGTTGAACCATTTGTGCGCGGCGACGAGATTGACCACGCCCGAACGCCCGCTCGCCCAGTACAGGCCGCGTTCGAACAACACGTCCGGGATCGCGCTTGCTTCCACCGGCGTCGCCGTATCCAGATCGATGTGCCCATGAAACATCCCTTATCTCCTTTTTGTTGTTTACCGCCCTCCCCCGAGCGCGGCTCCCGTCCAGCTTGTTGAAACGCCTCGTCATCCCCAACGCCGTTTGCCGGCTTGTTGGGATGATCATGACCGATCAAATTTGAAGGGCAGTTTAAGCATCGCGATGAATCCGGCGTAAACGCTGCGCGGCGCCGTCAGCGGCGAAATCGCAGAAGTGCCTTGTTCATACGGGTTTCCGTGCAGTCGCGAAAATCGGTTTACCCTGCCGTTTCGCGAAACGATAACCATTGGCGCGGGTCTCGTGGCGCGGAGCGCGCGCTTGCCGGCGTCATGCCGCGGCTTCGCGATCGATCGCGGCTGCTCTGTAAATACCGGATCACCCGCTTCCGCGGGCGGTGACGGCGGAGATTGATGCGGTGGCGAGGTCAACTCGCACGAAAAGGCCCAGCCCCTGCGCGCCGCAGGTGGTCAGGTCGACAATGCCAGGATATCTGAAAGAGTTCAAAGCGCCGCGCAGCTTCGGCAGCGGCTCAAGGGAACGAGGGCGTCGGCGAACACGTCAGGACCAAATCTCACTCCGGCTCAAGATCGCCGGTGAAATTGCGGACCATTGGATCCGCACCAAACGAAGAAAACTGGTTTCTTCTGCCGGATTGTTTTTCGAAAGAGCGAACTCTCCTGAATGACGATCCAGCCGTTTGACCTGATGTCTCGCCGACACCCTCTTTCGTCGACAGAGCCGCCTGACTTGAAATCCGCTTCGAAGAAGCAAATCGGTTCCGAAGGCTCTAGTGACGTGCCGGCATCAAGCCGCCGGCAATTTTCTCAAAGCGAGATTACTTCTTCTTCTTGGCGACCTTGCGGGTCTTCTTCGCAGTCTTCTTCACTGCGCTCTTCGCCTTCTTTGCCTTCTTAGCTTTCTTGGCCATGTTGCCCTCCTAATGTAGTGAGATGGCTTAATCGCTGCGTGCACTCGGGAATCGAAATGCACTACATCCCGAATACACCAACACACTCAAAAAAACAGCGTCCTGCTTAAGGAAGTGTTGACGCAGCGATCCGGGCGCGCACCGCGCGTGTCGATCGACAACACCGCAATGCATTCGCGCAACGATGCGAATAGTGCGCGAAAATGCAGCGCCGATGATTGTCAATATCGCAAGATATGCCCGTACTGCAGGTGTTTTCGCAATTCACGCGTTGCGTCGTCGACGCGCGATCGATGTCATTGCGAGTCGACGAACACCGCTGAAAGCGGATTGCGCGGACTCTGAGTCGCGAATTTTGGCAATAAAAAAATTTTCATGCTCACCGGCTTCGCGCCTGATCGGCGCTCGCCAAAACCGGACTTTCGAGCGAATCGCCGGCGCTGATTCGCGAGGCGGTTTTCTGCTTCGCGGAGCGACGCATCGGCATTCATGGTGAATGAAGTGTGCACGCGCGCTGCGCATCGGCGCGACGGCGGCGATGCCGTCGCCGTCACTTCACGCGGCGTTCAGATGCCGAGTTTGGATTTCAGCAGATCGTTGACGGCCTGCGGGTTGGCCTTGCCGCCGGATGACTTCATCACCTGGCCGACGAACCAGCCGACCAGCTGCGGCTTGGCTTTCGCCTGCTCCACCTTGTCGGGATTGGCGGCGATGATGTCGTCGACCACCTTTTCGATGGCCGAGAGGTCGGTGACCTGCTTCATGCCGCGCGCTTCGACGATCGCGCGCGGGTCGCCGCCCTCCTGCCAGACGATCTCGAACAGATCCTTGGCGATCTTGCCGGAGATGGTGCCCTCGCCGATCAGATCGACGATCGCGGCAAGCTGCGCTGCCGATACCGGCGAGCCCGTGATAGCGCGGCCTTCCTTGTTGAGACGCCCGAACAGCTCGTTGATCACCCAGTTGGCGGCGAGCTTGCCGTCGCGCGACTTGTCGGCGAGACCGGCCAGCACCGTTTCGTAGAAGTCCGCGCTTTCGCGTTCGGCCACCAGCACGCCGGCGTCATAGGGCGACAGGCCGAATTCGGCGATGAAGCGCGCCTTCTTCTGGTCCGGCAGTTCCGGCAGGTTGGCCTTGAGTTCGGCGACAAAGGCGTCGCTGAACTCGAGCGGCAACAGATCGGGATCCGGGAAATAGCGGTAGTCGTGCGCCTCTTCCTTGGAACGCATCGAGCGGGTCTCGCCCTTGCCGGGATCGAACAGCCGGGTTTCCTGATCGATGGTGCCGCCGTCCTCGATGATGCCGATCTGGCGCCGCGCCTCGTATTCGATCGCCTGGCCGATGAAGGTGATCGAGTTCATGTTCTTGATTTCGCAGCGGGTGCCGAGCGGACCGCCCGGCTTGCGCACGGAAACGTTGACGTCGGCGCGCAGCGAACCCTTCTCCATGTCGCCGTCGCAGGTACCGAGATAACGCAGGATCGAGCGCAGCTTGGTCACATAGGCCTTGGCCTGCTCGGCGTCGCGGATGTCCGGCTTGGAGACGATTTCCATCAGCGCCACGCCGCACCGGTTAAGGTCGACATAAGACATGGAAGGGCTCTGGTCGTGTAGCAACTTGCCGGCGTCCTGCTCCAAATGCAGCCGCTCGATCCCGATCGTCGCGGTCTTGCCGCCGTCCAGCTCGACGTCGACCTCGCCCTCGCCCACGATCGGCGACTTGTACTGGCTGATCTGGTAGCCCTGCGGCGAGTCCGGATAGAAATAGTTCTTGCGGTCAAACACCGAGCGCAGGTTGATCTTGGCATTGAGGCCTAGACCGGTCGTGACAGCCTGCCTGACGCATTCCTCGTTGATGACAGGCAGCATGCCCGGCATCGCGGCGTCGACCAGCGAGACATGGCTGTTCGGCTCGCCGCCGAAGGCGGTCGAGGCGCCGGAAAACAGTTTCGCGTTCGAGGTGACCTGGGCGTGAACTTCGAGCCCGATCACCGTCTCCCAGTCGCCGGTTGAACCCTTGATCAGTTTTGCGGTCGTCGCACTCATGCTCTTGCACCTCCGAGCAGCGCGGAAGCCATCCGCTCCCATTCGGCATCGAGAGAATCCTTCGCAACCGGCCGGCCGGCCTGGCGGTACCAATAGCCGGCATTGCCGAGGTCGCCCTCGACCCGGTGCAGATAGGCGTGGACCCAGGCTCCGTCAGCGGTCGCCTCGTGCTGCGCGATCCTGTGCGCCTGATCCCAATTGCCCTTCGCGGCCCACCACAGCGCGGCGAGCGGCGCATCGAGACCCGGCGCCGGCGCTGCGCCCGACAGGCTGGCTTTGAATTCGGCCATGGTCACCACCACCTCGCCGGCGTGAATCGTCCCGCCGCCTGCTCGATCACCTCGCCGAGCGAGAACAGGGTCTCTTCGTCGAACGGACGGCCGATCAGCTGCAGGCCGAGCGGCAGGCCCTGCGCGTCCTTGCCGGCGGGAACCGCGATCCCCGGCAGCCCCGCCATGTTCACCGTCACCGTGAAGATGTCGTTGAGATACATCTCGACGGGGTCGGCGCCCTTCTCCCCGACGCCGAACGCCGCCGACGGCGTCGCCGGGGTCAGGATCGCGTTGACGCCCTTGGCGAAGCAATCCTCGAAATCCTTCTTGATCAGGGTGCGAACTTTCTGCGCGCGCAGATAATAGGCGTCGTAATAGCCGGCCGAGAGCACGTAAGTGCCGATCATGACGCGGCGGCGGACCTCGGCGCCAAAGCCCTCGGCGCGGGTGTTCTCATAGAGCTCACCGATCGAGCGGCCGGGCACGCGCAGGCCGTAACGCACGCCGTCGTAGCGCGCCAGATTCGACGAGGCCTCCGCCGGAGCCACGATATAATACGCGGGCAGCGCGTATTTGGTGTGCGGCAGCGACACCTCGACCAGCTCGGCGCCGGCCGCCTTCAGCCAGGCCGCGCCCTCGCTCCAGAGCTTTTCGATTTCCGCGGGCATGCCGTCGAGGCGATACTCTTTGGGAATACCGATCTTCATGCCCTTGACGGATTTTCCGAGCGCCGACTCGTAATCCGGCACCGCGAGATCGACCGACGTGGTGTCCTTGGGATCGTGACCGGCCATCGAGCGCATCAGGATCGCAGTGTCGCGCACGGTGCGCGCGATCGGACCGGCCTGGTCGAGCGAGGATGCAAACGCCACGATGCCCCAGCGCGAACAGCGCCCATAGGTCGGCTTCATGCCAACAGTGCCGGTGAACGCCGCGGGCTGCCGGATCGAGCCGCCGGTATCGGTCGCGGTCGCACCCATGCACAACAGCGCCGCCACCGCCGACGCCGAGCCGCCGGAGGAGCCGCCCGGCACCAGCATGGTGTTGGCGCCGTCGCGCCGCCACGGATTGACGACGGGACCGAAGCAGGAGGTCTCGTTCGACGAGCCCATGGCGAACTCGTCATTGTTGAGCTTGCCGAGCATGACCGCGCCGTCGCGCCACAGCTGCGAGGTCACGGTGGATTCGTAAGTCGGAACGAAATTGCCGAGGATCTTCGAACACGCGGTGGTGCGGACGTCCCTGGTCGCAAACAGGTCCTTGATCCCGAGCGGAATGCCGGCAAGCGGGCCGCCCTCGCCCCTGGCGATCTTGGCGTCGACCTCGCGCGCCATGGCGCGGGCACGATCCGGGGTTTCCATCACGAAGGCATTGAGCGCGCGCGCCGCCTCGATCGCCCCGAGATGGGCGTCGGTCAGTTCGAGCGAGGTAAAGGATTTGTTCGCGAGACCCTCACGGGCCTCGGCGAGCGTCAGCGATGTCAGGTCAGTCATTTATCAACCGGGCTGCAGAAGAACGGAGACAGCGTCTTGTCGTTGGCCGGGTCGTCCAGCTTGCTGCGGGTCTTGTCCGACGCTTCGAGCGCGTCGAGCACGGCGTCCATCGCCTTGTCGGGATCGGCAGCCTTGCCCTGCCGCTCCATCGCGTCGAGGTAATTCATGTAGGCCTGATAGGCCTTTTCATCGTCGCAGAGGAGACACATCGGATTTCCCGTCTCGATAACACTCTTTTTGTTTGACGCGTTTTCTTCACGCGAACCGGTATCCACTTCGCTCGAAAACGCTATCTTACTCGACAACCTTCGGTACCAGGAAGAAATGGTCTTCGGTGGCCGGCGCGTTCCTGACGATATCGTCGGCGATCCCGCCGTCATTGACCACGTCGGCGCGCTTCTTCATTTCCATCGGGGTCACCGAAGTCATCGGCTCGACGCCCTCGACATTGACCTCCGACAGCTGCTCGACGAACGCCAGCATCGCATTCAGTTCGCCCTGCAGATGGGGAACCTCGGCCTCGGTGACCGCAATCCGCGCAAGATGCGCGATACGGCGGACGGTGGCGGCATCGACGGACATACTATAAGGCCTCTGGCGGCGAATTCAGCCCGCCGTATAGCAGAGGCGCCTTTTGCGCCGCAACCGCGGCCGAGGCCCTGATCAGCCGGCCATCTGGCTCAGCCGCGCCAATGCGGCGCCGGCCAGGGCCCGGGTCAGCTCGGAAGCCGGCATCTCGCGGCCGAGCCGCACCGCTTGCCCGGCCCAAAGATTAGTGAAATCGACCTTGCCGAGCTTTTCGGCAGCCGTTTTCAGAGGTCCGAGCGCGGTCGCGGAATGCGGGAACGCCGGGGCGTCGGGCGAAATCGGGCCGACCTCGCGCATCACCCGGTTGGCCACCCCGCGCGCCGGACGCCCGGTCATGACATTGGTGATGACGGTGGAATCGTCCCGTGCCTGCGCCAGCGCCACACGCGCCGGGGCAATCACCTTGGATTCCGGGCAACGGAGATAGGCGCTACCGATCTGTACGCCCGCCGCCCCCAGCGCGAACGCCGCCGCGATACCGCGCCCGTCGGCGATGCCGCCCGCCGCGATCACCGGCACCTTCACCGCATCGGCCACCTGCGGCACCAGCGCGAAGGTGCCGGGCTGCTCGGCAATATTGTCGGTCAGGAACATGCCGCGATGGCCGCCCGCCTCCGCACCTTGCGCGATGATGACGTCGGCGCCGTTCTCCTCGAGCCAGATCGCCTCCCGCACGATGGTCGCCGACGACATCACGATGCAGCCGGCCGCCTTGACGCGCTTCAGCAGTTTGGGTTCCGGCAACCCGAAGTGAAAGCTGACGACTTCCGGCTTCAGTTCCTCGACCAAAGCGCACATCGTCTCATCGAACGGCGCGCGGTTGGCGGCGGCGACCGGCGCCGCCGGGTCGAGTCCGAGCTCCTTATAGTAAGAGGACAGCCGCGCTTTCCAACCGGCCTCGCGCGCGGGATCCGCCTCGACCGGCTTGTGACAGAAGAAGTTCAGATTGACCGGAGCCGTGACGCGCTGGCGGATGATGTTCACCTGCTCGCGCGCCTTCTCCGCCGAAATCATCGCGCAGGGCAGCGAGCCCAGCGCCCCGCCCTGCGCCGCCGCGATCACGAGGTCGGCGTCCATGATCCCGGCCATCGGCGCGAGCACGATCGGGAATTCGGTCTTGAAGAGGTCGATAAGTCGGCGGTCCGGCCACATGGTCTGTCTCTTTCGGTCAGGCCTCGAAGGCCGTGGAGGAATTGCGCCGCCCGAGCAGTATCCGGTCTGCCTCGGCGACGATACGCTCGACAATGTCGGCCGCCGGCGGAATATCATGGATCAGCCCGACGGCTTCACCGGCGATCACGGCCGCGACGTCGAAATTACCCGAAGCCCTGGCTGCGGCATATTCGGCGGCGACCGTCTTCACGTTCTGCAGCAGTTCCATTTCGCGCCCCTGCCAGCGGCGGGCATGATCGTTGATCAGGCAGCGTCCGTTGAACGGCGCCGGCCAGACGTTGTTCCGTGACAGATCGAAGATGATGCCGCGCGTGGTACAGCCGCTTTTGGCGGCGCAGATGCGCTTCTTGGCTTCTTCCGCGCCGTCGCATTCCTGGCTGGCGTAAAAGCGCGTGCCGAGCAGCACCCCGGCGGCGCCCAGCATCATCATCGCCGCCAGCCCGCGGCCATCGCCGATGCCGCCCGCGGCCACCACCGGCACGCGGCCGGCCGCGAGATCGACGATCGCAGGCACGATGTCGATGGTGGTGCGCGATGCCCCGTGCCCGCCGGCCTCGCTGCCTTGCGCCACCAGAATATCGGCGCCGGCCTCCAGCGCCTGCTGCGCCATGGCTTCGTCCTGAACCTGGCAGATCAACCGGGCTCCCGCCGCTTTGATGCGAGGCGCAAAGGGTTTGGGATCGCCGAACGACAGCATGATCGCGCGCGGCTGCGCCGCCAGCGCCATGTCGAGCAGATCCGGCTGCTTTGCCAGGCTCCAGGTGATGAAGCCGATGCCGAACGGCGCTTGCGCGCCTTCGAGCTTGCCGGTTTCCTGTTCGAGCCAGGCCCTGTCGCCGTAGCCGCCGCCGAGAATCCCGAACCCTCCGGCGCCGCTCACCGCCGCCGTCAACCGCGCGCCGGCAATCACGTCCATCGGCGCCAGCAGAATCGGATGCTGGATGCCCAACAGGCCGCACAGAGGCGTATCGATCGGCATAGCCATTTCCTCGGATCTGGACAGCGACCATAGGCCCGGCTAGCATTCTCGATAAATGATTTCTTGAGAACGCTGCCATCTCAAAAATGAAACGAAAGTGACGCCATGGAATTGTCCGACCTGGTGACTTTTTCGACCGTTGCGCGCCTCGGCGGCGTCACCCGCGCGGCCGCCGAGCTCAACACCGTGCAATCCAACATCACGCAGCGAGTGAAGGCGCTCGAGGCCGAAATCGGAACGGCGCTGTTCGAGCGGCACAGCCGCGGCATGGCGCTGACCGGCGCCGGCCGCCGCCTGTTGCCCTATGCCCAGCGCCTGGCCGCGCTGTCTCGTGAAGCCGTATTGGCGGCGCGCGAGGACGGCGAACCCAAGGGACCGTTGTCGATCGGGTCGATGGAGACCACCGCCGCCGTGCGGCTGCCGTCGCTGCTGGCGCAATTTCACCGCCGCTTTCCGGCGGTACAACTAAGCCTGCGCACCGCACCGACCGCCGATCTGGTCGCCGCCGTGCTCGATGGCTCGCTCGACGGCGCCTTCGTCGCCGGCCCGATCGATCATGCCGAACTCATCTCAGTGACCGCCTTCAAGGAAGAGCTGGTGCTGGTCAGCGCGCGGCGCTGGACTAGCCTTGCAAGCCTCCGCGCCGGCACGCCGGAATCCGGTCCGACCGCGCTGGTGTTCCGCACCGGCTGCAGCTACCGGCAGCGGCTCGAGCAAGTGCTGGCCGGGTTTGGCTGGCCGTCCGCCGCACGGTTCGAACTCGGCACGCTCGACGGCATGATCGGCTGCGTCGCCGCCGACATGGGCGTCACGTTGCTGCCGCGCGCGGTGGTCGAGCGCAGCGATCAGAGCGACAACATCCGTATCCATCCGCTCAACGCGGCGCAATCGCGGGTCGACACCCTCTTCATCCAGCGCCGCAGCGCGCACCGATACAGCGCATTAGAGGGCTTCGCGTCCTGTTTGAAGAAGAACAATCAGGTCATTGCCGCCTGAAATTCCAGCGCCGCAGCGCCACCACGGCCCACACCGCCTCGACCAGCCCAAACGGCCAGGCGCCCTGCAGAAATCCGTAAATCGAGCCGAGCGCGCAGGCCGCCGCGAAGGCGAGGATGAACCAGTGGCTGCGATCCTCCAGCGCGTAGCACACCAGCATCGCGGTGACGGCGAACAGTCCGAACAGGCTAAGGGCGTCCATCTTCTGCCTCTATTTCTCCACAAAGCATTCTCGCGCGATCGCTGGAGAAGATTTGCGCTCATTTTTTCAGAAATTCTTTCCTGGCTTTCCATGAAGCGGAAATTCTCCGTCACAATTCCGCAACGCAACGCGTGGCGGCGTCACTGAAATCGCGCATTGCGAGATTTGCCTCTCACCGATTCAAAAACCATGGACGGGCCGCGCTACTACGTTAGTATGCGGCGCTAGCTATCAACAACCATAACGTCAACGCCTGGGAGGAACTTGCGATGCTGAAGGCATTTGTCTTGAGTTGTTCTGTCGCCGTGTTGGGTACGGTCGGAACGGCAAGCGCACAAGACTGGACCAAATCCAAATGGGGACCGAACGACGAGATTGGCGCTGCCAACTACATGAAGCCGGAGCTCGTCGTGAAGGCGGCGTCGCTGGTCAAGACCGGCAAGACCTATGCGCTCGGCATCCCCGTCGATTCCAAGACGCCGGCCTATCCGCCACGCGGCTTCAAGATCACCGTTGTGCAGCCCGGACAGGCCGGCAGTCCCGGCCTCGGACCGAGCAAGACCACCTATAATGACGACATCATCGAGGGCTGGGTCGGCGTCGGCAGTCAGCTCGACGGTCTCGGCCATATCGGCGTCGAGCACGTCTATTACAACGGCAACAAGCTGCTCGAATTCGCCGATCCCACCGGCCTGAAGAAGCTCGGCATCGAGAAAGTCCCGCCGATGGTGACCCGCGGCGTGCTGCTGGACATGGCGGCCTATTACAACACCGACGTCGTCAAGGAAGGCACCGCCTTCAACGTCAAGGAGATCGAGGAAGCCGCCAAGAAACAGGGCGTCGAAATCCGCCAGGGCGACGTCGTGCTCTTCCACACCGGCTGGCTCAGCCTGATCGGCAAGGACGACAAGCGCTTCGCTACCGGCGAGCCCGGCCTCGGGGTCGAAGGCGCCAAATATCTCACCGGCAAGGGCGTCGTCGCGATCGGTGCCGACAACTGGGCGGTCGAGGCGATTCCGTTCGAGTCCAAGAACGTGTTCGAGGTGCATCAGATCCTGCTGCCGATGAACGGCACCTACATTCTCGAAAACATGGACACCGCCGAGCTTGCCAAGGACAAGGCCTATGAGTTCCTGTTCGTCCTCGGCCAGCCGCGCTTCAGAGGCGCGGTGCAGAGCATGATCAACCCCATCGCGATCCGCTAACGACTCATCGACGACGCGGCGTGGCGTTCCTCTCCTGGAGCGCCACGCAGCGATCCGGCTTTGCGTGACCGGCAAGGCGCGTGCTAAGCGAATGCCATGCCTGCTCTCATTCTACCGCTGATCGACGCCGCCGCGCACTGGCCCGAACGCGGCGCCCTTGTCGGCCTCGATCTCGGCACCAAGACCATCGGCGTCGCGGTATCCGATCCCGACCGCAGGCTGGCGACCGGGGTCGAAACCATCCAGCGCAAGGCGTTCAAGGCCGATGCTGCGCGGCTGATCGCCATCGCGACCGAACGCAACGCCGCCGGCTTCGTGCTCGGCCTGCCCATCAACATGGACGCCAGCGAAGGTCCGCGTGCGCAATCGACCCGCGCCTTCGCCCGCAATTTTTCCAAACTGACCAATCTGCCGATCGCCCTGTGGGACGAGCGGCTCTCGACCGCCGCGGTCGAGCGCGAATTGATCGGCATGGACATGAGTCGCGCCCGGCGCGCCGAGGTGATCGACGAACACGCCGCGATCTACATCCTGCAGGGCGCGCTGGACCGGCTGGCGAACTTGCGCGAAACGCGCGAGGGGTAGCTGGCGATGGGTGTCGTTCTCGGCGCGCTGGCGCCGGTTTTCCTGCTGATCGTGATGGGTTTCGGCCTGAAGCGAAGCCTGATGCGGCTGGAGACGCAATGGCACGGCCTCGAACGGCTGGTCTATTACGTGCTGTTCCCGGCCCTCTTGATCGAGACCGTGGCCAAGGCGGACCTGGCAACGGTGCCGGTCGCCGGCGTCGGTGGCGCGCTGCTGCTGTCGGCGCTGCTGATGTCGGGACTGTGCCTGGCCCTGCGGCCCTTGCTGGCCGCCAAGGGCATGGTCGACGGCCCGGCTTTCACCTCGATCTTTCAGGGCGCGACGCGCTGGCAGACCTATGTCGCGCTCGCGGTCGCCGGAAATCTCTACGGCAATCTCGGCCTCGCGCTGGCCTCGGTGGCGATGGTGGCGATCATCCCGCTGGTCAATGTGCTCAGCGTTACCGTGCTGGCGCACTACGCCTCACCGGACAAGCAGTCGATCCGCACCATCGCCATGACCGTGGTGCGCAATCCCCTGATCTGGGCCTGCGCGATCGGCCTTGCCATCAACCTGTCGCATCTGCCGCTGCCGCGCGTCTGGCACGAAGTCGCCAGCGCCCTCGGCAGTTCGTCGCTGGCGATCGGCCTGCTGGTCACCGGAGCCGGCCTGCACCTCGAAGGACTGTTCCGCCCCAGCGCCCCGGCGGCGCTGACCATCTTCCTCAAGCTGGTCCTGATGCCGGCGGTCGCGGTGGCGCTGGCGCTGCTGTTTGAGGTCTCAGGGCCCAATCTCGTGGTCGTAGTGTGCTGCACCTCGGTGCCGACATCGTCGAGCGCCTACGTGCTGGCCCGCCAGATGGGCGGCGACGCACCGCTATTGGCGCAGATCATCACGCTGCAGACCATCCTTGCGGCCATCACCATGCCGATCGCGATTGCGCTGGTGGCGTAAGAGAGCGCCCTATCCGTACGCCGCGAGCCACATGCTCTGCAGCGTCGCGGCGAGATTGTTGAGGCCGTGCACGACCACCGTCAGCCAGGTCGAACCGTTGCGATAGCGGAGCCAGCCGAGCAATAGCCCGATCGAAAACACTTCGGCGAAGAAGAACCAGTCGTACTGCAGGTGCAGCGCGGTCCATACCAGCGACGACAGCAGAATGGCGCCGGGAACCCCGAGAAACGATTCCGACCAGCCGCGGTAGAGAAAGCCGCGGGCAAAGAATTCCTCCGAGACCGGCGCGGCGACGCAGAACGCGACGATCAGGAGCCACAACGCGCCATCGGCGCGCGCCGATTTCAGCACGTCGACCATGAAACCCGGCGCGACTTCGCGGCCAAGCGCGCGCGACAGCAGGTCCCATCCGACGACCAGCACGAACAGCGCGCCGACGCCGATCGCCAGATTGCCCCACGTGCTCCAACGCAGCGCGAGGTATTCGGCAAACGGCGTGCGCGACCGGTGAGTGGCGATCCACATCGCGCCGAGCGCGGCCGGCACCCCCGTGATCACCGAGAGCGAGATGGTGAGGCCGCCGCCGAGCACGTGGATAGCGGCGACGATGTCGATCGGCCCTTCCCGCCGCAGCACGAACCAGGCCACGACCGCGATCTGTCCCACGAACAGCGCGGCGAAGATGAACAGGCCCCACAGCGCGGTGCCCCAGAACTTCCAGATTCGTGGCGCGTGCCGGGCAGGCCTCACCGTGACCGGCGGACCGGCGGGATCGAGGGAATCCATCATCAAGGCAAGGCCCGCTCCAGCAACCTGCGGACATCGTCATTGGCGAGATCGACCGCGCCGTACATGCTGGCGTGATTGCCGGCGAGACGGGTCGCCGCGAACAATTCGGCATGGCGCGGCGACACTTTATTGAGCGCCACCGCCGCCGCCAGCAGCGCCAGCCTCTCGACTGCGAGCCTTGCGACCCGCTCGCCGTCCGGACGGCGGAAGGCCCTGGCGATGAACGCGACCGCGTCGCCGGCGCCGGGCAGGCCCTTGGCCTCGTCGGCGAGCCCTTGCAGCACCGCCCCGGCCGCCTCGCCCTCGCGCGACAGCGCGCGCAACACGTCGAGGCACATCACATTGCCGGAGCCTTCCCAGATCGCATTGACCGGCGACTCCCGATAGTGCCGCGCCAGGATGCCCTCCTCGACATAGCCGTTGCCGCCGAGGCACTCCATCGCCTCGTAGAGAAATCCCGGCGCGCATTTGCACACCCAGTATTTGATCGCCGGCGTCAGCAGCCGCATATAGGCCGCCTCGCCCGGATCGTTTGGCGCCTGATCGAAGGCGCGGCAGAGCCGCATCACCAGCGCGATCGACGCTTCGACGTGCAGCGCCATGTCTGACAACACCGATTGCATCAGCGGCTGGTCGGCGAGGTGTTTCTGGAACACGCTGCGATGACGGGCGTGATGCAGCGCATGCGCCAGCCCCGAACGCATCAGGCCGGCGGACGCAATCGCGCAGTCCTGCCGGGTCAGCTGTACCATCTGGATGATGGTACGAATGCCCGTGCCCTCGTCGCCGACCCGCGTCGCATGGGCGCCGACGAATTCCACCTCGGAGGAAGCATTGGAGCGGTTGCCGAGCTTGTCCTTCAGCCGCTGGAACTGGACCGCGTTGATCGAGCCGTCGGGCTTGAAGCGCGGCATGAAGAAACAGGTCAGGCCTTCTTCCGCCTGCGCCAGCACCAGGAACGCGTCGCACATCGGCGCCGACATGAACCACTTGTGGCCGGTGATGCGATAGCCGTCGCCGTCCCGTTCGGCGCGGGTCATGTTGGAGCGCACGTCGGTGCCGCCTTGCTTCTCGGTCATGCCCATGCCGAGCGTCATGCCCCGCTTGGTCCACCACGGCGCGAAGGTCGGATCGTAGGCGCGGGTGCCGATCACGGGCATGGTCCTCGCGAGCAGATCCGGCTGCGCCGCCAGCGCCGCCACCGAGGCCCGCGTCATGGTGACCGGGCAGAGATGGCCGGTCTCGACCTGCGCCGCGATGTAGAATTTCGCCGCGCGCACGACTTCCGACGCGCCGCCGGCCGGCCGGCCCTGCGCGTCCCAGGTCGAATTGTGCACGCCGCCATGGGCGCTGTGCGCCATCAGCTCGTGATAGGCCGGATGAAACTCGACTTCGTCGCGGCGGTTGCCGCGGGAATCGAAGGTCCGCAGTTTCGGCGTGTTCTCGTTGGCGATGCGGCCCCGCTCCGCCATCGCGGCGGAACCCCAGTGCTGGCCGAATTCGGACAGTTCCTTCTGGGCCGAGGCCCCGCCATTGGCGGCGACCGCCTCGACCAGCGGCCGGTCTGCGGTGAACAGGTCGACATCGCAAAACGGCGGCGACTGGTTGAACACTTCATGGGTCGCGAAGGAAGGCTGGGTCATGAGTCGTTCCTTGGATTGGCAACCATTCTACGACGGAACCAGTCCGATTGGGGAGGCCGTCATTGCGAGCGCTCGCAATGACGAGCTTTGCTACCTGGCACGCCGCGTGATCGGAAAATCATATGCGGGTCCGCCCGCGCCCGGCATTGAAAAATGCCACCACTCCTTCGAATAGTTCACAAAACCTTGCTTCGCCATCGCGGCCACCAGCGTGTTGCGCCAGCGGCGCTGATCCGGCGCGATCGAGCGCGCGGCGGCGTGCGACTTGGCGTCGGAGCAGTCGTAGCCGGTGCCCATGTCGACGCTGCCTTCCGGCGCGCGGGCGCTGACGGCAGCGGTGCAGTCGGCATAGGCCCTGGCGGGATCGAAAGCGGCAGAATTGTCGGCCGCCAGATCGACCAGGGTCAGGTCGAGGGCTGCCCCGGTCGAATGCTGGGAGCGCTCGGCGATATAGCCGAGCCGGAACAGATCCTTCTTGGGAATGGCCGGGTTGTAGCGCCGCTCGGCCGGCGTCTCCCGGCCGTTCTGCGCCCACACCACCATGTCGTGCGACGCCCGCGCCGGGCGGTAGCAGTCCAGCATTTTCAGCGACAGTCTTTGCCTGGCCAGTTCCTGCTGGACGCTCTTCAGCGCCAAACCGACCTGGCGCTTCACCACGCATTCGCCCGCCTCGTAGCCCGCCAGCCGCCGGCCAACGAAATTATTCGACCCGGCGTAGCGGATGTCCTGCAGGATGGTCGGATCGATGTCGCGCAGGAACACGAAGCCGCCGGGCAAGGCCTGCGCGGCCGCAGCCGCCGGGCCGGCGGCCAAGGAGCCAGCCAAGGAGCCAGCCAAGGAGCCAACCAAGGCAAAACCGGTTAACGCGATCGCCGCAATCAGCTTCAATTTCTGCATCCTATGCCTTCCCGCGCGCCGAACGCGGCGACATTGCGGCAACCCTCTTTACCCTCCCCGCGGACAGATCGGGGGATAACTCGCAAGGTACCTATTCGCGCTTGCCCCGCGCGCCAACCCTGCCTATAGCTCTCGCTTTAATGACCCCTGCATCGAAATCGACCTTCGTCCTCGGTCACCGGCATCTGCTGGGAATCGAGGGCCTTTCCGCTGCCGACATCACCGGCCTGCTCGACCTTTCCGAAGAATATGTCGAGCTCAACCGCCAGGTCGACAAGAAGCGGACCTCGCTTCGCGGCCGCACCCAGATCAACCTGTTCTTCGAGGCTTCGACCCGCACCCAGTCCTCGTTCGAGATCGCCGGCAAACGGCTCGGCGCCGACGTCATGAACATGTCGGTGTCGTCCTCCTCGATGCGCAAGGGCGAAACCCTGGTCGATACCGCGGTCACCCTGAACGCCATGCACCCGGACATCCTGGTGGTCCGGCACCATGCCTCCGGCGCGGTGGAACTGCTGGCGCGCAAGGTCGACGGCTCCGTGATCAACGCCGGCGACGGCGCCCATGAACACCCCACGCAAGCGCTGCTCGACGCCCTCACCATCCGCCGCAACAAGGGCCGGCTCGAAGGGCTGGTGGTCGCGATCTGCGGCGACGTCATGCATTCGCGGGTGGCGCGCTCCAATATCCTCCTGCTCAACATCATGGGCGCCCGGGTACGCGTGGTCGCGCCCTCCACCCTGCTGCCGCGCGGCATCGAGCGGATGGGCGTCGAAGTGGCCCGCGACATGCGCGAGGGGCTGAACGGCGCCGACATCGTGATGATGCTGCGGCTGCAGCGCGAGCGCATGAACGGCTCGTTCGTGCCGTCGTCGGGCGAATATTTCCACTATTTCGGCCTCGACCAGAAGAAGCTCGCCTACGCCAAGCCCGACGCGCTGGTGATGCATCCGGGGCCGATGAACCGCGGCGTCGAAATCGACTCGATCGTGGCGGACGGCGCCCAATCGCTGATCCGCGAACAGGTGGAAATGGGAGTGGCGGTGCGGATGGCAGTGCTCGAAGCGCTCGCCCGCAACCTGCCGAACGCGTGAGGCCATGCTGACCGACCGCCGCCCGATCCTGCTCGCCAATGCCCGCGTGGTCGATCCCTCCAGGGATTTCGACGGCCCCGGCGACGTCCTGATCGCCGACGGGGTGATCCGCGATTCCAGGCGCGGCATCGGCGCCGCAGGGGTGCCCGAAGGCACCGATATCATCAACTGCGCCGGCAAGATCATAGCCCCCGGGCTGATCGACATGCGCGCCTTCGTCGGCGAACCCGGCGCCAGCCACCGCGAAACCTTTGCCTCCGCGAGCCAGGCGGCGGCGACCGGCGGCATCACCACCATCATCTGCCAGCCCGATACTTCCCCGGTGATCGACAATTCCGCCACGGTCGACTTCGTGCTGCGCCGCGCCCGCGACACCGCCATCGTCAACATCCACCCGATGGCGGCTTTGACAAAAGGCATGCGCGGCGAAGAAATGACCGAGATCGGCCTGCTGAAGGCCGCCGGCGCCGTGGCGTTCACCGACGGCGACCGCAGCGTCACCAATGCGCAGGTGATGCGGCGCGCGCTGACCTATGCCCGCGACTTCGACGCGCTGATCGTGCACCATACCGAAGATCCCAACCTCGTCGGCGAAGGCGTCATGAACGAGGGCGAGTTCGCAGCACGGCTCGGGCTGGTCGGCATCCCCAATGCCGCCGAGGCCGTGATGCTGGAGCGCGACATGCGCCTGGTCGCACTGACCGGCGGGCGCTATCACGCGGCCTCGCTGAGCTGCATCGAGTCGCTGGAAATCCTCAAGCGCGCGCGCGATGCGGGCCTCGCGGTCTCCGCCTCGGTCTCGATCAATCACCTGACCCTGAACGAGAACGACATCGGCCCCTACCGGACATTCCTGAAGCTGTCGCCGCCGCTGCGCACCGAGGACGACCGCCTCGCGCTGGTCGCCGCCGTCGCCTCCGGCCTGATCGACGTCGTGATGTCCGACCACAATCCGCAGGACGTCGAGGTCAAGCGGCTGCCGTTTGCGGAAGCCGCCTATGGCGCCATCGGCCTGCAGACCATCCTGCCGGCGGCGTTGCGGCTGATCCACAATGGCGAGACCGATTTCAAAACCCTGATCCGCGCGATGTCGACGCGCCCGGCCGAACTGCTCGGGCTGCCGGGCGGAACGCTGCGGTCGGGCTCGCCGGCCGACGTGATCGTGATCGATGCCGACACGCCGTGGGTGCTCGATCCCGCCGATCTCAAATCGCAGTGCAAGAACACGCCGTTCGACGAAGCCCGCTTCTCGGGCCGCGTCGTGCGCACCATCGTCGGCGGCCGGACGGTGTTTGAGCATGTCTAGAGCGTTTTCAAGCGGGTTGCACGACAAAGGGAGGCACGGTGATGTCACCTGATGCATGGCTGCCGGTGGCCTTGATCCTCGGCTATCTCCTCGGCTCGATCCCGTTCGGGCTGCTCCTCACCAAACTCGCCGGCACGCAGGACCTGCGCTCGATCGGCTCCGGCAATATCGGCGCCACCAATGTGCTGCGCACCGGCCGCAAGGGCCTCGCCGCAGCGACGCTGCTCTGCGACATGCTGAAGGGCACGGTCGCGGTGGTGATATCAGGCTATTTCGGCGGCCCCAACGCCGCGATGCTGGCGGGGCTCGGCGCGTTCCTCGGCCACCTGTTCCCGGTCTGGCTGAAGTTCAAGGGCGGCAAGGGCGTCGCTGTTTATATCGGCGTGCTGATCGGCCTGTTCTGGCCGGCCGCCGTGGTGTTCTGCGTGTTGTGGCTTGGGACCGCCGCGACGACGCGCTACTCGTCGCTGTCGGCGCTGGTCGCCAGCTTCGTCACGCCGATTTTCCTGTGGTGGTTCGGCCACCTCGCGCTGGCCTCATTGTTCGCCGTGCTGACCTTGCTGCTGTTCTACATGCACCGCGAAAACATCAAGCGGTTGCAGGCGGGCACCGAGGGACGGATCGGGGAGAAGTGAAAACGTAGTCGTCATTCCCCGACGCGCCAATTGGCGCGTCTGAGGGCGCGCGTTAGCGCGAACCCGGAATCTCGTTCCCCAACCTCCAGATTCCGGGTCCACGCGAAGACGCGTGTCCCGGAATGACGGGCACCTTCATCACCGCCTCAGCGCCTCTTCCACAAACCGCGCCGCCTCCAGCGCTCCCGTATCATTGCCGAACCGCGCGATCACCTGCACACCCACCGGCAAGCCGCCGTCCGCCACGTAGGCGGGAACGTTGACGCAAGGCACGCCCATCAGCGTCCACAGCCGGTTGAAGCGGGGATCGCCGGTCGAGGCCAATCCCTTCGGCGCAGCGCCCGGCGCGGAGAATGTCAGCAGCACGTCGACATCGTCGAAGAGTTGCGCCAGCGCCTTGCGGGCGCGGTTCGCGATCCGTCGCGCTGCATCGTAGTCGGCGGGCAGCAGCCCTGTGGTTTCGTCGAGTCTGGCGCGCAGCAGCGGCGGGATGGCGTCGCGATGCGTGCGGTATTCCCAGGCCAGCGCATGATGCGCCTCGTATTCCTGCAAGGTCGGATGAATTCGCCACGCCTCGGCGACGATGTCGGGCAAGGCCAGTTCGCGGACGGTGGCGCCGGCACGTTCCGCCGCCCGCGTTGCGATCCGCAGCGCGTCGGCACCCGCCGGCTCCGGCGCGCCGGCGAAATCCTGCGTCACCACGCCGATGCGTGGCGTCGCGATCGTCGCATTCGGCATCAATTCGGGCCGGTTGGTCATGGCGGAAAGGCCATGCGCGAGGTCTTTGACCCCGGCCGCGAACAGCCCGACCGTATCCAGCGTCCACGAATAACATTTCACGCCGACGGTCGGCAGCATCCGGAACGACGGTTTGATGGCGGCCACGCCGCAGAACGAGGCCGGCCGGATCACCGAGCCACCGGTCTGCGTCCCCAGCGCCAGCGGAATCATGCCGGCTGCGACCGCTGCCGCCGAGCCCGAGGACGAGCCGCCCGGCGTATGACCATGGTTGCGCGGATTGAGCGTCGCGGTCGGGTCGACGAATGCGAACGCCGTCGTCGTGGTCTTGCCGGCGATGGTCGCCCCCGCCCGCTTCAGCATCATCACCACGGGCGCATCCGCGCGCGGCCGAAAACCCCGGTAGATCGACGAACCCATCTCGGTCGGAAACTCCGAGGTCTCGATGATGTCCTTGATCCCGACCGCGATGCCGCGCAGCGGGCCGGAATTGGCCGCGCGGGGATCTTCGGCGCGGCAAACAAAGGCACCGATGGTCTTGTCATGCGCGTCGACAGCCTCGACCGACTGCGCGATCGCCGCATCGGGCGAGAGCTCGCCGGCTTCGATGCGGCGCTGGAGGTCGGCGAGCGAGATCATGGCCATGGTTTCCTGTGAAAGAGCGCACCGCTTTTACGGAGTGGGCCGGGATCGGGCAAGGATGCCCGGCACAAGGCCAGGCATGACGCAGAGAGGCCGCACGCGCTTAAAACGAGTTGATCACACCCTACGGTTGGGCGAAGCTGCGCTAGCATGGACACTAGAACCAGCACCACCCACCTCACCGACGCCGAGCGGATCGACCGGCTGCGGCTGATCCGCAGTGACAATGTCGGTCCCCGCACCTTCCGCTCGCTGCTCCATCATTTCGGCAATGCGCGCGCCGCGCTGGAGCGGCTGCCCGAGCTGGCGCGGCGTGGCGGCGCGGCGCGTCCGGGCCGGATCTGCAGCGAGGAGGATGCGGGCGCCGAACTGGCTGCCAGCCAGAGGATCGGCGTCAGCCTGCTTGCGCCGGACGAGGTCAGCTATCCGCCGCGGCTCGCCACCCTCGACGATGCGCCGCCCTTGCTCGGTGTGCGCGGCGCGCCCGACGCGCTGATGCGGCCGATGATCGCCGTGGTCGGCTCGCGCAACGCCTCCGGCGCCGGGCTGAAATTTGCCGGCACCCTGGCGCGCGATCTCAGCGATGCCGGTTTTGTCATCGTGTCGGGACTGGCGCGCGGCATCGACCAGGCGGCGCATCGCGCCAGTATCAGCGGCGGCACCGTGGCGGTGCTGGCCGGCGGCCATGACCGGATCTATCCGCCCGAGCACGAAGACCTGCTGGCTGCGATACTCGATTCCGGCGGGGCTGCGATTTCGGAAATGCCGCTGGGGCACGTGCCGCGCGCCCGCGATTTTCCAAGGCGCAACCGGCTGATCTCGGGGGCAGCACTTGGCGTTGTCGTCGTCGAAGCCGCGCTTCGCTCGGGATCGCTGATCACGGCAAGAATCGCCGCCGAACAGGGCCGCGAGGTTTTCGCGGTGCCGGGCTCGCCGCTCGATCCGCGCGCCGCCGGCACCAACGATTTGATCAAGCAGGGCGCGACGCTGACCACGGAAGCCTCCGACATCATCACCGCCGTCGAGCCGATCATGGGACGCCCGCTCGATTTGCGCGAATCCGACGATGAGCCGCTGGATGTCGAGCCCGGAACAAGCGACCGCGCGCGCATCACTGCCCTGCTCGGGCCGACGCCGGTGCTGCTCGACGATCTGATCCGGATGGCCGGCGTCTCGCCGGCCGTGGTGCGCGCCGTGCTGCTGGAACTCGAACTCGCCGGACGTCTCGAACGCCACGGCGGCGGGCTGGTGTCGCTGATTTAAGGGGCACCGCGCGTTCCGCACGCACCGTGCACGCAGCTAGTTCCAGGCCCCCTGTACGCCCGCCATCATGGCGACGAGCGACACCAGCAGGCCGCTCCCGCAAAACAATGCGATCGTAACCAGCGGGCTATTGTCGGGCTTCCTGGTGGCCGGAGATGACGCGCGAAACGCTTTCGGCATGTCAGACTCTCCAAATATCAGGGGTCAAAGCTCCCTGCTTTGGAAGCATCTGCCCAACGGCGATGAAGGTTCAGTACGCTTATTGCCGCACGCAACAATGACGAGAGGTGTGGATGGCCGAACTGAAACCAAATCCCAGAGCCAACCGACGCCGGCGCGTTTCGGCCTGCGCGCTCGCGCCGGCTGCCCTTATTGCGATCATTTCTTTGAAATACTCTTTTTGAGAGCGCAACTATAAGACGTATTTTACAACCATAAGGACGCCTCAAGGTGTCCCTTTGAGCCCCCCTTAACATCTGCGGATTTGACAGGGGCGGCCTCACCACCCATGTTCGGGTCGCAACGGCCGGCGCGAGTCTCGCGGAACCGGCCCGTTATTTTTCCCGTAAGCTATTGGAATGACATGAATATCGTCATTGTGGAGTCGCCGGCGAAAGCCAAGACGATCAACAAATATCTGGGCTCGTCCTACGAGGTCCTGGCCTCGTTCGGCCATGTCCGCGACCTCCCGGCCAAGAACGGATCGGTCGATCCGGACGCCAACTTCCAGATGATCTGGGAGGTCGACCCCAAGGCGGCCGGCCGGCTCAACGATATCGCCAAGGCGCTCAAGGGAGCCGACCGGCTGATCCTCGCCACCGACCCCGATCGCGAGGGCGAAGCGATCTCCTGGCACGTGCTGGAGGTCTTGAAGGAAAAGCGCGCGATCAAGGACCACAAGATCGAGCGCGTGGTGTTCAACGCCATCACCAAGCAGGCGGTGACGGACGCGATGAAGCACCCGCGCCAGATCGACGGTGCGCTGGTGGACGCATATATGGCGCGCCGCGCGCTGGACTATCTGGTCGGCTTTACGCTGTCGCCTGTGTTGTGGCGCAAATTGCCGGGCGCGCGCTCGGCCGGCCGCGTGCAGTCGGTGGCGCTGCGGCTGGTCTGCGACCGCGAGCTCGAAATCGAGAAATTCGTTCCCCGCGAATACTGGTCGCTGGTGGCGACGCTGACGACGCCGCGCGGCGAAGCCTTCGAGGCGCGGCTGGTCGGCGCCGACGGCAAGAAGATTCAAAGGCTCGACATCGGCAGCGGCGCCGAAGCCGAAGACTTGAAGAAGGCGATCGAGGCCGCCAACTTCGCGGTCTCCACCGTCGAAGCCAAGCCCGCGCGACGCAATCCGCAGGCCCCCTTCACCACCTCGACCTTACAGCAGGAAGCCAGCCGCAAGCTCGGCTTCGCGCCGGCCCACACCATGCGGATCGCGCAGCGGCTCTATGAGGGTATCGACATCGGCGGCGAGACCACCGGACTCATTACCTATATGCGTACCGACGGCGTGCAGATCGACGGTTCGGCGATCACGCAGGCGCGCAAGGTGATCGGCGAGGATTACGGCAACGCCTATGTGCCGGAAGCGCCGCGCCAGTACCAGACCAAGGCCAAGAATGCCCAGGAAGCGCATGAAGCGATCCGCCCCACCGATCTGTCGCGACGTCCGGCCGAGATGCGCCGCCGCCTCGATACCGATCAGGCCAAGCTCTACGAACTGATCTGGATCCGCACCATCGCCAGCCAGATGGAATCCGCCGAGCTCGAACGCACCACTGTCGACATCGCGGCGAAAGCCGGCTCCCGCGTGCTGGAACTGCGCGCCACCGGCCAGGTGGTAAAGTTCGACGGCTTCCTCGCGCTCTATCAGGAAGGCCGCGACGACGACGGCGACGACGAGGACAGCCGCCGCCTTCCCGCCATGAGCGAGGGCGAAGCGCTGAAGCGGCAGGATCTCGCCGTCACCCAGCACTTCACCGAACCGCCGCCGCGCTTCTCGGAGGCCTCGCTGGTCAAGCGCATGGAAGAGCTCGGCATCGGCCGTCCCTCGACCTATGCCTCGATCCTGCAGGTGCTGAAGGACCGCGGCTACGTCAGGCTGGAGAAGAAGCGCCTGCACGGCGAGGACAAGGGCCGCGTCGTGGTCGCGTTCCTGGAAAACTTCTTCGCCCGCTATGTCGAATACGACTTCACCGCCGACCTCGAAGAGAAGCTCGACCGCATCTCCAACAACGAGATTTCCTGGCAGCAGGTGCTGCAGGATTTCTGGACCGGGTTCATCGGCGCCGTCAACGAGATCAAGGATCTGCGGGTGACGCAGGTGCTCGACGCGCTTGACGACATGCTGGGGCCGCACATCTATCCGCCGCGCGCGGATGGCGGCGATGTCAGGCAATGCCCGACCTGCGGCACCGGCAAGCTCAACCTCAAGGCCGGAAAATTCGGCGCCTTCGTCGGCTGCACCAACTATCCGGAGTGCCGTTATACCCGCCCGCTCGCCGCCGACAGCGAGGCCAGCGCCGATCGCATCCTCGGCAAGGATCCCGAGACCGATCGTGACGTCGTGGTAAAGGCCGGGCGGTTCGGTCCCTATATCCAGCTCGGCGAGCAGAAGGACTATGCCGAAGGCGAGAAGCCGAAGCGCGCCGGCATTCCGAAGAACATGTCACCTTCCGACATGGAACTCGATCTGGCGCTGAAATTGTTGTCGCTGCCGCGCGAGATCGGCAAGCATCCGGAGACCGGCGAGCCGATCATTGCCGGGCTCGGCCGTTTCGGCCCGTTCGTGAAGCACGAAAAGACCTATGCCAGCCTGGAGGCCGGCGACGAAGTATTCGACATTGGCCTCAACCGCGCGGTGACGCTGATCGCCGAGAAGATCGCCAAGGGACCGAGCGGCCGCCGCTTCGGCGCCGATCCCGGCAAGCCGCTGGGCGATCACCCCACCCTCGGCGGCGTCGCGGTCAAGAGCGGGCGCTACGGCGCCTATGTCACAGCCGGCGGCGTCAATGCCACGATCCCGAGCGACAAGACGCAGGACACCATCACGCTGGAGGAAGCCATCGCGCTGATCGACGAGCGCGTGGCCAAGGGCGGCGGCAAGCCCGCGCGGGGCAAGAAGAAGGCGCCTGCGAAGAAGCCTGCCAAGGCCGAGGCGGAGGCCAAGGCGCCGAAGCCGGCCAAGAAGGCGGTCGCGAAGAAAGCCGCGGCCAAGCCGAAGACCGATTCCGTCAGCAAGGCGCGCGCGCCGGTGACGCCGGCCGCCAAGACATCGGCGGCGAAGCCCGCGCCCAAGACGCCGGCGAAGAAAAGCGCCGGCAAGGCCCGCGGGTAAATGGCCAGGCAACGCGACAGAGGTTTTCCCGAACGGGACGCCATCGTCGCCTTTATCCGCGCGCATCCGGGAAAGGTCGGCACCCGCGAGATCGCGCGGGAGTTCGGCCTGAAGAACGCCGATCGCGCCGAACTGAAACGCATCCTGCGTGAACTGGCCGACGCCGGCGCAATCGAAAAACGCGGCAGGAAGATCGCCGAGCCTGCCGCCCTGCCCGCGACCCTGATGGCCGACATCAGCGGCCGCGATGCCGACGGTGAGCTGATCGCGACCCCGACCGAATGGGACGAGGTCGAAAGCGGCGAGCCGCCGAAACTCCGCATTCATATTCCAAGACGGCCGCAACCGGGCACCGCGGCCGGCGTCGGCGACCGCGCATTGCTGCGCATCGAGAAACTGGACGACGCCGAAGGCGCGGTCTATCGCGCCCGCGTCATCAAGGTCATCGATCACGCCAGGGCTCGCGTGCTCGGTATCTTCCGCAGCAACCCCGCCGGCGGCGGACGGCTGATTCCGGTCGACAAGAAACAGGCCGGGCGTGAATTGAACATCGCCAAGGCCGATACCGGCGGCGCCGAGGACGGCGACCTCGTCAGCGTCGACCTCGTCCGCTCACGCGGTTTCGGCCTCGCCTCGGGCAAGGTCAGGGAGCGGCTGGGATCGCTGGCGTCCGAAAAAGCGGTCAGCCTGATCGCCATTCACTCCCACGAAATTCCGCAAGCCTTCACGCCATCAGCGCTGCGCGAGGCCGAGGCGGCCAAGCCGGCGACGCTTGCCGGCCGCGAGGACTGGCGCGAACTGCCGCTGGTCACCATCGACCCGCCCGACGCCAAGGACCATGACGACGCGGTGCATGCCGAACCGGACGCCGATCCCAACAACAGGGGCGGCTACATCGTCAGCGTCGCGATCGCCGACGTCGCATTCTATGTGCGGCCGGGCTCGGCGCTCGATCGCGATGCGCTGACGCGCGGCAATTCGGTGTATTTCCCGGACCGCGTGGTGCCGATGCTGCCCGAGCGCATCTCCAACGATCTGTGCTCGCTGGTGCCGGGCGAGCCGCGCGGCGCACTGGCGGTGCGGATGGTGATCGGCAGTGACGGCCGCAAGCGGTCGCACAGTTTCCATCGCATCCTGATGCGTTCGGCGGCGAAGTTGAACTACGCGCAGGCGCAGGCGGCGATCGACGGACGGCCCGACGACACCACCGGCCCCCTGCTCGATCCGATCCTGAAACCGCTCTACGACGCCTATGCGACCGTGAAGAAGGCACGCGACGAACGCGAGCCGCTTGATCTCGACATGCCCGAACGCAAGATCCTCTTGAAGCCCGACGGCACGGTGGACCGCGTGATCGTGCCGGAGCGGCTGGACGCGCACAAACTGATCGAGGAATTCATGATCCTCGCCAATGTCGCCGCGGCCGAGATGCTCGAAAAGAAGGCGCTGCCGCTGATCTACCGGGTGCATGATGAACCGACGCTCGAGAAGGTTCATAACCTCCGGGAATTCCTCAAGACCCTGAATCTGCCGTTCGCCAAGAGCGGCGCGTTGCGTCCCTCGCTGTTCAACTACGTGCTGGCGCAGGTCAGGGGGCACGATGCCGAACTGCTGGTGAATGAAGTAGTGCTGCGCTCGCAATCCCAGGCCGAATACGCCGCCGAGAATTACGGCCATTTCGGCCTCAACTTGCGGCGCTATGCGCATTTCACCTCGCCGATCCGCCGCTATGCCGACCTCGTCGTGCATCGCGCCCTGATCCGCGGTCTCGGCCTCGGCGAAGGCGCGTTGCCGGAGACCGAGACGGTGGAAACGCTGGCCGAGGTCTCTGCCCAGATTTCCGTCACCGAACGCCGCGCCATGAAGGCGGAACGCGAAACCGCCGACCGCCTGATCGCGCATTTCCTCGCCGACCGCATCGGGGTCACGTTCCAGGGCCGCATCTCCGGCGTCACCCGCTCCGGACTGTTCGTCAAACTCTCGGATACCGGCGCCGACGGCCTGATCCCGATCCGGACGCTGGGCACCGAGTATTTCAACTATGACGCGACGCGCCACGCGCTGGTCGGCACACGCAGCGGTGCCATGCACCGGCTGGGTGACGTTGTCGACGTTCGTCTGGTAGAAGCAGCCCCGGTCGCGGGCGCGCTGCGGTTCGAACTACTTTCGGAAGGCAAGATCGCGCCGCGCGGGCACCGACGCCCGGGCGCTGATGACACGATGCGGGCCAAGGCGAAGGCGCATCCGGGCCGCAGCTCGCGCAAGAAAGACCGCAGGCCGGGCAAGGCCAAGTCAGGCGGCAAGTCAGGCAAATCGAAGAAGGGCAAGCCCTTCAAAGGATGAGATGATGGATACCGTCACTGCACATGCGAAAATCTGGACGGCAGATTCGGCGCCGGCCGCCAAGCGCAATGTCTGGACCGCGTTGACACGCGGATTGCGCGGCCGCTGCCCGCGCTGCGGCGAAGGCAAGCTGTTTCGCGCGTTCCTGAAAGTGGACGATCACTGCTCGGTCTGCAAACAGGATTTCACGCCGCATCGCGCCGACGATCTTCCGGCCTATCTCGTCATCGTCATCGTCGGTCACGTCATGGTGCCGCTGGCGCTGACGATCGAAACCCACTTTTCGCCTCCCGTGCCACTGCAATTGTCGATCTACCTGCCGGGCACCCTGATCGCCTCCCTGCTGTTGCTGCAACCGGTGAAAGGCGCGGTGGTCGGGTTCCAATGGGCGTTGCGCATGCATGGATTTGACGAGCAAAATTCCGACAAGTAGCGTGGCGTTTCATTGCGTTTTCAAGCGACGTGGAAGCCGGTTCGCGTGAAGAAAACGCGTCAGACAAAACAATCGAGCCCGGTTCTGATTTGATCGGAACCGAAAAGGCCCGAGAAAAGAAACGGGAGCGAAATGAGCGAGGCTGCAAAAGAAGAAAAAGAAGCTGATCACCACCCTTATTTCCGGCCGAAGGACGCCGCCACGCTGATCCTGGTCGATCGCGCCGCCGCCACTCCGAAAGTGCTGGTCGGCAAGCGCCACGACAAGGTGGTGTTCATGCCCGGCAAGTTCGTCTTTCCGGGCGGCCGCGTCGACAAATCGGACAACCGCGTCCCGGTGGCGGCCCCGATAACGAAGGCGCTGGAAACCAACCTGCTCAAGGGCAGCCCCAAGATCACGCCGTCGCGCGCGAAATCGCTTGCGGTCGCCGCGATCCGCGAGGCCTGCGAGGAAACCGGGCTCTGCCTCGGGCGCAAGACCGACGGCAAGACGCCGGCGCTGGAAGGCGCGTGGAAACCCTTCACCGAAGCGGGCTTGTTGCCAGATCCGTCCGGCCTTTTCCTGATTGCGCGGGCCATCACCCCGCCCGGCCGCGTCCGCCGTTTCGATACCCGGTTCTTTACCGCGGACGCGTCAGCCATCGCGCACCGCGTCGAAGGCGTGGTCCATGCCGAGGCCGAACTGGTGGAGCTGGTCTGGGTCGATCTCGGCTCCAAGCACCTCGCCGACGCGCACCCGATGACCAGGAACGTTCTCAACGAACTGGAAAAGCGTCTCGCCACCGGTCCGCTCAGCCACGATGCGCCGGTGCCGTTCTTCCATTTCTACGGCGGCAAGATGCAGAAGGATGTGCTGGGCGAGGCTTGAGCGCCCACCCCTCCTCCCATCATGGCAGGGAGAGTCAGCGAAATTCTCGGCCTGCCGCGGCCGAAAAACCACTTCTTTGAGGGTTAATCGCTGGTTTTGCGAGGGTTTTTGGCCGCTAAAACCTTGACTTTGGACGATCAGAAGCTAGGTTGCGCGGCAAATGCGGGCCTGATGGGCCGGCGTCCGATTCCCAGACATCAAAGGTTCCCGACATGGCCAAAGCGGTCACCATCAAGGTCAAGCTCGTTTCCTCGGCGGATACCGGCTTCTACTACGTCGCCAAGAAGAATTCGCGCACCATGACCGACAAGCTGGTCAAGAAGAAGTACGACCCGGTCGCGCGCAAGCATGTCGAATTCCGCGAATCCAAGATCAAGTAACATCGCGGGACGTTACCGACTTCCGGACGGGGCCTTGCGGCCCCGTTTTTGTTTGGCGAACAGCGTCAGGTCATTCCGCAGGCGCCAGACGCTCACGCGGCTGCGATGACTTCTCCGCAACGTCGCCGTCGACATCGGCGCCGAGATCGTCGCGCCACGGCCGCAGCCGCTCGATCAGCACGAGGATGACGACGATGACCGCGGCCAAGGCCAGCGCGCCCTGCCAGTAGGGAATGCCGGCGAGATCCGAAAAGATCAGTTTCGGCCCGCTGCCGATCAGCGACTTGGCAAGCCAGGGCTGGGCGTAGGAGAACGCCACCGCGCCGGACAATCCACCGAGCAGCGTAAAGATCGCGTCGCGATAGCCGACGCCGATCTGCGCCAGCGTGGTGCCGGGACATGCGCCCGCCAGCGCGATACCCGCGCCGAGGATCAGCCCGCCGACGATGTCGGCGGCATAGAGCGCGGCCTTGGGCTGCAGCTTGACGAAGCCGAAGCCATGGAGAAACGCCAGCACCACTGCCCCGGTCGCGACCGCGCTTAGAAACACCTTGAGCATGATCCAGTTGCGCAACTGCATCTGGCCGACGATCATTCCGGGTTCGAACACCCGCGATTTTTCCAGCGCGAAGCCG
This sequence comes from Bradyrhizobium sediminis, assembly GCF_018736085.1. Taxonomy (NCBI): domain Bacteria; kingdom Pseudomonadati; phylum Pseudomonadota; class Alphaproteobacteria; order Hyphomicrobiales; family Nitrobacteraceae; genus Bradyrhizobium; species Bradyrhizobium sediminis. The sequence continues at coordinate 2,615,461 of NZ_CP076134.1, read as the reverse complement.
AACACTATCCCCATCAGCACGCCGCTTAGAATTCCGACTGCAACGGATGACATGACCATCCCTCCCGAGGTTAAATGCGACGCAGCAGCAGCAGGGCGGTAGCAATGCCGCCGGCAAACATCGCGGCGACCGCGACCGTGGAGCCGACCGACAATTGCGCCATTCCCGACAGGCCGTGACCGCTGGTACAGCCGTCGGCGATCCGTGCGCCGAACAGCATCAGAAAGCCGGCACCAAACGCCACCGCGTAGCGCAAGCCGCGCGACGGCGAGCCGAGCGCTTTTGCCCAGATCGGCGAGACCGGCGCGCGGACCGCGCCCGACAGCTTCATCGATGCGAAGGCGCCCACGGCAATGCCGCCGACCAGCGCGACCTGCCAGAGATTCTTGGCGTTCGCCACGATATGCTTGGCCGCATAATCGATCTTGAGCAGCGACGGATCGAGCAGGCCGGTAATCGCAGCACCCACAGTGACATATGAAGACGATGCCCCAAGTGCGGTCTCGATGATCAGGAATGCCGGGATCTGCAACAGGCCTATCAGGATACCCGCGGCGTAAGGCGACCAGGCCTTGTCAAAAGGCGACATCAGCAACCTCCCTCAAATCAGTATATTAGCATTGCATAATATATTGTCGGTCGGCAATGCCTTATTGATATGGATCAACCGGTTTCGCCGAATGCGGCGAATAGAATGTTGCAATGCAGCGGTGATTGGCTGCCGATCGATGCGTCGATCGATATGCTGGAGCAGTACGTTTTTCTACAAGCAGGAAAGGTGGGGCTGTGTTCAAGATCTCACTCCTCGTTTGGATAATGCTCGGGACTGCGCTCGCAGGCTCCGCGGTGATCGCGGTGCTGGCCGTCCCCTCCTTCGCCACCGAGGCGATGAAGAACATTCCGTTCGCGGTGCTGTCCGGCTTCGCCGTGGCAATGCCGCTGTCCTATCTGGTCGCAAGAATGATCGGTGCCTCCGCGGCGCGATAATCCGAAAGCAAAGTCATGGGCGAAACCATCATCGAAGGGCCGCTTTATGCGCCCCGCAAGAAGGTCTATCCGCAGGCCGTCCATGGCCGGTTTCGCCGGATCAAATGGACGCTGCTGGCGGTAGGACTGGCGGTCTACTACCTGCTGCCCTTCGTGCGCTGGGACCGCGGACCCGGCCTGCCCAACCAGGCGGTGCTGCTCGACCTGCCGCATCGCCGCTTCTATTTCTTCTTCATCGAGCTGTGGCCGCAGGAGGTCTATTACTTCACCGGCCTTCTGATCATCGCGGCGATGACGCTGTTCCTGATGAACGCGGTCGCAGGCCGCATCTGGTGCGGCTATCTCTGTCCGCAGACCATCTGGACCGACCTGTTCTACGCCGTCGAACGCTGGGTCGAGGGCGACCGCCGCGACCGCATCCTGAAGGACAAGCGGGCCTGGACCTTCAGCCATGTGCGCGAGGTCGCCACCAAGCACTTCCTGTGGCTGATGATCGCCTGGTGGACCGGCGGCGCCTGGGTGCTGTATTTCGCCGATGCGCCGACGCTGGTGAAGGAACTCGCCACCTTGCAGGCGCCATTCGTCGCCTATCTCTGGATCGGCATCCTGACCGCGACCACCTATGTGTTCGCCGGCCACGCGCGCGAGCAGGTTTGCATCTATATGTGCCCGTGGCCGCGCATCCAGGCGGCGCTGACGGACGAATGGGCGCTCAACGTCACCTACCGGCGTGACCGCGGCGAGCCCCGCACCTCGGTCAAGAAGGCCGAGCAGCTGCGCCTCGCCGGCGAGCCTGCCGGCGACTGCATCGATTGCCACCAATGCATCAATGTGTGCCCGACCGGCGTCGATATCCGCGACGGCATCCAGCTCGGCTGCATTCAATGCGGGCTCTGCATCGACGCCTGCGACGCGATCATGCAGCAGACCAACCGGCCGACCGGGCTGATCGCCTACGACACCGACATCAACGCCGAGCGCCGGCTCGCCGGCAAGCCGCCGGTCTATCGCCTGATCCGGGCGCGCACCGTGCTCTACGCCGCCATCATCGCCGTGGTCGGCGGCATCATGCTGTACACGCTGGCGACCCGCAGCTCGATGGGCATCAGCGCACTGCACGAACGCAGCCCGCTGTTCGTCACCCTGAGCGACGGCAGCGTCCGGAACGATTTTACCATACGCTTCCTCAACAAGGCCGGCGTGTCCCGCTCCTTCGCGCTGGAAGTGCTGGGTCTTCCCGCCGCCGAGATTCGCACCTCAGGGATCGAACGCGGCGCGGACGGGAAACTGATCGTCGAGGTCGGGCCCGACCAGACCAGGGAAGTCAGGGTGTCCGTGCAGGTGCCAGCGGCGAAGCTGCCGAAGGAAGCAGCCGACATCGAGTTCAGGGCCGCCGAAACCGCAACCGGCCAGACCGCCTCGGTACGCGACCACTTTGTGCCGGCCGGCCACTGATGCGATAGCTTTTATTGGACGCGTTTTCTTTACGCGAACCGGTACCCACTTCGCTCGAAAACGCTATGCCTATCGCGCCGCCACCATCGGCGGCGCCGATGGCCGGATCAGCGCAAATGCGACCTGGATGATTCCGCCGGCCAGGCCGAGCGCCACGCCGATCCGCCACGCCATGGTGTAGGAGCCGAGCTGGTCGTACAGCAGTCCGCCGCCATAGGCGCCGAGAAAGCTGCCGAGCTGATGGCTCATGAAGGCGAGGCCCTGGATCATCGCCTGCCATTGCAGCCCGAACATTTCGGCCACCGCGCCGGCGACCAGCGGTCCGACACCCATCCACAGGAAGCCCATCAGTGCGCCGAACAGCAGCGTCGTTGCCGGCGACGCCGGCAGCGTGAAGTACCAGGCCAGAATCAGCGAGCGCGAAATGTAGATCGCGCCCAGCAACGCCAGCTTGTTCCATCGTTCGCCGGCCCAGCCGAAGAACAGGCTGCCCAGCACGTTGAAGCCGCCGATCATGCCCAGCGTCTGCGCGCTCAGCATCGGATCCATGCCGCAGATCGCCAGATACGACGGCAGGTGCGTGGTGAGAAAGACGAGCTGCATGCCGCAGACGAAATAGGCCAGCGTCATCACCACGAACGACGCATTGCCGAACGCGATCTTCACCGCCACGGCGGCCGAAGTATCGGCGATGTCGTCGGGTCCCTTGGGCGGCAGCGGAACCTTGTCGACCCGGCCCGCGTACCAGGCCGCAGGCAGCATCAGCAGCGACAGAATCACAAAGCCGGTCAGGCCCGTCCGCCAGCCATAGCCCTCGTTCAGAACCTGCCCGATCGGCGCCGACAGCAGCGCGCCGAGCGATCCCGCCGCCGAGACGATGCCCATGACAGTGCTGCGCACCGCCGCAGGCACCGCACGCGCCGCCACCGACATGGCGATGGCGTTGGCAGTGCAGGCCAGCGACATGCCGATCAGCACGCCCGCCCCGATCATGATGCTGAGCATCCCCTGCGCACTCGCCATCAGCGCAAGGCCGACGATGTAAAGCGCCGAACCCACAATCATGATCGGGCGAAAGCCGAACCGCACCGTCATCGCACCGGCGAGCGGCTGCAGGAATCCCCAAGCGAGGTTCTGCACCGCCAGCGCCAGCGTGAAATCGGAGACCGATATCCTGATGTCCTGCGTCAGCGGCTGCAGGAAGATGCCGAGACTTTGCCGCAGGCCCATGCTCAGCGTGAGCATCAATGAGGCGCCGATCAGGATCGGGAGCGTGGGACGCAGGATCTGCAGCAGGGGCATTTTTGTTCTTCTCCCGTTGGGCCGCGGCCCAAAATTGCCGCCCTGCCGTCGCATCGGACTTGATTACACCGATCTGTGTAATTAGCATGCAAGGCGGCGCTGCTGTCAAGGCAGGCGGAGAAAGGTTTTCCACGGGATATGCCGCCACACGAAAAACCGGCCATGAAGGAGCGGATTCTCGAAACCGCCGACCGCCTGTTCTATCTGCGCGGCATCCGCGCCGTCGGCGTCGACACCATCGCCGCCGAAATCGGCATCAGCAAGCGCACGCTATACAACCACTTCCCTTCCAAGGACGAATTGATAGCGGCCTACCTGCAGCGGCGCTTCACGCAGGCCCCCGCCTCCGACAAGCCACCGGTCGAACAGATTCTCGGCACCTTCGACCGGCTGGAACGCGGTTTCGCGTCCAAGGGTTTTCGCGGCTGCCCGTTCGTCAACGCGGTGGCCGAACTCGGTACCGAGGATCGGTCGGTCAGGAAGATCGCGATCGCCTTCAAGGAAAGCCGCCGCCTCTGGTTCCGCGATCTGTTGCAGCAGCTCGGCGTCACCGACGCCGAAGGCCTCGCGACCCAATTGACGCTGCTGGTCGACGGCTCGATCGCGCAGGACCTGGTGCGCAACGATCCCTCGATGGCGCGCGCGGCAAAGCAGGCCGCGAAGGTGCTGCTGGCGAATGCGGGGGTGGAGGTTGGCGGAGAGCACACTCAACCGTCGTCCCCGCGAACGCGGGGACCCATACGCCGCGGCGGCGCGGTATAGAACAGGTCGCTGTTGCTGGATTTCGTTTCACCCATAACCGCTGGTGGATATGGGTCCCTGCGTTCGCAGGGACGACAGTGGAGAGATTATGCCGCCGCCGAAACCACGCGGTTGCGGCCGTCGTGCTTGGCGCGATAGAGCGCGGTATCGGCGCGCTTGAGCACGTCGGCGACGGACTCGCCCTTGCGCTCCAGGGTCGACAGCCCGATCGAGATCGTGACCTCGATGCGTTTGGTGCCTTTGTTGACCGCAAACGGCTCGCCCGCGATCGAGCGCCGCAGCCGTTCGGCCACCATGCCCGCGACATGCAGGTCGGTTTCCGGCATCACGATGACGAATTCCTCGCCGCCGTAGCGGCAGGCGAGATCGATGCCGCGGATCGACTTGCGGATCCTGACGGCGAATTCGCGCAGCACGTCGTCGCCGGCGTCGTGGCCGTAATTGTCGTTGATCGATTTGAAGAAATCGATGTCGAGCATCATCAGCGCCAGCGGCTTGCCGCGGCTCGATGCCTGCTCGGCCAGCGTTCCCAGATGGCTTTCCATGTAGCGGCGGTTATGCAGCCCGGTCAGCGCGTCGGTGATCGCCGCCTCGATCGAGTTCTGCACGTTGTCGCGCAGATGGTCGGTATAGCGCCGCTTGCGGATCTGCGTGCGCGCCCGCGCCAGCAATTCGTTCTTGTCGACCGGGCGCAGCAGGTAGTCGTTGACGCCGATCTCGAGCCCGCGCAGCAGCCGGGCATTGTTGTCGGCGTCGGCAATGGCGAGGATCGGCACCTGCCGGGTGCGCTCCAGCGAACGCGCCTGGCTGCACAGCCGCAGGCCGTCGAAATTATCGAGGCCGAGCGAGACGATCAGCAGGTCGTAATTGCCCTCGGCGGCGCGAAACAGCGCTTCCGACGGATTGGTCTCGACGTCGACGGTATGCTCGGTTGAGAGCACCGGCGCCAGCCGTTCGTAGGACGACGGCCGGTCGTCGACAAGCAGGATGCGACCGCCCTTGCCGGTATCGGCGACCGCGCTGCGCTCCGGCGCCTGCACGCCGATCTCGAGCGAGGTGATGGCGCGCATGCGCAGCTCGTCGGTCATCATCTTCAGCCGGGTCAGCGAACGCACCCGCGCGATCAGCACGACGTCGGACACCGGCTTGGTCAGGAAATCGTCGGCGCCGGCCTCGAGCCCGCGCACGCGGTCGGCCGGGCTGTCGAGCGCGGTGACCATGACCACCGGAATGAAATGCGTTGCCGGATTCGACTTCAGCCGGCGGCAAACCTCGAAGCCGTCGATGTCAGGCATCATCACGTCGAGCAGGATGATGTCGCATTCGGCGCGCGCGCAGATCTCCAGCGCCTCGGTGCCGTTGGACGCGGTCAGGACGTCGAAATACTCGGCCGACAACCGCGCCTCCAACAGCTTGACGTTGGCGGGGACATCATCGACGACGAGAATACGCGCTGACATCTCAAATCACTCCTAGCCGATAAATCGCCTGACGGTTTCAATAAATTTGCCGACCGAAATCGGCTTCGATAAATAAGCTTCGCAGCCGCCCTCGCGGATGCGTTCCTCGTCACCCTTCATCGCGAAGGCCGTCACCGCGACCACCGGTATGGAACGCAGCTCCGGATCGTCCTTGATCCAGCGCGTGACCTCGAGGCCGGACACCTGCGGCAGCTGGATATCCATCAATATAAGATCGGGACGCAGCTTGCGCACGAGATCGAGCGCCTCGAAACCGTTTGAGGTACCCGAGGTCTGATAGCCATGCGCTTCCAACAGATCGCGAAAGAGCTTCATATTCAGCTCGTTGTCCTCCACGATCAGGACGGTTTTAGCCATCCCGTCCCTCCCAATCCCCTAGGAAACAGACCCGGCCGGCGGTGCATCAGGCACTGCCGGCGGGCATGTCGAAAAGTGAATTCAAACTAGCGCCAGATTCGCTCTAACCCGTTAAGCCGACATGCCATCTTTATGCGAAGTGGTTTCCACTTGCTTGAACACGTTCCGCAGACTCGGGCATGATGATTCCAAATTAGAGACCATAAGTTAACGGAAAGGCAAACGGATCAGTTGAAAAAGCCTGTTCACAACCCCCGGGAAGTAGCTGAAATCGTTGCAGTTCAGGCGCTGTCCTTCATCGCCGGCGACCCCGAGCGGCTGGGCCTGTTCCTGGCCGAATCGGGCATCGGTCCGGAGACCCTGCGCAACGCCGCGTCTGACCCGCAATTTCTCGCCTCAGTGCTCGATTTCGTCATGCGCGATGACGCAACCGTGAAGGCTTTTGCGAGCGCCTCGCAGCTCCATCCCACCAACATTGCCGCGGCCCATCAGGCGCTCAACGATCCCCGGTGGGAGCGCGACGTGCCGTGAACCTGACTGCGCCAGCATTGGAGGGACCGACCTGCTTTTGCCGGGATTGCCTCCATGATCTGGATTTCGCGGCCCGGCGATGCAGCCATTGCGGCTCCCCTCGCCTCGTCCGTCACCACGCGCTGCCTGCGCTGACGCTGGCGCATATCGATTGCGACGCGTTCTACGCCACCGTCGAGAAGCGCGACAATCCTGACATCGCCGACAAGCCGGTCATCATCGGCGGCGGCAAGCGCGGCGTGGTGTCGGCGGCCTGCTATGTCTCCCGCACCTTCGGCATCCGCTCGGCGATGCCGATGTTCAAGGCGCTGGCGCTGTGCCCCTCCGCGGTCGTGATCCGGCCCGACATGGCCAAATATGTCAGGGTCGGCCGCGAGGTGCGCCATGCCATGCAGGCGCTGACGCCGCTGGTCGAGCCGCTGTCGATCGACGAGGCGTTTCTCGACCTGGCCGGCACCCAGCGCGTACACGGCATGATCCCGGCAAAAGTGCTGGCGCGCTTTGCCCGCGAAATCGAGCGCGACATCGGCATCACGGTTTCGGTCGGTCTGTCCTGCAACAAGTTCCTGGCCAAGATCGCCTCCGACCTGGACAAGCCGCGCGGCTTTGCCGCGCTCGATCAGGACGAAGCGCTGAAGATGCTGGCGGACCGGCCGGTCGGCTTCATCTACGGCGTCGGGCCGGCGACCCAGGAGAAGCTGCTGCAGCGCGGCTTTCGCACCATCGCCGACCTGCAGCGCGCCGACGAGATCGAGCTGATGCGGCAGTTCGCGGCCGAGGGGCGCAGGCTGTGGCGGCTGGCGCGCGGCATCGACGATCGCCCCGTGGTGCCCGATCGCGGCGCCAAGACCATTTCCAACGAAACCACCTTCGACACCGACATCCGCGATTTTGCCACACTGGAAAAGACGCTGTGGCGGCTCTGCGAAAAGGTATCGTCGCGCCTGAAAAGCAGCGACCTTTCGGGGCTGACCATCACGCTGAAACTGAAGACCGCCGATTTCAGGCAGCGCACCCGCTCGCAATCGATCCACGCGCCGACGCAGCTCGCGGCGAAGATCTTCGCGGTGACCCGCGAGATGCTGGCGAAGGAAATCGACGGCACCGCGTTCCGCTTGATGGGCGCCGGCGTCAGCGCGCTGCGCGAAGGCTCGCAGACCGACGACACCGACATGCTCGACCGCCGCTCGGCCCATGCCGAACGCGCCATCGACGACCTGCGCAAGAAATTCGGCAACGCCGCCGTGATCCGGGGCATCGCCTATGACGGGCCGGAGAAGGCGGAAGAGGAATAGACGTGTAACCCGGATGGAGGCCAGGAAGACTCACAGCCTTTGCTCCTCAGGTAACGCGCCCATCGGGCAATTTGTGGACCTGACGGGATCGTCTGCGACATCCGCTAAAAAAAGCGAAAACGGACCTGGAAGCGGCGCTGTCGCACTTCCGGAAATGACCCGGAGCGGACTTGGGCCAACTATGCGTTGTCCGCACCAGGATGACGTGATTGACTAAGCTCGTGGGGCGTTAGCCTGCCGAAATAGCGGCGTATTGAAGTAGGGCAAGGCGCAGATGGATATTCGAGCCAAGCTAGTAGAGATATGCGATGCGTTCAACGCGCATGATCTGGATCGGATCATGAGATTCTTTGCGGATGATTGCGTTTTGGAGATGCCGAAGGGGAGTAAACCGTATGGCTCCCGTTTTGAGGGTAAGGAGAATGTGCGAGAAGGGCTGGCTGCACGTTTTGAAGGACTGCCCGACGTCCATTACGGGAATGCTGAGCATTTTGTGGATTCGGAATCTCAAACCGGCATTTCGAAATGGTGCCTCACTGGCACTGGTCGGGATGGAAAGAAGGTGGAAGTGCAGGGTTGCGACTTCTACACCTTCCGCGCAGGCGAAGTGGTTCGAAAAGACTCATATTGGAAACTCGTTGAACGGAATTGATACTGCTGGGATCTGATTGCGCGAGGTCACGACTGGCACCAAACGAACATCGTTCATCAGTCGACAATGTCCGTTGTTGGGGGGTAAAGCGGATCAAGCGGGACCGCCGTTGCGGGCGTCGAGGTCATGCAGGCTGGAGAAATATTAACCGCCGACCGCTAGGTCTTGGTCATTCGCGGATCACCGCAGAGGCCGCGAGAAGTAGTGCGTAAGGAAATCCACCGCCTCAACCCGGCGGGTTTTCCGGCGAGAAAGGCCGCGTCACCGATGTCACTATCGTCAGCCAGAAATTACGCGCTTCGAGCCGAGCGATCTCAGGACGCGAAGGAAGCCGCCGACCTTCTTGCGAAAGCCATCCTGGAATTGGCCGCATCGATAGAGGCCACCGACGCGAAGGTAAAGAAGGTCAACAAGTCAGGTTGACGATCGGAATTCCTGCGTTCTGGAGATCAGACCCCGTCATTGCGAGCGAAGCGAAGCAATCCAGCTTCTTTCATTGCGTGGCAAGCTGGATTGCTTCGTCGCTTCGCTCCTCGCAATGACGGTCCTTTATTAAGTTGCGAAAAAGCAATCTCGCCGTCACTTACACGGCTTGGAATCCCTGACGTCGAATTTGCCCATCGCGCCGGAAATGACGAAGTCATTGTAGTCGAGCACCAGCGCCCGCGAGACGCCGTTCTCGAACAGCTCGAACGACATCGCATAGACCGGCGTCTGCTCGCCGTCCTTGGCCTTGGCGTCGCGGTCGTAATAGCTCACCGTGACCGGCCAGCGCGTCAGCGGCTTCATGACGTCGTTGGCGGTGGAGGGATCGGGCGAGGCGATGCTGCGGTCGCCCGGGATCGGCTGCCCGATCACCGACAGCGTGTTGTAGACCTTCTCACCGTTGTCAGAACCGTCATAGACCGTCAGTTCCAGCAGGGATTTTCCCTCGCGCGCGGCGGCGATGATGCGCTGGATCTGCTCGGTCGGGAATACCGTGGAGCCGTCGAGGGTGAAGGTCTTGGCCTCGGGCTGCTTCAGCTTGACCGTGATATGATCGCCGCTGCGCTCGGCGACGCCGTCGACGGGGCTGGAGTCGGTGTCGTTCATCCGGGTGGCGATCTTGAAGCGGTAGCTCTTGCCGGCGCCGTCCTCCCAGGAGGTCGAACGCAGGTCGCTCAGCGTCAGCTTGCCCTCGCCGCTGTCGAGTTCCGAGACCTGGCGGAATTCCGAGGTGTAGCCCTCGCAGACGCTGCCGGAAAAATTATAGAGAATGCGGCCGCGCGCATTGTTGATCGAATTGGAGCCGCGCGACTTCACCAGCTTGAGTTCATAAAGCGCCTGGTGCGCGAGAAACGGGCCGCTCGCCGCGGCCTGCACCCTGCCGCCGGCAAAACCGGAGGCGACGGCAACCGCGGCCGTCGCCAGCAGCACCGAACGGATGTCACGCGACGAAATCCGGAACCATCGAGCCATATGTTGTCTTTCCTGCGCCTGAATCGTCACAATAGTGACCGTCCTATTGCGCCGCAACTAGGGCCGCTTCACGAAAATGCACGAATCGCCGGCCGGGCCGCCGTGTTTCTTGGCCTGTTCCCGCGCCAGCCGCCGGTCCGCGGCTCGCTTGCAAGTGACGGCACGATGCGCGAAACAAAGCGGCCCGATCGCAAGCGAAATCGGGCGTCAGTCAATTCAAACGGGGACGAAGCATGGCGGGTACGGTCGAGCAGAAACTGGCGGCACAGGGTGTGGTCCTGCCGGAGCCCCGCGCCGCCATGGCGAATTACGTCGGCTTCGTGCGCACCGGAAACCTGCTGTTCGTTTCCGGCCAGGTATGCGCCAACGCGGAAGGCAAGCTGACCGCCAAGGGCAAGTTGGGGGCCGGCGTCACCATCGAGCAAGGTTACGCCGCGGCGCAGAGTTGCGGAGTCAACCTGCTGGCTCAGATCAAGGCCGCGCTCGGCGACCTCGACAAGGTGGTGCGCGTGGTCCGGCTCGGCGGCTTCATCAATTCGACGCCGGACTTTCTCGAAGGGCCGAAGGTGATGAACGGGGCGTCGGACCTGATGGTCGCAGCCTTCGGCGACAAGGGCCGCCATGCCCGCACCACCGTCGGCGTCGCCTCGCTGCCGTCGGACGCGGCGGTCGAGGTCGATGGCGTCTTCGAGGTCGCCTAGAGGAGCCATGACGTGCGCGCACCTGACTGGCTGACGGCGCGGCCGGTGGCCCATCGCGGGCTGCATGACGCGTCGCGTGGCATCATCGAGAACATGCCGGGCGCGTTTCAGGCTGCGATCGACGGCAATTTCAGCATCGAATGCGATGTCCAGCTCACCGCCGACGGCGAGGCGATGGTGCATCATGACGACGCCCTCGGCCGCCTCACCGAGGGCTCGGGCCCCCTGCTCGGCAAGACCGCAGCCGAACTGAAGGCGGTCAAGTTCAATAATACCGCCGAGCGGATGATGTCGCTCGGCGATCTCTGCGCGCTGGTGGCGGGCCGCGTGCCGCTGGTGATCGAGGTGAAGAGCCACTATGACGGCGACCGCAAGCTGGTGGCGCGGATGGCCGAAGTGCTCGCCAGCTATTCCGGGCCCGCGGCCGTCATGTCGTTCGATCCGGATCAGGTGCTGGCGCTGCGCGAAGAGATCCCGGAGCGTCCGCGCGGCATCGTCGCCCAGCGCAATTATGACGACGACTACTGGAAGAAGCTGACCCCGGAGCAGCGCCACGGCATGCTGCATCTCCGTCACGCCTTCCGTACCCGGCCGCATTTCGTGGCATTCTGGGTCAACCAGTTGCCGGCCCCTGCTCCCTGGATCGCCCGCCATGTCTTCGGCCTGCCGCTCTTGACCTGGACCGTGCGCACCCCGGAGCAGCGCGTGCGGGCCGCGCGCTACGCCGATCAGATGATTTTCGAGGGGTTTCGACCCTGACCTCGGTGGGTGTTCCCCACCCTTGAAGTCGCGGGCGCAATGCCCGATCTTTAGCGGTGTTGGTCACCATGTGCGATGGCTGATCGCAACCCGTGACCGGTCCGAATTGCCGATGGCGTCATCCGAAATCACCCTCGAATCGCTGCCGTCCGTCAGCCAGATCCCGGCTTCGGATTGGGATGCCTGCGCCAATCCGGCCTGCGGTTTCAACAGTCTCAATGGCCTCGACACGCTGGCTTCACGCGATACGACAGGCGAGTCCGGCGCCGGTTTAAGGCGCCCTTATAACCCCTTCGTTTCACACGCCTTTTTCTCGGCCTTGGAGGAGTCCGGCTCGGCCTGCGCGCGGACCGGCTGGGGTCCGCGTCACCTCGTCGCCAAGCTCAACGGCAGCATCGCCGGAATCGTGCCCTGTTATCTGAAATCGCACTCGCAGGGCGAATACGTGTTCGACCGTGGCTGGGCCGATGCCTATGAACGCGCCGGCGGCCGTTATTATCCGAAACTGCAGGCTTCGGTTCCGTTCACACCCGCGGCGGGGCCGCGCCTGCTGATCCGCGACGGCGTCGATCGCGAGCGAATCGGCACCGCGCTCGCGAGCGGCCTGATCGCGCTGTGCGAGGCGACCAACGCCTCGTCGGTCCACGTCACCTTTGCGCGCGAGGCGGAGTGGAAGTTCCTGGCTGAATACGGCTTCCTGCAGCGGACCGACCAGCAATTCCACTGGCATAATCAGGGCTACCGCTGCTTCGATGATTTCCTCGCCACCCTGAACTCGCGCCACCGCAAGGCCATCAAGCGCGAACGCCGCGAGGCGTTGTCCGCCGAGGGCATCACGATCCATGCGCTGACCGGCAGCGATATCACCGAGGACGCCTGGGACGCCTTCTTCGATTTCTACATGGAGACCGGCTCGCGCAAATGGGGCCGCCCTTACCTCACCCGCGCGTTCTATTCGCTGATCGGCGAAAGCATGGCCGAAGATGTGCTGCTGGTGATGGCCAAACGCAACGGCCGCTGGATCGCAGGTGCCATCAACTTCATCGGCTCCGATACCCTGTTCGGCCGCCACTGGGGCGCGATCGAGCACCATCCGTTCCTGCATTTCGAGGTCTGCTATTACCAGGCGATCGACTTTGCGATTGCGCGCGGCCTGAAAACCGTCGAGGCCGGCGCGCAGGGCGAGCACAAGATCGCGCGCGGATACCTGCCGCAGACCACCTACTCCGCGCACTACATCGCCGACCCCGGCCTCGCCCGCGCCATCGACGAATATCTGCGGCGCGAACGCGCCTATGTCGCCGAGGCCGCGCGCGAACTCACCGAGGCCGGGCCATTCCGCAAGGCTGCCGAAGAGGCGCCTTGACGATCGACATCACGAAGTGCGATCTGGATTCGATATCAGGAGACTGCCATGCCCGCCTACGACACCAACAACATCTTCGCGAAAATCCTGCGCGGCGAGTTTCCCTGCCACAAGGTGTATGAGGACGACTACGTGCTGGCGTTTCTCGACATCATGCCACGCTCGCCCGGCCATACGCTGGTGATCCCGAAGGCCCCTGCCCGCAACATCCTCGACATCAAGCCCGAGGATTACGCCCATGTCGCGCGCGGCACCCACAGGATTGCCGCAGCGGCGATGATCGCCTTCAAGGCCGACGGCATCACCGTGCAGCAATTCAACGAAGCCGCCGGCGGACAGGTGGTATTTCATCTGCACATGCACGTGATGCCCCGTCACGACGGCGTCGCGCTGCTGCCGCCGGCCAGCCGCCGGGAAGACGCCAAGGTGCTGGAAGACAACGCGACCAAGCTGATCGCGGCGTTGAAGTAGCCCCCATCGTCATTGCGAGCGAAGCGAAGCAATCCATGTCAACACGAGAAAGGCATGGATTGCTTCGTCGCTACGCTCCTCGCAATGACGCACGGAGGCGAGCTTACTCCGCCTCGAAGTCCCCGGGGTGCGGCTGCGCCAGCGGGGTGAATTCGCAGCGGTCGGGTTTGATATCGAGCAGCGGCGTCTCGTCGAGGCAATCGAGGCCGCGCACCAGCACCACATTGCCCTCGACGCCGACCAGCTTGACGATCGACGTTCCGATCGGGTTCGGCCGCACCGGCGAGCGCAGCGAGAACGCGCCCCGCGTATTCCTGTTGTTCTTCGGGCTCTGCAGCACCAGATCGCGGCGCGACTGGTGCAGCCAGTAGATCACCTCGAGATTTGAGTAGAAGTCGACGCCCTTCAGCGCCGGCACCCACGGCTCGAAAACCTCGAGCCGGCACACCGGACCGTCCTGACGGCCCTGCCGCGGCGTCATATCGCGCGAGGTCCAGGGCGTGCGGATACGGCCGATGAAGTAGAGCGAAGCGTTGCTCGCCTTGGGCAGATCGACCGCGAGTTCTCCCTCGCGAACTTCAGTCTTTGCAACCATGTCGCTAGTCCAGTGAGATGATGCGTTGAGATGCCGGACAGTATCAGCCCAGCCACCATTTGCCAGCCAGCATCACGATTTCGCCGCAGACCACGCCGGCAAAGATCGACCGCTGGGTCAGCATGAAGGCGGCAAATCCGGCAGCCACCGCGCCGTAGCGCAACCAGTCCGGCACGCCGGCCAGCGCGCCGGGCGGCAGCACCAGGATCTGGGCGATGACGCCGGCCAGGATCGCGGTCGCCACCGCCCTCACCCAGACCAGCACCTCGGAGCCCTCGTCGACGCCGCCGCCGAACCAGAGGCCGAGCATCCGCCAAACCTCATTGGGCAGGAAGCCCGCGATCACGAGCACCAATAGCGCATGCCAGTCGCCGATGAAGGTGCTCATTGGCGTTCCCGCCACCAGTGAACGCCATAGGCAATGGTGCCGGCCGACACGCCGCTGATCAGGATATCGACGCCGGTGTGCAGCAGGGATACGAGCGGAAACAGCGCCAACCCCAACACCAGCGCCAGGATATCGGAGAGCTGCCGGCAGTTGCGCGCGGTCGACAGCAGGAAGGCCAGCGGCGTCAACAGCAGGATCGCGGCGGCGAACAGTCGCGGCAGGTTGGCGGCAAGCCCATAGCCGAGCGCGGTCGCGATCAGGCATACCGAGCACAGTCCGATGCCGAGCCCATGCGTAAACGCGATACGCCGCTCGCGCGGCACCTTCGGGAACAGGCGAAAACATTCGACCCACAGGGTGACCGCGATGAAATGCGTCGCCAGCACCAGATGACGCCGTTTCGTCGTCGGCGTCCGCATCATCGGCAACACCGACACCACCATCGGGAACAGCCGGATCGCGCTGACGGTCACGGCGATGGCCGCCTGCACCACGGTGGCCCCCGAACCCAGCGTCGAAATCAGGATGATCTGCGCCGGCCCCGCCCAGACCAGAGCCGTGCTCGCCAACACCCATCCCAGGCTGAAATGCGTGTCATGCGCCAGCGCGCCGATGCCGAGATAGGTCGCAAACAGCACCAGCGTCAGCACCGTCGAAGCGACCGAGCGCACGCCCCATGCGAATGCCCGCACGGGACTTTGCCAACTCGGGGAGTCCTGCGGAGGAAGGGGCAAGGGCAGCCTGCCAGTTTGAGTCGCGCGCGCATAACGCTGGCGAAAGGGGCTTGCGTCAAGCGAACGGCAGGCAGAGCTGCCATCCTGTCAGGCGTAGCCTAACGGCTGACCCGCTTTTCGCCGGACGTGCAGGCTGCCACGACTCAGTTCTCATGTTTAGAATGTGGCGATACCGGCTAACCTATAATGCCCCCCTTGGACCGGGCCATCGGATTTCGGGAAATCATGACCTCTCGTGACGAATTTTCGCAGGCCACAAAGAAGACACTCTCAATTCGGGCAGCGCATTTCTGCTCGAACCCGGATTGCGTCAAGCTTACGGCGGGCCCTCACTCCGATGAGAGCAAGAGCCTTTCAACAGGACATGCAGCGCATATTCATGCGGCAGCCCCGAACGGTCCGCGCTACAATCCAGCCCAGTCATCTGCTGAACGCCGGGCAATTACAAACGGGCTCTGGCTGTGCCGCGTGTGCGGCGACATCGTCGACAAGGATGCAGCGCCGCATTCCGCGGAATTGTTGCGACAATGGAAGCGCAACCATGAGGCGATGATCGCGGAGGTTCGGACCAAAGGCTATTCCCAAAGTCTCGCGCTCATTCAAACGCGGCGCGCCGCGCCCGCGCTTGCAAAACAGGTCATCGCCATGCTCGAAGACCATCGAGTTTTTTGGGCATCATTCGACGCTGAATTTCCAGACCGTGTCCGCCATTCGCTCGACAGGCTTCGTTCACAGCTCGCCACTTGGCGCGGCGGCCTGCCAGACGGCAGCGGGCTGGATCAGATCCTGCTCTCGTTAACGAAAACCATCCTTGTCTTCTTTAGCGAGGTCGAGCAATCAGACCTTTCAACATTGCACTGCAATGGAAACGACCCTGAGTGGCTGCAATTCCGGGACGCCTTAGCGACCCTGCGTAAATCAGTTGGGTTTCAAATCGGAAATCTGGCGGCGGCTTACGATATCAGACTAAGTCCAGACCTGAAGCGCATCACGCCAACGCCGGTAGAGGAGTAACGCGCGCCATATTAACTTTGTGCTTTTCGTTCCAGCATTTTCTGGCCTTCATTGACGGCGTCCATGACGCCGCCGCCGAGCATCATGTCGAGCATCAACATCAGATCGGATAGATCGGCATACTGAATAAAGGGTGGACCTGTGCGGCGAGTAACCACGGGCAGTTTCGGCTTGTGCAGTTCTTTTGCCCACTGTTCCGAAAACGCGCTACTCAGGTTCGCAACGCCGGACACCGGGGTAATTCTTACGAAATCGAAGCCTTTGTGAGCCGCAGTGTCCCGGTTCATAGCGTGGCTCAGGATCAGACCGTCGATATTTTCATCCGGAAAAGCCCTCTTGTAGGCGGCCCGATAAGGTTTATACGCAACGTGAACCCATACCTGCTGGCGGGCATGGAAAATACCGACGTTGGGATGATCGCTGATTGGCAGAAGCGGATCGATCGCGGCGGATTCTGGCACGGTGACAAGGAGGGCTTTTCGCAAGCCTCGGCCTGACACAACTCGCTCCACGTCTCCAACGTAATTGCCAATTGCGTCCTCATCGACCGCGGCGATCGGTACGTGGAGGCATTCAGGCAGAGCCCGTCGGTCGAGGGCTATGCCCTTCGCAGTCTCGTCAACGAGCAACGCCATGGCCAATCCTGTCTGGAACAGTATAGCGCCATTCTTCGACGCGCCGTCACCCCCTGCCCCTCATATTCCTCAACACGAAGCACGCCCCGCCGGCGCGGCGGATGCGGTTGCAGAGTTCGTCGGCGGCGGAGCGCGTGTCGGCGCCGATCCGCACCTGGTAGAATGTGCGGGTGCCGCGGCTGCGGAACGTCGATCCCAGGAGGCTCGGGTCCTGGTCGCCGATCACGGCGCTCAATCGCTTCATCGCGCGGGCATACATCGAAAGCGCCCGGTCGCGGTTGAAGCCGGCGGCGAGTTGCACGCCCCAGGGTTTTGCCGCGCCGAACTTCACATGCTGCTCCAACTCGGTGACGAAGGGATTGGGCGCGCGTTTGAGCAGCGCCATCAATTCGCGACAAGAGGCGTTCGGCGCGCGGTCGGGCAGTTTTTCCTTCGTGCCGGGCCTCGCCCAGTCCTCGACGGTCGCGCCGGTGATGGCCGAGACGTAATTGCGCGTCTCCTGCGGCATCATGCCGGAGCCGGCCAGCCACTCCTGCACCCGCCGCGGGCCGGCATTGTAGGCGGCCGCGGCAAGCCCGAGATTGCCGAATTGCCCGCGCAATTCGCGCAGGAATTCCGCGGATTTCGGCAGCGCCTGCACGGGATCGAAGGGATCGAGCAGCCGCCGTTCACTGGCGGTTCCCGGCATGAACTGCGCGATGCCCTGCGCGCGCTGGCCGTTGCGCGTGACCGGTCCGACCGCATCGGATTGAAACCGGCTCTCCTGCCAGATCACGCGGGCAAAGAATTCGAGCGGCAGGTCATTGGCCCTCGCCGCCGATTCGATCATCAGGCACATCGCCTCGCTTGTGTCGCTCTCCCGCGTGTTGTCCGCTGGCTTCTGCGCCCTGCCCTTGTCCTCATCTCTTGTGGCGGGTCCCTCGGCACCCGGCTTTGCCACTTCGCCGCCGGCAGCCGCATCCTCGGCCGTCGCCCGCGCCGCAGGCTGCAGCAGCATCACGACCACAATGCAAAGCAGGGCTCGCAGACCAATGACCGTTCGCATGGTAGCTCTGTTCATCACAGGCCGCGCCTGACACGGGGAACCCACCATCCAGCTATCGAGCTGCAGCTATCCGCAAGAATGATGGCGCTGGCGCGGCTGCGGCGCGAATTGCGCGAAACAGCGGCCTGATTCCCCCGCGCTGATTTACCTTAAGAACAGCAATCCAAAGTTCACCATTCCCACATTCGACAACCGCGAGTATATAATTAGCAATTCGTTAATCGGAGGCTGCGGACATGATCGAACAACGCCAAACCCAGCGCTCGCGTGTGATTTATAACGGCGTGGTCGCCTTCAATGAGCGGCGCTCCACGATCGAGTGCATCGTCCGCAATTTTTCCGACGACGGCGCCAAGATCGAGTTTGAAAATCCGGCGTTGCTGCCGGAGGAGATCGATCTGTTCATTCCAAAGAAGAACCGCACGTTTCGCGCGAAGATGGTCTGGGTTAACGCCGACCAGGCCGGTTTGACGTTCCGCTCGGTATCGCGCAACGAA
Source organism: Bradyrhizobium sediminis (assembly GCF_018736085.1). Lineage (NCBI taxonomy): Bacteria > Pseudomonadati > Pseudomonadota > Alphaproteobacteria > Hyphomicrobiales > Nitrobacteraceae > Bradyrhizobium > Bradyrhizobium sediminis. The sequence goes on along the minus strand of NZ_CP076134.1, from coordinate 2,596,976 downwards.
CCGATCGACCTCGATATGGCGCGGCGGCTGCGGCGTTGTGAGTCCGAGCGGCGCGAATTGCAGAGCCGGATCGCTCAACTCTTGTCCGAGCATTGAAGGGCGCTGCCATCGATGCGAAGAAGCATGCAGACCTTCCGGGCTTTCCTCGCGGCCGAAGGCGGCGGCACCGGACTCGAATTTGTCATTATCGCAGCCGGCGTCGGACTGGCGCTTTCCGCTACACTCTATGTGGTCGGCGACGTCGTCACCGGGAAGTATGAAGCCGTCGCCGCGGCCCTGAAACGCCAGAACAACTAGACCGGCCGCACCGAGGGCGTCTCGGGGAGTGGCCGGCTTTGCGGGATGCGGACGGTTCCGCCCATCGCCGGTTTACGTTAACGCCGCATAATGCCGGGCGCGGGCTTTCGCGCGCGGCGAACCCGGGTAAGGTCCTGCCTCCTTATTGGGAGATTATCCGATGCCGGAACGACGCCAAAGCACACGCGGCAAGGTCATCTATGGCGGCGTCGCCGAAATCGGCGAAAATGGCGCGAGCAGGGATTGCGTGGTCCGCAACATCTCCGAAAAAGGCGCTCATCTCGAGTTCAGCAATGTCGTCAAGCTGCCCAGGGAGCAGATGTCGCTGAAGATCACGCGAAAAGGCCATACCTTCCTCGCCAAAGTCGTCTGGTGGCGCGACAATTTCGTCGGCGTGGCCTTCCGCGACGAAGCCCCCGTCGAACTGCCGGTCTCCGACCTCGAGGAGCGCTTGCGCAAGAGCGAGCAGAAAAAGCGCCAGTTGCAGCGCCGCATCAAGGAGCTGATCGGCGAAGGCTGAGACACCCGCGTGACGCGCGCTCTATCCATCAAAAAAGCCGGCAGTCTTGCGACACGCCGGCTTTCTAAATTCGCGGTATCGACCGCTCAGGCCTTAACCAGCGGACCTCGCGAGGCCGGGCCCTTCGAGCCGCCACCGGGCCCGCCCGGCTTCGGCTTGCGCGGGACGTTGCGCTTGCGCGTGCCCGGCAGCTTTTCCGGTTTCGGCGTCACCGGGCCCTCGACGAATTCGAACCCGATCTTCTCGGCGCCGGCCTCCGCACTCGCCTCGTCCTTGACCAGCACGACGCGAACATGGCCGCCGCCCTTGAGCTTGCCGAACAGCACCTCGTCCGCCAGCGGCTTCTTGATGTGCTCCTGGATCACCCGCGCCATCGGCCGCGCGCCCATCTGCTCGTCGTAGCCGTGCTGGATCAGCCATGCCTTGGCCGGATCCGACAGCTCGATGGTGACGTCGCGGTCGGCGAGCTGCGCCTCGAGCTGCAGCACGAACTTCTCGACCACCATGCCGATCACATCGGGATTGAGATGCGCGAACGAGACGATGGCATCCAGCCGGTTGCGGAACTCGGGCGCGAACTGGCGATTGATCGCTTCGTGATCGTCGCCCTCCCGCTTGCTGCGCGTGAAGCCGAACGCCTGACGCGCCAGATCGGCGGCGCCGGCATTGGTGGTCATGATCAGGATCACGTTGCGGAAATTGACCTGCTTGCCGTTGTGGTCGGTGAGCCGGCCGTGATCCATGATCTGCAGCAGCACGTTGTAGAGATCCGGATGCGCCTTCTCGATTTCGTCGAGCAGCACCACGCAATGCGGATGCTGGTCGACGCCGTCGGTCAAGAGGCCGCCCTGGTCGAAGCCGACATAGCCCGGAGGCGCGCCAATCAGGCGCGACACGGTATGCCGCTCCATATATTCGGACATGTCGAAGCGGATCAGTTCGACGCCGAGCGAGGCCGCGAGCTGTTTTGCCACTTCGGTCTTGCCGACGCCGGTCGGACCGGAGAACAGATAGGAGCCGATCGGCTTTTCCGGCTCGCGCAGGCCGGCGCGCGACAGCTTGATCGCAGCGGCCAGCGCCTCGATCGCCTTGTCCTGGCCGAACACCACGCGCTTCAGCGTCTGTTCCAGATGCTTTAACACCTCGGCATCGTCCTTCGACACGCTCTTGGGCGGAATCCGCGCCATGGTCGCGATCGTGGTCTCGATTTCCTTGATGCCGATGGTCTTCTTGCGCTTGTTCTCGGCGACCAGCATCTGCGCCGCGCCCGACTCGTCGATCACGTCGATCGCCTTGTCCGGCAGCTTGCGGTCGTGAATGTAGCGCGACGACAGCTGCACCGCGGCTTCGATCGCCTCGTTGGTGTATTTCAGCCGGTGATAGTCCTCGAAATAGGGCTTCAAACCCTTGAGGATCGCAATCGCGTCTTCCACCGTCGGCTCGTTGACGTCGATCTTCTGGAACCGGCGCACCAGCGCGCGGTCCTTCTCGAAGTGTTGGCGGTATTCCTTGTAGGTGGTCGAGCCCATGCAGCGGATGGTGCCCGAAGCCAGCGCCGGCTTTAACAGATTGGACGCGTCCATCGCGCCGCCGGAGGTGGCCCCTGCCCCGATCACGGTGTGGATTTCGTCGATGAACAGGATCGCGTTCGGATGCGCCTCGAGCTCCTTGAGGACCTGCTTCAGCCGCTCCTCGAAATCGCCGCGATAGCGGGTGCCCGCGAGCAGCGTGCCCATGTCGAGCGAGAACACGGTGGCCGCCGCCAATACTTCAGGCACTTCGCTGTCGACGATGCGCTTCGCCAGTCCTTCCGCGATCGCGGTCTTGCCGACGCCGGCTTCGCCAACGAACAATGGATTGTTCTTCTGGCGCCGGCACAGCACCTGGATGGCGCGGTTGATCTCCGAATTGCGGCCGATCACCGGATCGATCTTGCCGTCGCGCGCCTTCTTGTTGAGGTTCACGCAGTAAGTATCGAGCGCCTCGCCCTTCTTCTTGGAATCCTCATTGCCCTTGGTCTCGGTTTCCTCGTCAACGCCGCGCACCGGGCGCGCCTCCGAGACTCCGGGCCGCTTGGCGATGCCGTGGCTGATGTAATTGACCGCGTCGTAGCGGGTCATGTCCTGCTCCTGCAGGAAATAAGCGGCATGGCTCTCGCGCTCGGCGAAGATCGCGATCAGCACATTGGCGCCGGTCACTTCCTCGCGGCCGGAAGACTGCACATGGATCACGGCGCGCTGGATCACGCGCTGAAAACCTGCCGTCGGCTTGGCATCGTCGGCGCCGTCGGTGACCAGATTTTCGAATTCGGTCTCGAGATAGTTGACGAGGCTGGTGCGCAGCTTGTCGAGATCGACGCTGCAGGCACGCATGACGGCGGCCGCATCGCTATCATCGATCAGCGACAGCAGAAGATGTTCCAGCGTCGCATATTGATGGTGACGCTCGTTTGCGATCGCGAGCGCACGATGCAGGGATTGTTCCAGGCTCTGAGAAAAAGTTGGCATTCGCGTCCTCTATGGCCCCCGCCATCATGATCGCCGTTGCCCGGTCAGGCAACAACAACCTTTGTCATATAGTTACGCACGATCATGGCGAAAGGCCGGTTCCGCAAGAACGGTTTTGCACCGGATGGATGCGGCACTTTTACCCCGAAACCGGCCCTGCGAACTGCCGACGCCGGCCCGCCCAGCACGATGCAAAACCCGTTCCCATTTTGGCGGGCCTGGGCGCGAGGCTACTTCTTTTCCATTACGCATTGCAGGGGGTGCTGGTGCTTGCGCGCAAAATCCATCACCTGCGTCACCTTGGTCTCGGCGATTTCGTAGGTGAACACCCCGCACTCCCCGATTCCATGGTGATGGACGTGGAGCATGATCTTGGTCGCCGCTTCGACGTCCTTCTGGAAGAACTTCTCGAGGACGTGAACGACAAACTCCATCGGCGTGTAGTCGTCGTTCAATATCAGCACGCGATAGAGATTCGGGCGCTTGGTCTTCGGCTTGACCTTGGCGATGACGGACGTGGCGGGGCCACCGGTCCCCCCGGTATTGCTCTCATCATTGCCCATTCGGGGAGCAGATGCGGCGACAGCGGGCGCGGCGGCGGAGTCAAATCTGGAAGTCAATTGCAGCATGGCACAGGCGTTCGAAATCCCCACGGGAAACCAGGCAGCGACCGGAGAAGGCCTCGCTTGACGTCCCCTTCCGGAGCCATCCAACGGGTTCCCAGACACTTTCCACTCGCCGCTCCCGGGCGGCTCGGCCCCACCAGCTGGGTCGATAGCTCCAAATATGGGTCCAGCTTCGGCTCGCCGCAAGCACGCAAATATCAGCCAAATGCGAGTCGCGGCGGACCGATTCCCAGGCCCGGCGATCCCCGCAAGGTTAATCAATTCTGCCGGATTTGACAAAGCCAGGCTGGTGACCGTTTAGCGGGCATTGAGGATAGCAAGTGCTTCCGGCGGCCGATTCGGGCCTATGCGGGAATTGAGCCGGATTTCACCAGACGGATTCACCACCTGTTTAGGCGCCCGAACCGAAATGGCCGCACAACCCCCATTTCGGTGACAATCATGCCCGCTACATCCATTGCCAGCCAGTTTCGCGGAGCGGCCCGCCGCTTCGCCGCCGCCAACCAGGGCAATATCGCGGTGATCTTCGCCATCGCGCTCGTGCCCATCATCAGCTTCATCGGCGCGGCCATCGACTATACCCGCGCCAACGCTGCGCGCTCCTCGATGCAGGCCGCGCTCGACTCGACCGCCCTGATGCTCTCGAAGGATCTGTCCGAAGGGCTCATCGACCAATCCCAGATCAATGCCAAGGCTCAGGCCTATTTCGCCGCGCTCTACACCAATACCGACGCCAATTCTGTTTCGATCAATGCGGTCTACACGGCCAGCACCAGCATGGGCTCCACCATCGAGGTCACCGGCTCCGGCGCGGTCACGACCCAGTTCATGAAGGTCGCCGGCTTCCCGAACATCAACTTCAACACCTCGTCCACATCGGCCTGGGGCAACGTGCGGATGCGGGTGGCGATGGCGCTCGACAACACCGGTTCGATGCGCGACGACGGCAAAATGCCGGCGCTGCAGCAGGCGGCCAAAGCCCTGATCGATCAATTGAGCGGGCTCGCCAAGACTCCCGGCGACATCTACATTTCGATCGTTCCTTTCGCCAAGGACGTCAATATGGGCGCCAGCAACTACAATCAGCCCTGGATCGACTGGACCGACTACGGCACGTGCAGCAACACGACATACAAGAAGCAAAGCACCTGCGTGGCGAACGGCAAGACGTGGACGCCGGCGAACCACAACACCTGGAGCGGTTGCCTCACCGACCGCGACCAGAGCTACGACACGATGAATACGACGCCGACCTCGGCCACTCGGTCGACGCTGTTCCCGGCTGAAGAATATGGCTCCAGCAGCAACAAGTACTGCAAGTCGAACAACAACCCCTATCTGCAGACGATCATGCCGCTGAGCTACAATTGGACCCAGCTGAAAACGTTGATCGATGGCATGGAGCCGACCGGAATGACCAACCAGGGCATCGGCCTGGCGTGGGCATGGATGACGCTGGGCGCCGGAGCGCCGTTCAATGCGCCCGCCAAGGATCCGAACTATACCTACAAGGACGCCATCATCCTGTTGTCCGACGGCCTGAACACGCAGAACCGCTGGTACAACAACGCGTCCCAGATCGACGCCCGCCAGAAGATCCTGTGCGACAACGCCAAGGCCGCAGGCATCACGATCTACACGGTCCACGTCAATACCGGCTCGCCACCCGACCCGGTCTCTGCGGTGCTGCAATACTGCGCCAGCAGCACCGACAAGTTCTTCCTGGTGACCTCGGCCAGCCAGACCGTATCGGTCTTCAACTCGATCGGTACCTCGCTGTCGAAACTCCGCGTCGCGAAATAGGCCTTCGCCGATCCGAACAAGAAAAAAGCCCGGCCATCGCGGCCGGGCTTTTTGATTCCTTGTAAACCTGCGCCGGGCTTAGTTCGTGGCCGCCGGGGTGAACTTCGAGACCAGTCCTTCGAACGGCTTGAAAGTCTGCTTGGCAAGATCGGTATAGAGCCCGGCGATCTTCTGCGACTCGGCCACGAAGGTCTCGTAGGCGGACTTCGCGAATTCGGTCTGCACTTCGATCGCCTTGTCCAGCGACTTCACGCCGGAAAGCTTCTCGACCATCGACTTGGTATCCTCGAACGACTTCTTGGTGTAATCGCCGTAGGCGCTGGCGATCGCCTGAATGCCGTTCTGCAGGGTGGTCGCGGAGGCAACGACCGTCTCGAACTGCTCTTTGCCGTACTGCTGAATGTCTTCAACTTTGACCATGATGGAGTCCTTCCCGGACTGATGTGTGAACCGATTGATCTGCCGGGAGGTCCCGGCTCCCTGACGCTCTCCTCTATAGTGCACCGCACAAAAAAGTCAAGAATATTTGTGCGATGCACAAATAGAGGGAATTTGCCGCGAACACCGGGGGATTACGCAACGGTTGCTTAATCTTTTGGAAACTCAGCCCGCCTAACCTGATTCCCGGACTTGTTCGCGTTCCGGACAACAGTCTGAAAAATTGTTTGTGAACAGCGTCTTAGCCAGAGCGGTGGCCTGATCGGCCATTCCGGCAAAAATGCAGGCCGGGACAAGGACTTCGAGCAGGGAAACGTTGCCGGCCGTTGGGCATAATTTGGCCTCACGAACCGGTGATCAAGTCAGAAATTGGGACGGGGAAGTTTATGCTTCGCACAACCTTGGCTTCCTCGCGTGTTTTGCGAGTTTGCATACTCGGTCTGGCTACCGTCACCACTGCGGTCATTTTCACCACCGACGCCGCCGACGCCCGCCGCTACCGACGGCACCATGTGCGCCACCACGAAGCGCGGCAGAGCTACAGCCCGGCTTTCGCTTCGATCATCGTCGACGCCAATTCCGGCGCGACGCTGACAGCCAACAATCCCGACGCCAGCCGGCATCCCGCTTCGCTCACCAAGATCATGACACTCTATATGCTGTTCGAGCGCCTCGAAACCGGCAAGCTGAAGCTCGATTCCGAAATGGTAGTGTCCGAGCACGCCTCCGAGCAGGCGCCGACCAAACTCGGCCTGCGCCCGGGTCAAACCATCAGGGTCGAAGACGCCATCAAGGGACTGGTAACGCGCTCCGCCAACGACGCGGCCGTCGTGATCGCGGAAGCCATCGCCGGCGATGAAGGCGATTTTGCCCAGTTGATGACGCGCAAGGCGCGCGCGCTCGGCATGACCAAGACGGTGTATCGCAACGCCTCCGGCCTGCCCAACGACGCGCAGATCACCACCGCGCGCGATCAGGCGACCCTGGGCCGCGCTATCCAGGACCGCTTTCCGCGCTACTATCGCTATTTCGCCACCGCGTCGTTCAACTATCGCGGCCATTCGATCCGCAACCACAATCGCCTGCTCGGCAACGTCGAGGGCGTCGACGGGATCAAGACCGGATACACCCGCGCCTCGGGCTTCAATCTCGTGACCTCGATGCGCCGAGGCAACCGTCACCTGGTCGGCGTGGTGCTCGGAGGCCGCAGCGGCGGTTCGCGCGACGCCATCATGCGCAATTTGCTTGCTGAAAATCTCGAAAAGGCTTCAACCAAACGCACCGTTGCCGCGATCGCCGAGCGCAACGCTTCGGGCGCCAACGCGGATGTGGCCGAGGCCGCCGAGCGGCCGACGCCGATGGTGCAGCCCCAGGCTGCCGTCCAGGTCGCCTCCGCGCCGTCGGAGCCCGCCGCAGCGCCCACGACCCGTTCGATCGCACCGGCTTCAAAGCCGTCGATCTTCGCCGCCGCTGCCGCAGCTGTGCCGACGCATGCCAAGGCCGAGCCCGCGCCTTTGACCAACGGCGTCATTCAAACCCAGCAGATCGCCGCAATCCCCGGCTCGTCCGAGCCGATGAAGCCGGTCCGGGTCAAGACGGTCCAGGTCAAGGCCGGAGCGATCAAACTGGCCTCCGCCGGTCCGGCGCAGCCGGCAACCCCGGTCACCAATGCGATCCCGCCGGCGCGCGTGGAAGTCCCGGAGACCTCCGGCGCAGTGGTCGCCAAGGCCGAAACCGGCAAGGTTGAGGTCGCCAAGACCCAAGTCGCCAGGACGGAAGTCGCCAAACCCGAAATGCCGCCGCAGCCGGCCAACCACGGCACCGGAAACGGAATCCTCGGCGTGTTGCCGGCCACGAGCGCCCCGCCCGCCCCCGCCTCGCAGGCGATGGCCTATGCCGAGCCGGCGCCCCGCGCGCAGCCGCAGACCGTTCAGCAGAACGTCGCCATCAAGCCGGCCGCCGCCCACACCGGATGGATCGTTCAGGTCGGTGCGCTGGAAAGCGAAGGCGAAGCGCGCGCGCGTATCGAAGCCGCCCGCGGCCAGGCCCGCGGCCTGTTGGCCAAGGCCGAGCCGTTCACCGAGCCGGTGGTCGCCAAGGGTGACCGGAAGCTGTACCGGGCTCGCTTTGCCGGCCTCGACCGCGACCAGGCCGAAGCGGTTTGCCGGACCCTGAAGCGCTCCGACATCTCCTGCATCACCGTCCGCAACTGATCCCTCATCTCTTTTGAGGTCGCGATGCCGGTGCCACGCGCCGGCATTTTCGTATTTGGCGGGATCGCACGGCAAATCCCGCGCTTGCAAACTTCTCGTCAAGAATTTGCGGTTAATACTAAATGACCAAAGATCGACCACGCCGGACAACGGCGGGCGGCAACGGGGCGTTGGACGGAGAAGACCAGAAGCGACTCTCGGCTTGTAGCGTTTGGTGGCGTTGCCCGGAGTTAGCTTAGATGCGTGCGAAGCAAAGTATCCTTGGCCTCGTTTACACGGGCGGCGAGGTACGTAGACCCCCCCTGGTCGGGATGCAGTTTCTTCATGAGCGCGCGATGCGCCCGTCCGATCTCGCTGCGCCCCGCCCCCGGCTGCAGGCCAAGGATCTGGTAGGCCTCCTCGTCCGTCATTTTGCCGCTCGGCGCCGGGCGGCTCTGCCTCCCTGCCGCGTGTCCCTGCGCGTCCTGACGCCAGGCGGGAAACCGGCGGTCCAGATAGCTTTCAAATAGCGCGACACTCTCGGCATCGAAGCCTGAAATCATCGCCGTCAGCTGCGGCAGATCGAATTCGTCCAGCGAATGGCCGGCGTGAGGCCCGGCCACGATCCGGCCCGTCAGCTCGCCGCTGTCGTGATCGAGCGTCATGTCGAGGTATTGTGAACGGACCCTCGAGGTTTGCCCGGCGGAGCGCTTCGCGCCGGCGCCGAAGATCCCGCCGATATTGCTGAAACCTGACGGCCCGAATGGCGACCAGCCGAGCAGCCCGGCGCCGAAGATGCCAAGCGGGATCGCCACGGCCAGTTCACCCTTGAGGCCGGTAAAGGCGGCTACCGCAAGCGCCACGATGCCGCCGCCGATCTTGATGGCACGGGCCAAAATAACCGGGTTGGCCGCACGAAACATCTGCAGCAGCGAATAGAGCAGGATAACGGCGACGACGCCGGCGATCAGGGTTGGCATCTGCCCAATATAGTGGGGTCAGCGACAAAAAGCATGCCGGGCAATCGCCGCTTCGCTCCGGAAGCGGGGAAACCCGATCACTTCATCTGGCCGAGCAGTTTGGCCGCACCGCTGCCGGTCTTCGACAGCCGCAGCAGCGCCTCGCGTCCGCCAGCGGCGTAGGCCGCCGCGGCGCGCAGCAGTTCGCGCAGTTGCGCGGCGGCGCCGGGATCGAACCTGCACCACGCGCCGCCGGTCAGCCGCGCGATCTCGCGGAACGCCTGCTCGGCGACGGTGTCGTGCCCTTCCTGGAACATGAAGACCGGCACCTTGAGCAGTCCGAGTTCGCCGGCCTTGGCGCAGAGATCGTCGACCCCTTCCTCCATGGCGTCGCCGACGAACACCACCGCACGCACGCCTGAGGAAACCGCCTCCCGCCGCGCTTCCGACAGCACCTTGCCGATCTGGGTGTTACCGCCGCGGCAATCGATCTTGCCCATCAGCTTCGCCAATTGCGCGCTGTCGGAGATCCACCCGGTGGCCCGGCACTCGTTGAGGCCGCGATAATAGACGAGGCGGATATCGAGGCTGCCGAGCGAGGCCGCCTCGCGAAACATGTCGGCCTGCAGTGCGCAGGCCATGTCCCATGTCGGCTGCCGGCTCATGGTGGCGTCGAGCGCGAATACCAGCCGGCCCCGCGCGCCGGCCGCATGCGGCGACATCGCGCGGGCCTTGGCGACGAAGGCGGCGATTTCCTCCGAAGCCGACGGCCTCGCCTCCGGCAACGGACCGGCCTTGCCGGACGCAGCCTTCTGCGATGCGGATACCTCGCCTGCGGATTTCGGTTTGGTGGGTTCGCCGGACATCAGCACTCGCAATTTGCAGCGAGCCTTATGTGGGCCGGGATCGGCAGGCGGTCAATGCGCAGCGACCGCGCCCTCTCGCCCGCAACAGGTTACGGTAACCGTCTTGATACCGGCGACGATCAATTCGCCACGGGGCGCGCGGTTTTCTTCCCGGGGTCCAGCAGCGAGACCGGGCCCGGCTGGGTGATCTTCGGCGACTTGGTATCGACCGGCCCGAGCTCGCTGTCGGTATCGCTCAGGAATTTGTCAAGCATGCTCTGGATCGAGGCCTTCGCCGTATCCGGACCGGTGTCACGCATATCGTTGTGCTGGAAGCCGGTGTCCACGACGGTGATACCCGACTTCTCGCACTGCTCGGCATCGGGAACGACGCCGGGGTCCGGCTTGAACTGTGCATCCTTCGAGCGGAACGACAGGATCTTGAACTTGCCCTCGGTGACGAAGGGCACCCGCAGATTGTCGAGCGTCACGACCTTCTTGACATGGTCGGGATGTTCCTTGGCGAAAAGCATCGAGATGTCGCCGCCCAACGAATGTCCGACCATCGTCACCTTGGCGTAGTCGGCGTTGGGCTGAAGCTTCTTCATTTCCGCGAGGGCAAAATGGATATTGTCGACGCCGCGCTGCATTTGCGGCAGACGGCCGACATAGAGCTCGCCGGGCTTGGTCACCATCGGAGGATCGCCCGGCAGATCATGCTGGGGGCTGAGCGCGATATAGCCGCGCGCGGCAAACACGTTGGCCAGGAACGAATACTCGGTGTTCTTGACGGTGTTGCCGTGGTTGAGGACCGCCACCGGCAGCGTGATCATGCCGGCATCCGCCTGCATTTCCTTATCGTACCGCACGGCGATATGGACCGGGACCGGACGGTTGCCTCGCGCAGCATCATAGAATGTCACCGTCTCATGACGGATCGCCCACTTGCTTGCGGTGAAATAGCCAACCGCAACCAGCAGGATTAGCGAAAGCAGAACGGCAATTCCACGTTTCATGTTCGTCCTCAGGGCCCCCATCGAACGGGGCTATTTTATTGGTCGGGACTCTGCGGGCCCTTGTCCATGATATATGTCACGCCGACGTGACAGGAAGACCAAATGTTGTGAATTCGTCGCCTGAACGTTGTGCGTCGCACCCTGGTATTGTGCAACCGCTCAGTCGAAGACGCCAAATCCGGTCCTCCCTGTTTGGACGCGGCCAATCAACGTCCCGTTCAACTGTAAGTTAAAAGCCCAGTAAAAACGCGCAGCGCGGCGATCCGTTCCAGCGGGCCGCACCCTCGCCGGCCGCCCGGTACCGCTCTCACCACCAAGTCGGGGCTTGCGGTAGCCACCCACCGCAAGGTTCAGGCGCCGAGGATGTCGTGGAGCTCCAGCGGCTTATCGACCTGGGTAAACCATTCGGCCCGGTTAGCGGCCCGACGCCGGCCGCGCTCATCGAGCGGCAGCTTCAACTGGCGCAGCAGGCTCGTCACCTCCTCGCGCGCCGTCACATGGCCGAGACTCGGACGGGTGCCGAGCGTCGCCTCGTCGAGGTCGTCCAGCGCAGTCAGCCCGCGCGGGAAGAATTCGCGGTACACCACGCGCTCGGCAAAGCCATCGATCGAGCGGAAGCCGAGCCGGAATGACAACTCATTGAGACCATCGGCGACCAGCTGCTTGTTGCGCGATCCAAGCATCGACAACCGGTTGCGGACCACGATCCAGTCGGTCGTGGCGCCGTCGAGCTGGCGGCGCTTGCGCCGTGCATCGCGCACCATCTCCGCATAGTGGCTCTCGCCGGTCACGGAATAAGTGGCGGGGTCGACCGTCCCCAGCACATCGAAATCGAGGAAGCTGTCATTGATCGGCGTCACCAGCGTGTCGGCCATCGAATGCGCCAGCCGCATCAGATAGCTGTCCGACCCCGGGGTATCAATCACGATGAAATCGAAGGTGCGCTCGACCGCACTGACGGCGTCCATGAATTGCTGGGATTCGGAAGTCTCGTTGTCGGCGATCTGCATGGTCTCGCCGAGCTTGATGCAGCGATGCACGGGGATCTCGAGATCGAGGCCGGTGCGGCGCGCCCAGGCGCTTCGGTTGTTGATATAGCGAGTGAAGCTTTGCTGGCGGCAGTCCAGATCGACGGTGGCGACGCGCTGGCCGGCTTTCATCAGGGCGACAGCGATGTGCAGGGCTGTGGTGGATTTTCCCGACCCGCCCTTTTCGTTGCCCAGCACAACCACGTGCGCCGAACCCGACTGACCCTGACTAGTCTGCACCAACATGATTCAGCCCCTGTAAATATCTTCAAATTCTGCACGACCGCGGTCAAGTGAAATGCGCGATAGCACTCCAGGATCACTGGCTGTCTGCCTTAATCATGAATCCCATGCCCGGATCGACAACGTCTGTGAGCGACCGCACGTCCGGTGGATATCTGAAGGGACCGGCCCGGCCTCATGCGGGCAGCGAGCCGCTTGGCGACCAAGCCGCGGCCTTGATAAGATCGGCCTTCCCTCCGCACGGTCGGAAGCGCCGGCCTCCTTACCCCCGACAGATCGAGTCCAGATGTCACGAAACCCCATGATCGTCCGCACGGTCCCCGCGCTGCGTCGCGCCCTCGACGGCATCCGCGCGAAGAAGGCCACCACCGCCCTGGTGCCAACCATGGGAGCGCTCCATGACGGCCATGTGTCGCTGGTCCGGCTGGCGAAACGCCGCGCCAGGAAGGTCATCGTCTCGATCTTCGTTAACCCCACGCAGTTCGCGCCGTCTGAGGATTTCGGCTCGTACCCGCGCACCTGGAAGGCCGACGTCGCCAAGCTTGCCGCCGAAGAGGTCGACCTGATCTGGAATCCGGACGTCAAGACCATGTACCCGGACGGCTTCGCCACCCGGATCGTGCCGGAGGGGCCGGCCACCGCGGGACTGGAAGACCGCTTCCGGCCGCACTTCTTCGGCGGCGTCGCCACGGTCGTCGGCAAACTGTTCACACAAGTCAGGCCGGACTTCGCGATCTTCGGCGAAAAGGATTTCCAGCAGCTGCGGGTAGTGACGCGGATGGCGAGGGATCTCGACCTCGGCGTCAAGGTGATCGGCTCGCGCACGGTGCGGGAACGCGACGGCCTCGCGATGTCCTCGCGCAACGTCTATCTGTCGCCGGAAGAACGGCTGACGGCGCCGGTGCTGTACCGCGCCATGAAGGAAAGTGCAGCGCGCTTGCGTGCGGGCGACGACCTCGCCGCGGCGATGGCCGGCGGCGCCGCGTTGATCACGACGGCCGGTTTTATCCTCGACTATTTCGAGGCCCGGCACGCCGAAACGCTGGCGCCGATCGCCTCGGTCAAGGATGGACCGGTGCGAATTCTGGTGGCGGCAAGGCTCGGCAAGACCCGCCTGATCGACAATATCGCGGTTTAGAGCAGTCCAAGATCGCGCAGTTCCCTGCGCATCGGCTCGGGCATCGCCGCGACGCAGACGGCGGCCTTCTCGAACCCGCCTCTATTCCGGCTGAAGATCAACACGACGATTCCTCCATCTCGTAGGCATAGTCGAGAAGAGCGCAGTCACCCCGGTTCGCCCATCTATCGTGCCCGCGTTCCTTTACGCTGGGATGCAAGTTGTAGCCATCGAGTGCGCAGTCATAGTCACTTGTCATGAGTTCGAAGACCGACACGCCCGCGTATTTATCGCGAAGATTGCAGAAATACGCGACCCGCCAGTCGTCAAAATCCCTAAACAGCTCACCGAGCTGCAAGGCTCTCATATGCGCCGGAAATTGATCGTACATGATGCCCAGAGCATTGATGCCTGTTCTAGAATAACTGTCCTCACGGACAACCACCTTGCGGATCTGCTCTTGACTAAAGCAATCGCCAAAAGAGCGAGCGAGCATGTAGAGCAACTCAGATAATGCGTTTCCCTCAAGTGTCGCTCGGATTCGATTTCCCAAGGACAGGACTTCATCGATCACCAGATCGAGCGGGAAGAAAGAGATATCCTTGTGATACTTGAACAGGAGGCTATTTGCGGCTCCCACAAGCTCATGGTCGTGGATCTCAAGGCCAAACCGAATAAGGCCACGAATCTGTGTTGCAAGCGCTATGGGGTGAATACCACGCGCAATAGCTCTGAGCTGCTCACTCCCCGCACCATCAAGGGGCGTCAGCCATTCAGCGGCAATTGCTGTCTGGCTCTTCGATCCATAAATTGAGCGTTGAAGTCGCTTCGTCTCAATTTGACCCTGAAGCCAGCAGAACCACACGGATCCAGTGACGACCTCGACTTGTACTAGGATGATGGGAATTCGACACTCGTAAACATATTTCAAAAAGGTATTTTTGAGACGAACTACTTTTGGCCCCGCCTTGCCTTTGAAGCTCTTGATTTGGCATTTTAGAAATTGACCGCTCGGGTCTGGATCGGAGAGCTCCGCCTCCATGTCAATGCCGACATCCTCTTCCTGATTTCGGACAATCCAGCCGCCAAGTCGCTCAAAAGCAGTCGCTGCCATCCGTTGCCCGAGAGACCCAATTTGTTGGGAAGGCGTGCGCCGCGGCATCTGCTCTAAAGCAGTCCAAGATCGCGCAGTTCCCTGCGCATCGGCTCGGGCATCGCCGCGACGCTGGCAGCGGTCGCTTTGCCGAGATCGGGCGGCGCGGCATCTTCGGTCAGATAGCGCCAGCCCTGGAATGGTCGCATCGGCCGCGGCGACACTGCGATCACCTTCGGCTGCATCACCAGCCGGCAGCGTCCGATGCCGTCCTTGTCGCGGAACGGCTCGACCGCGATGATCTTTTCCCGCGCCGCGATCTCGCCGCGGATCACCCAGTACAGCGAGCCGCCGGCGAGCAATTCCTCGACGCGCTTGGGCGTCATCCGGGTGACGTGAATATGATGGAGCGGCAGGCCTTTTTTCCTGGCCGTCTGCATGCGCTCGGCGACCCAACCCTTGAGTTCCTTGACGGACTCGCAGCCGACCGCGAGCTTGATGAGATGAAGTGGCATGAAAAGAAGTTAGCGGCCGGTGCCGGCTTTTGAAAGCATCAATCGTTGTCGGCCGCCGCTGGAGCCGCAGGAGCGTGTGCCGCAGGCGCCAATTGGACCGGCGCAGCGCGTGCGGATTTCGGCGCGGGCGGTTTCTTGGCCGCCGCCGGCGCCGCCCCGGCAGTCGATGCCGGGCGCGGTGACGGCAGCGGCGCATTGGCCACCGCCGCGGGCGCGCGCGGCGCCGTCGGCGCGGTACCCGGCTCAGGCGTCATGATGTTGACCGGCGGGGTCGAAGCCGCCGAAGGAAAATCGGCGTTGGTGGGTTTGCCGGTCGGCATCGTGGGCGCGAGCGCCGCCACGGGAGCAGCCGCCGCCGCGGGCCCGGGCGCGTTCCATGTCGGCAAATAACGCGTGATCAGGCCGTCATAGGTCCGCTCGTCCATATTGGCCACGATCTGGCGGCGCTCGGTCAGCGCCCGGAACGCTGCGCAGTCCGACGGCGTGCAATGGTCGCGCGCGGTCAGCACATACGCCATCAGCCCGTAGCGGTCGCGCTCGACCGCGCGGCGCAAGCTTGCGAGTTCCGGCGTCAGGTTCTTGTTTGCGGCGGCGACGTCGCCTGACGCGGTCAGCCGCGTGATCTGCGAGGCCGCATAGGCCAGCGCGGCGGCGGCGTTTTCGGCGGAACCGAACAGCGTCTTCTCGCAGGCGGTCAGAACGGCATCGCCCGCCAGATCGTCGATACACGACAACGCCGGCAGCGCCGTGACCACCGGCGGCGGAGATCGGATCTCGCCGGATGCGCTGCGGCCGTATTCCCCAGACCCGCGAAGGGTGGCGGCGCTTGCGATGCCGATGGCCAAAAGCGTGATCACCGTCAGCGCGCCGTTGGCGACCGATTTCTCGGCCCGCAACAGCGTGATCAGGGCGATGATCGCGAAAAAACCCGCTGCGGCCAAGGTCAGCCACAACGGAAACGATGGCGAACGCCAGAATTGATCGAGCGATGTAGCCCAGGCCCAGTTCATGCGCGATGTCCCCTCACGCAGCAACAAATGCATTCAACCAACGAACGCGAACGGTGATTCCTTCGCACTCAGCTAGAATGATTCCGCGAACGGGGCCTTTTGACGGCGAGCGAAATGGGAACCGCTGCACCCGGCCTTGCACGCAATTCCGTCAGGAGACGTGGAGCTGGCTTTCCTTGGCCACCCGCTCGAAAGCCTCGGTCGAACTCTTGATCCGGTACTGGCAGTCGTCGCCATCGGTCGGAAGCAGCTTGATCACTTCATAGGTGCCGCTGGCGGCCGGACGCGCAACATTGCTGGCAGTGAAATAAACGGTCTCTCCAACGGTGAATTTATGCTTCAACGCCCTCTCCATCACGCAAAAACGCCAGCCATGCCCACGGTCCCCGCTGCAACGGCCGACTGAAAACCCTGTGACAACATAGCACAGGGGTAAACGCGGTGGCCAGTCACATCCGGGCATGGCAAATGCACAGATTATGCATATTTTTCAGTGAGATAGTTGCCAATTCGCCGGTTCTGGACTAATTTGCCCGACCGCCCTGCCGGAACCGTGGCCCGCCCTTGCAGTTCCGTGCCTCACACCGCCTCGAGCTTCGCGATGAGGAGGGTTTCGGCAAGCCCCCCTTGCGTCCAATCTTGAAACGCCGGCACCGACATCATGGTCTCCATATAGGCCGTTGCCGCCGGCGCCACCGGAATCGCATAGGTGCGAAAGCGGTGCACCACCGGCGCAAACATGGCATCCGCGGCGCCGAAGGCTCCGAACAGGAAAGGCCCGGATTTTCCATAGCGCTCGCGACAATCGATCCAGATCTCCTGAATGCGCGCAACATTGGCGCGCGCATCGGCCGACAGCTCGATGGCGCGGACCGGCCGGTGCAGGTTCATGCCGCATTCGTTGCGCAAGGGCATGAAGCCGGAATGCATCTCCGCCGAAATCGAACGCGCATGCGCACGGTGCGCGCGGTCTTCGGGCCACAGCCGTGCTTCCGGGAACCGTTCGGCGACGTATTCGATGATGGACAGCGAATCCCAGACGGTAACGTCGCCGTCGATCAAGGCCGGCACCTTGCCCGAATGGGTGAAACTCAGTATCCGCTCCTTGTCGGCCTTGTCGTCGGTATAGAGCGGAATGAACACTTCTTCGAAGGCGATGTCGTTGGCGCGCAGCGCCAGCCACGGCCGCATCGACCACGACGAATAGTTCTTGTTGCCGATCACGAGCTTCAGAGCCATGCGATGATTCCTGTTTGGCGGGCCAGCTTGCCACAGCGCTCGGCACCTCTTCAACCGCACCGACCGTCGTCGCACCGGTTGCCGCGATGGCACCTCACGTGGCAGCATTCGAGAAGCACGGGGATGATGCATGGCGGCTTATTGGGTCGATATTCTGGCGTTCGGCTTCTTCGTCCTGGAATGGACGGTCTACGCCATCACGCTCGAGCATACCGCCTACGGCCGCGACAGCCTTTCTGCCCGCATGAACGTCTATCGCGGGGTCTGGGTCCGGCGCATGCTCGATCGCGAGGCCCGCATGGTCGACATGCAGATCATGGCGGCGCTGCAGAACGGCACCGCCTTTTTTGCCTCCACCAGCCTGATCGCGATCGGCGGCGCGCTGGCGCTGCTGCGCGCCACCAACGAAGCACTTGCCGTGCTGGGCGCGCTGCCGGTCGATCTCACGCCCACACCCGCGCTGTGGGAAATCAAATGCGTCGGGCTGATCCTGATTTTCATCTACGCCTTCTTCAAGTTCGCCTGGGCGTACCGGCTGTTCAACTACGTCGCCATCCTGCTCGGCGCGATGCCGCCGGCCCAGCAACGCGACACCGCGGAAGCCGAAGCGCATGTCGTCAGGACCACAAGTCTGTTCGAAGCCGCAGGCAGGCATTTCAACCGCGGGCAGCGCGCGTTCTTCTTTGCACTGGGCTATCTCGGCTGGTTCGTCAGCCCCTGGGTGCTGTTCATCACGACCGCGGCGGTCGTGATCGTCACCTGGCGCCGGCAATTCGCCTCGAACGCCTGGCGCGCGATGGGCAGCTAGTCGCCAATATCCGACGCTTGGTACCCGCGCCCTTTCCGAGCGCTGCCACGCAGTTGCGGTCATTCCGCGAATGCCGATGCTCGCCTGCAAGCGGTCGTGGGAAGTTTCCGGTTAATCCATCCCAAACCGCAATATCGGTCGAGCACGTTATGGCCATGAACGACTAGCTGGTGCCGCCACGGAGGAACGATGAAGGCGGCGGTTCAAAACTACCATGCCCGGATGCAGCGGGTGCTGAACTACATGGACCAGCATCTTGACGGTGATCTTGACTTGGAAACGGTGGGCCGCGTCGCGGCCTTCTCCAAGTTCCATTTCCACCGGCAGTTTACGGCGACCTTCGGGTTGTCCGTGCATCGTTATGTCCAGCTTGCCCGTTTGAAGCGTGCTTCGCACCGGCTGGCCTACAGGGACGACGAAAGCGTCACGGACATGCGATGGACGCCGGTTACGACGCACCGGATGCCTTCGCCCGCGCCTTTCGGCAACGCTTTGGGCAATCGCCTTCGTCGTTCCGGAAGTCTCCCGACTGGGAGCCGTGGCTTGCGGCCTTCGGGCCTCTCGACAACGCGAGGAGCAAGCTCATGCAGAAGACTTTTACCACTGACGACGTGACGATCCGCGATGTGGCACCGACGCCGGTGGCGATCATGGAGCATCGGGGCGACCCGGCAACGAAAAGCGCCACCATCCAGCGGTTCATCGCGTGGCGCAAGGCCGCTGGCTCAGCTTTTTCCCGGAAGTGCCGGAGCATGAAGCGGTCGCGGAACTGTTTCTGCCACTGAAACAACGCCCTCGGATGGCGGCTTGTCCCCTCCGATCGCGAGAAGCGGACAGGCTGCTATCCACCACCCCTCGCCGTTCCCAGCTTCCCCGCACGACGGCGGACTATCCATCGTCGCGTGCCCGGACGCCAAGCGGTACGAGTGCTGCGAGTCGAGAAATTCTACTTTGCATGGGGTTGTTTTTGCGATTTTTTGTAGAGGCGCTGCGGTGGGCGCCGCGCCACGTCCGCGGCGCATATCGTTGGTGCTTCGCGCTTGCGGCGAATTAATTCAACTCCAACCCACCAGCTCGCCTAGCCCGAAAAATCCTGCGGCGTGAAACTGAGGTCGAGCACCTTCCATTCGCCGTACCGGTCCGCCGGCAGCATCGCATAGGGCTGGCATGCCTGCAGCGCGCCGATGGCGCCTTGCATCAGCGCCGGCCCCTTTGCCGACGCGCTGGCTTCGATCAGCACAGGCTCCGCCGCCAGCCTGCCTTCGGGCGACAGGTACACCCGCAGCTTGATCCTGAGGCGGTCCGATGGCGCGATCGATCGCGGCAGCCTCAAGCATGTCCTCAGATGCCGCCGGAACTCCGCGACGAGATTGGATGCGATGTCGGCCGGTACTGACGCGGGAGCGTCGAAGGGATCGCCGGATTTTCCGCCGGATCCCGCCGGGGACAGGTCCTGCGGCAAGCCAAGCACCACTTGATACTTGACGGACAGATCGGGCTCGGCAGGCACGTAGGCCGGCGATGTCGGCTGCGACGGCGGTGGCGGCTGCACTGCCGCCATCTTTCCGGCGGAAGGTGGCGGCGACGGCGCCGCTGGCTCTTGAGACCGAGCGGCCGCCTCTTGCGGGGCGGCGGCCGGTGCCATTGAACTCCCAGCAGCGGATTTCGCCGCGAGGTCGAAGGCATCGGAAGGCTTTGCCTCGGGCGCCAAAGGCGGCTCCGATTTTTTCTCCGCGACTTCCTCTGCGGTGACGATATCGACCGCGATCGGCTCGGCCGTCACCGAACCGAACGGATGCACCTCGCCAAACAGCAGCACCAGCATCAGAACCGACAGATGCGCGATCGCCGATGCCGCGATGCCTGTGCGTATGGTTTGCCTGAGTTCCACTATACTGGAGAATAGCGGACGCCGCGGCAGGCTCAATCCCATTTCGGCGCGAAGCCGTAATCGGTAAGCCGGCCGCTGGCGCTGCCCAGCCCGGAGATCCGGTCCATCTCGTCATCGGACAGCACGAAGTCGAAGATCTCGATATTCTCCGACAGCCGCTCGATCTTCGAGGTCCGCGGTATCGCGGCAACATTCTGCTGCACCAGCCAACGCAGGCAAACCTGCGCGGGCGTCTTGCCGTGGGTTTTTCCGATGGCCGCCAGCGCCGGGTCGGTCTTGATGCGGCCCTTCGCGATCGGGCTATAGGCGACGACGGCCATGCCATGACGGGCGCAAGCCTCCTTCACCTTGGTCTGGTCGAGATAGGGATGGTATTCGACCTGATCGCACACCAGGGGTTCCGGACATGTGGCGACGGCCTCATCGATCAAGGCCACGGTGAAGTTGGAGACGCCGATATGCCTCGCCATGCCGAGTTGCCTGACATGCGCCAGCGCGCCCAGCGTCTCCGAGAGCGGTACCTGCGGATTGGGCCAGTGCAGCAGCAAGAGATCTACTTCGGAGAGCCGCAGCTTGGTCAGGCTTTCCTTGGTGGATCGCTCGAGATCGTTCGGCGCGAAATGCGTGGTCCAGATCTTGGTCGTGACGAACACGTCGTCGCGGCGGATCCGCGACGCGCGCAGGCCCTCGCCGACCTCGCGTTCGTTCTCATAGGCCTGCGCGGTGTCGATGTGGCGATAGCCGAGCCGCATCGCCTGCTCGACCACGCGCGCACAGGTTCGCCCGCGCAATTCCCAGGTGCCGAGCCCGATTGCGGGGATGTTGGCGCCGTTGGCCTCGATGAACTGCATGGACCGATACTCATGCCAAAGCCGGGCGCGATTATGTCCCGCCGGGATCGCTCTGCCAACATCGGCCCGCGAAGTTACGATGGATTGTCAGATCGCGTTCTTAAGATTGTGCGGGCGATCATCCGTTGAAATCGCCTGCCCGGATCAAGCTCTGCTTAATCACGCCTTGATCGGGTCTCGATCAGGTTCTGGCCAAGGCGGCGAAAACCGTCTCGGGAGCGGCGGCGATCACGGCGAGCAGCGCCCGCGCCGGTCCGCGCGGGATGCGTTTGCCCTGCTCCCAGTTGCGGATGGTTTCGACCGGCACCCCGAGCCGCGCGGCGAATTCAAGCTGGGTCAGCCGCGCACGCTGGCGAAGGTCGCGGACCACCGGCGGCGTCGCCTCTGCCGGTGCGGCCGAGATCAAAGCCGGCGCGAGCGGAAACTCCTGCCCGTCCCGCAATTCGACGATCCGTCCGTCCGCCTTCAGCCGTAAGCGCCGCATGTCCGATTCCCTAAGCAGGATTGTCGGCGATGCGCGTTAAGTCTTGATTAACGATACCGGCGCCGTGCGGCGGCTGAAACCCGAGCTATTTCAGCCCGAACCACAGGGTGGCGATGCCGAGGAACGAAAAGAAGCCGACCACGTCGGTAATCGTCGTGACGAAGGTGCCCGATGCCACCGCCGGATCGGCCCGCACCCGCTCCAGCACCATCGGGATCAGAATGCCGCCGAGCGCGCCGGCAACCAGATTGCAGATGATCGCAAGGCCGATCACCACGCCAAGCCCCGGGATCTGGAACCAGGCCACCGCGGCAATCCCGGTGATGACGGCAAAGGCAAGGCCGTTGACGAGGCCGACAAGGCCCTCGCGCATCACCACGCGATAGGCGTTGTTCGCGCCCAGTTCGCGGGTCGCCAGGGCGCGCACAGCGACCGTCATGGTCTGGGTCGCGGCATTGCCGCCCTGGCTGGCGACGATCGGCGCCAGCACCGCCAGCGCCACCATCTTTTCGAGCTGGCCTTCGAACAGGCCGAGCACCGAGGAGGCGAGAAAGGCGGTGGCCAGGTTGACCAGCAGCCAGTTGAAGCGGCCCTTGGCGATGGTCCAGACGCTGTCCGACAGTTCTTCGTCCGACGTGACGCCGCCCAGCGCCTTCAGGTCTTCATCCGCCTCTTCCTCGATCACGTCGACCACGTCGTCGATGGTGATGACGCCGACCAGCCGGTCTTCGGTATCGACGACGGGAGCCGCGACCAGATTGTATTTGCCGAACAGCCGCGCCACCTCCTCCTGGTCGTCCATGACCGAGACGCGGCGGCGGTTCTCGTCGATCAGGTCGGCCAGCGGCACCGGCCGGCGCGCGCGCAACAGCGCATCGAGCGACACGGCGCCCTGCCAATGCTGGGCGGCATCGATGGCGTAGATCTCGTAGAACCGTTCGGGCAGGTCGGGCGTGTCGCGCATGTAGTCGATCGCCTGCCCCACGGTCCAATTGGGCGGCACCGCGATGAATTCGGTCTGCATCCGCCGGCCGGCGGAATTTTCCGGATAGTCCAGGCTGCGCTCGAGCGCGTCGCGCTCCGACGGCGGCAGCTTCTCGAGGATTTCCTCCTGGTCCTCCTCGTCGAGGGCCTCCAGCAGTTCGACGGCGTCGTCGGATTCCAGTTCACGGACGCCCTCCGCGACGGTTTCCGGTTCGAGTTCCTCGAGGATCTCCTCGCGGACGGAGTCGTCGACCTCGTTGAGCGCGGAAAAATCGAAATCGGCGCCGGTCAATTCGACAAGGCTGACGCGGTCTTCGGGTTCAAGCGCCTCGATCAGGTCGCCGAGGTCGGCTTCATGGAGTTCGGCGACGATGGCGCGTAAAAATGCGGCATCGGCCGATTGAACCGCGCGCGCGATTTCCGCGACGAATTCGTGACGAATCCCGCCATGTTCGTCGCGCATCGGGTAACGGTCGAGCAACGACGCGTCGGCGGCCTGGGCAGTGTCGATATCTTCGGCCATACCGCGCCTCGCCGTTTGACAGAATTCGCGAACTCGTCAGAGTTATCGCTTGACGCAATACCCAATCGGCAACACCTAGCGCAATGACAAATACGCGCGGACGAGCATGGGCACTGAACTGATGAAGATGCTGGGAATCGCGCTCGTCGCCTCGATCGCGTGGGCCACGGCGGCGCAGGCGGCGGACTGTCCGCGCCCAGGGACGCTCGGCACTTGGCGCGTTCTGACCGTCGATCCCGCCGCCACGCCGCGGGTGGGCCTGAAGAGCTTTCCGCAGACCCTGCCGCTGGCAGATCACGAGGTCATGCTGACCTTCGATGACGGCCCGTGGCCCGCGACGACGTCGCGGGTGCTGGCGGCGTTGGCGCAGGAATGCGTGCGCGCGACCTTTTTCCTGATCGGCAAGTCGGCATCGGAGCATCCAGCCCTGGTTCGGCGTATCGCAGCTGAAGGCCACACCATCGGCCACCACACCTGGACGCACCGCAACCTCAAATACGCGAAGCCGGCTGATGCCGAGGCTGAAATCGACAAAGGCATCGCCGCCGTCGAGAAGGCGCTTCACGGGGCCGCAGCGTCGACCCCGAGTACGCCATTTTTTCGTTTTCCCTACTTTGAGATGACCCCTCAGGCGCTCGAGAAATTGGAGTCGCGGCGAATTGCGGTGTTCGGCGCCGACCTGTGGGCAAGCGACTGGAATCCCATGCCCCCGCAGGAGCAATTGAAGCTGCTTACCGACCGCCTCAAGGCCGCCGGCAAGGGCATCATCCTGCTGCACGACCCCAAGGCGCAGACCGCGGCCATGCTGCCGGCCTTTTTGCGCTATCTCCATGATAATCGCTATCGAGTGGTTCATCTGGAGCCGGCGCGCAGCGTCGGGCTCGCCCGCGTCCCCTAGGCTGGAATTATGTGCGAAAATCGGGCAATTAAGGCTGCGTTCATGGCGCGGCATGTAATTATTCGCGTAAACGGAAATGACGGTGTCGCATGATCGGTAATGTGTTGCATGAAGTCCGGACCCGGCACCGGATCGCGCTGTGGCTGGGGCTGCTCGCCTGCACAACCGCGCAGGCGGCGTCGGCCGCCGATTGCCCGGGGCATCCCGATGCGCTCGGCACCTCGCGAACCCTGGTGGTCGATCCGAAGGATCATCCCCGCATCGGCACCATGCAATATGGCGAAACCCTGCCGCTTGCGGACGGCGAGGTGGTGCTGACCTTCGACGACGGGCCGCTGCCGCGGCACAGCAACCAGATTCTGCAAATCCTCGCTTCGCAATGCGTGAAGGCGACCTTCTTCCTGGTCGGCCGTCAGGCCCAGGCCAATCCGGAAGGCGTCCGCAAGGTCCGCGACGCCGGTCATACCGTCGCAACCCACAGCCAAAATCATCCGACCAACATGCACCGCTTGCCGATCGAACGCGCCCGGCAGGAGATCGACGAAGGCATTGCGTCGGTATCCGCGGCGCTGGGAGACGGCAGTGCGCCGGCTCCGTTCTTTCGTTTTCCCGGTCTAGCGCGCGCCGACGGGACCGAGGAATACGCCGCATCGAGGGGCGCCCAGGTCTGGAGCGCCGACTTTCCGGCCGACGACTGGCGGCCTGTTTCCTCGTCGCGGGTCTACGAACTCGCGATGCAACGGCTGCAGGCCAAGGGAAAAGGCATTCTCTTGCTCCACGACATCCAGGCGCGAACGGTCGCCGCCTTGCCGAAGATCCTGCATGAGCTGAAAGCGCGCGGCTATCGCGTCGTGCAC
Source organism: Bradyrhizobium sediminis (assembly GCF_018736085.1). NCBI lineage: Bacteria > Pseudomonadati > Pseudomonadota > Alphaproteobacteria > Hyphomicrobiales > Nitrobacteraceae > Bradyrhizobium > Bradyrhizobium sediminis. The sequence continues at coordinate 2,572,232 of NZ_CP076134.1, read as the reverse complement.
GTGGTGCCGGCCACTTCGGAGCTGGCCGCGACGCCGACCGAGCCGCAGCAATGGCTGTTGCACCCGCCATCGGAAAACGTCGCGATCTCGCGCTGGCCGAAGATTCCCAAATTCGTTTTTGCCGAGACCGGGATGCTGCCGGCCCCAGCGGTGTCCGATTCGTACTGGAATGATGACTGGCCGGCGCCGCTCGATCGCGCCAAAGCCAAAGGGCGCGCGGGCGCCGTTCCGCTGTCGCGGCAGGCGCCTTGGCCCCGGCAAATGCCGCTGCCGCTGCAAAGCACCGCCATCGCCCTGCCCGTGCCGGCCCACAGCGTTTTCGAACTCCGGGATCGGCCGCAGCTGGCGGCCCGGGCTGTCGCGCTCCCGTCGCGCCGCGCCCAAAAAATGGCATCTGCTAGGCATGGCAAGGCTGGCGTGCAGCAGGTCTCGACGGAGGCTGGCGCGTCCCGGCGGGCGGTCGCCGGAAAGCCGCATCCCGGAGGCGTCAGCCGAGCGGCCGTGTCACACACCACCGATCGCGCGGGCCAGCATGCGGCACAGCCCGGCCGGCGTTCCCTGAAGCGGTTGGTTCAGGTCAAGAAAGGGAGCGTGTGACGGATCAATCCGTCACGATCTTCGCCACGCAAAGCAGCATGACCATGGCGAGGAAGAACAGGTCGATATAGGACTTCGCCTCGCCGTCACGGCGCAGCGCCCCCACCTCAACGACGATTTGTTTGCGCGCGGAGGCCGCGGCAGGGCCTTCCGCCGCCAGCTCCGCGAGGCGGCGTGCCACGAGCTCGAGCCGCTCGATCTTCTGGAAGAAGTGGAACGAACGCAGCGCCGAGATCGCGCGCATCGAAGCGTAGACCAGCACCAGGATCGCGATGATCGCGCGGTGCTGATATTTCTCCACATGATTCAGGCTGTAATAGACCAGCGCCAGAAAAGCGAAGTTGGAGACGATCCGGTAGATGTAGCCTAGGATCTTCATGCGTGTGATCCGATCGATAGTCAGCCTGGCATTTGAGCGAACGCAATTTGGGAATGACCGCCGGCGGCTGGTATCGCTGGCCAAACTCCCGCTTCCGTCGATCTATGCCGACTTCGTACTGTACGGCGACGCCCATGCCGTTCGGCACCGGCGGTTGGACACCGGCGCACAGGCTTAACGGGCCAATGCTTTCATTTGCGTTTCCCGCCGGCGCCCCCGCGGTCAGCCTGCATGATTTTGGCGCCGGCTGACCCGTGGCGCCTGCGCTTCGGTGGCTCCGGCCTGGATTTATCCGATTCACGCTTGCCCGAATTTGCCGCGTTCGCGATTTTTGCGTGCATTTCGAGTGCAAGGACGACAACAAAGAGAGAAATTTCGCGCGCCGTGAACGTATTACAGCCTCTTTTTTGGTAATGTTAACAGGGCATTACTTGTGCTAAATGATTCCGTAGCTGCGATACTGACGGTCTGATTTCATTAACCTTTGCGATGGCCTTTTGAATTACGTTGAAAAATTCGATTCTGGGTCGTTCGGCGGCCAGGGTTCGTCCCCCGGCGCGTTGCGGTCTCGGACGTGACCAGCACGGTGATCGAGGCTGTCACCCCGGCCGGCGATCTGTCCGACAGCGGGACGATCGCGTTCACCGATGTCGACCTCACCGATACCCACAGCATCAGCCCGACCATCGTGGCCTCGCCCGGGGCGCTGGGTACGTGACCGCAAGCGTGACCACGGACACCACCGGCTCCGGCCTCGGTGGCGTGGTGAGCTGGAATTACAGCATCGCGGCCTCGGCGGTGGAATACCTCGCGGAGAACGAGATCAGGATCGAGCAGTTCACATCACGCTGGACGACGGCAATGGCGGCACCATCGATCGAACCATCGATGTCACCATCACCGGCACCAATGACGCGGTGACCATCAATTCGATCGCGCCGCAGAATCTTATCGAGCAGACCGACACGAGCCCGCTGACGGCGGCCATTCCGGTCACGTTCACCGATGCGGATTTGCAGGATGGCCACACCGCTCAAATTACCCACGTCTCGGCCAGCGGGGTAACGGGAGGCTTCGCTGCAATGGACGATGCGGCGTTGATCGCACTGATGATAACGGGAGCCGTGGTCGAACCGACGGGATCGTCACCCGGCTCGCTCGGTCTCAACTTTGCCGCGGATTCCACAGTGTTCGATTATCTCGAAGACACTGAGGTCGTGACGGTGGCCTATACGCTCGAGATCGACGACCTTCATGGCGGTGTGACGCCCCAGACCTCTTACGTCCATATCACCGGCGTCACCGACCTTCTGATCTGACGGAAGGACGCGGCAGACCGTTCCCGGGCCAAATCGGAACGGCCCAGCTGTGGAAACCCAGCCATTTCAAAGTCGATTGATGGTGCGCTCGGAGGGACTCGAACCCCCACGATGTTACTCACTGCCACCTCAAGGCAGCGCGTCTACCAATTCCGCCACGAGCGCTTTGTTGGGATCGGCGCAGGACGCGCCAGACCGGATCAACGGCGCGGGATGTAACAAATCAATGGTGGGGGGACAAGGCCTGCCGGCGCGTGATTGGGCCCGGCCGAAAGCTGTGGAAATGCAGGGGAATCTTGGCCCGGAGGGCTGGCTTACCGGGTGCCCGGCGATTTCGGCAGCATCTGCTTGACCTCCACCGCGATCCGGTTGCGGTCGACCAGCACGACGCCGCTGGCGATCGGCAGGTTGTTGGCGAGGATCTTGACCTCGTCCGCCTCGGTGGCGTCCAGTTCGATGATGGCGCCACGGCTGAGCCGCATTACCTGATGGATGGGCATCGTGGTGGTGCCGAGCACCACCATGAGGTCGACGCTGACTTTATCGAGGGTTGGCACTGGCGACCCGGACTGACTGACAGAGGCAAAATTGCTGGTTTTGAGATCACCACGTTATGGTTAGCCAATGGTTAATGACCGCCAAAACCTCGATTTGACGCCGTTTGCGGGCCCTTCCGGCGCGGGCGCGGTCGAATGGCTGATCTCGGACGTGCCGGTGCCGTATCCGGAGGCCGTGGCGGCCATGGAGGCGCGAGTCGCGGCGATTGCGGCCCATGAGGCCCCCGAACTGGTCTGGCTGCTGGAACACCCCCCGCTCTACACCTCCGGAACCAGCGGCCGGGATGCCGACCTGCTCGACCCCCGTTTTCCGCTGTTCGCCACCGGGCGCGGCGGCCAGCTCACCTATCACGGCCCCGGCCAGCGGGTGGCTTATGTGATGCTCGACCTGAAACGACGGCGGCCCGACGTGCGAGCCTATGTCGCGGGCCTCGAGCAATGGATCATCCGGACGCTTGCGGCCTTCAACGTGCGCGGCGAGCGCCGCGAGGACCGGGTCGGGGTCTGGGTCAAGCGGCCGGACAAGGGCCCAGGACATGAAGACAAGATCGCCGCCATCGGGGTGCGGCTGCGGCGCTGGGTGTCGTTCCACGGCATCGCGATCAACGTGGAACCCGACCTGACCCATTTCCAGGCCATAGTGCCCTGCGGCATCGCCGATCCGCGCTACGGCGTCACCAGCCTTGCCGATCTCGGCCATCTCGCAAGCATGGCGGATGTCGACATCGCGCTCCGGCAGGCCTTCGCCGAGGTGTTTGGATCGGTGGAGGCGCCCATGCCGGAAGCGACCATCTAACAGCCCGGCGACACCATCGGCACTGTCAATCCGCGATCCCCGGGCATCGTCTGGAATCATGCCGCGCAATCGAGGTTCAGGCTGTTCTGATACCAACGGCCCTAAACATTGACTGTTGCCCATGTTCGGGTTGTGATTGATGCGATGCGCTTTGGATCTTGTTCAAAGAAGTTCCATGCACCGCAGGTTTTATCAACGATATCGTCGTAATCGTCGAAGACGGTGATCGCGAGTTTGTTGCCGCGCAGATATTCCCAGACGTTTTCGATCGGATTGAGTTCAGGGGCGTATGGTGGCAGCCGCACGAGAGTGATGTTGTCGGGGATCGTGAGCGCGGCAGCGATGTGATAGCCGGCGCCATCGAGGACGAGAGCGGCGTGGCTACCTGCCGCCACCTTGCGGCCAATCGCAGTCAGATGCAGCGACATGGTCTCGGCGTTCGCCGCCGGCATGACCAGCCCTGCTGCGACGCGACGTTGCGGACAGGCCGCGCCGAACAGGTAGACCCAGTCGTAGCGTTGGTCGTGCGGCGCGCGGGGCCTCGTTCCACGCTTGGCCCAGACGCGGGTCAGCGTGCCCTGCTGGCCGATCCGGGCCTCATCCTGGAACCAGATTTCGATCGGCTTGCCTTTGGCACGGTCGGGGATTTGCGCCGTGACTGTCGCGGCGAATTTTTTTTAAACGTCTCCTGGGCTTCTTCGTCAGCCTGTGGGTGGCGGGGCCTTACCGACAGTTTGCGGTAGCCGAGCTTGGCCAGAACCTTCCCGATCGAACGCTCGTGGAGCGCAACACCGAAGCGCCGCTGCAATTCGTCGCGCAGATCGACCCGCCGCCAACGCACTACCCCGTGCACCGCAGGGTCGGGGCCGGCCTCGACAAGCTCGGCCAATTCGGCCTGCTGCCGCGCCGTGAGTTTTGATCCGGGACCTGGCGACTTGAGATTGCGAAGCCCGGCCAGTCCCGCGGCGTTGTAACGGTGCACCCAGTCCCGCAAGGTCTGACGGTCCATACCGCAGGTTTCGGCCGCCGTTTTGCGGTCCAGGCCATCGAGAACCAGCGCAAGCGCAAGTATCCGACGCGCCGCGGCACTATTCTTCTCCCCGCTCGCCGCCTTGCGAAGCTCCGAAGCCGTCAGATCAAGTCGGGTGATCGATACCGCCGCTCCCATCGAGGCCGCTCCTCTCAAAAGCAAGCATCGAGTCAGAGTTTCACTGATTTGGGAATCCCAAATGAGTCAAAGTTTCGGGCCGTTGGTATGACACCCTGTATCGCCCGCCGGTCGCAGACCACCATCAGAGGCACCGCGATGCAGCCGCTGAGCAGGAGAAGCCAGTCTTGCGGCACGTTGAGAAGGATGGCGGCGCTGCCGCCGATCAACGACCAGACAACGGGAATAACGAGAAGCCCGCGCAGTACCGGACCCACCGTCAGCAGCAGCATCCCGAAGGTGAAGATCGTCACCGGGCACGGCGTGACGCCAAACATCGGCATCGCAGGATAAGGATGGCCTGTCGCCACGCCGATCAATGGATAGACGGCGGCGGCGTAGGCCACGAACGCCGCACCCGCCCAAGCCGCCAGGCCGCGGCGCAGGCCGAAACGAAGTTGATGGCGATACACGCCGGCATAGATGAAATAGCAGCCCTGGACCATGAACAGCGCGGCAAAGACATAGGCGGCCTTGTTGATCACGGCGAACCAAATCCCGTGATAGAAAAATCCGGTCCACAGCCACATCGCCGCCAGAATACCGGCGATAACGCGATCTGACGCCGGTGTTGTCAGGAACAGCGATGTGACCGCGATGCCGCCGAGCAGATAGGCTGCGATCTGGATCGGCCAGATCGCATGATTGTAGTTCACGAACACGATGAGGAATTGCTCGGGCGTAAAGGGCAGCATGGATCGGCTTCCATGTTTCGATAGCACACAGCCACGGCGGTCTAGCGGTTCGACCTGACGTCAGAGACTGATCCCGGACTTGGACAGAGCCCATGCGGTGACGAGGTACAGCGCCATCGTCAGCACGCAGCTTGCGCCAATGCTCGGCCAAAAGCCCACACCGGCCCGCAGCATCGCAGGCAACACCAGGAACATCGGAAGCGATGGCAGCACATACCAAAAGGTCGACTGGGCATGATCGGCAATGCGCTCGATATCTCCGGTATCGCGCCAGAGCCAAAGGATACCCAGCAAGGACACCAAAGGCAGTGACACGACCAGCGCGCCGAGAGCAGGACTGCGCCTTGCCACTTCGGAAACAATCGCGACGATCAGTCCCGACAACAGGCATTTGACAATGAAGTACGTCATGCGTGACCTATCCTAGATCGTCGGCAGCACCGAAAACCGCTCGCCCGGCCGCCGCAAATTCAGCGCGTCGGAACCGGCGGGTTCTTCCGTCACGGACTCGACGCGCGCCGATGACGGACCACGCCGGCATGCTGCGATCAAATCCGCCACGACATCCGCCGGCCCGGCAAACAGCGCCTCGACGCTGCCGTCCCTGCGGTTGCGCACCCATCCCTCCAGACTTTGCACCCCCCTCGCCCGGTGCTCGACCCAGGCCCGATAACCGACCCCCTGCACCCGGCCCCGCACCGTCACCTGACGGATCGCGCCGCTCATCTAATTCTTGAGCCCCAAGTTCTTGAGACCCAGGAATTCGGCGCTGCGCGCCTTTACATCCGCCTCACGCATGACGCGGCCGGTTAGTCCGGACGAGGCAAGGCCTTTCAAGGCCTTGGGCGACTGGCCCTCGCGCAACGCTTTAAGCGTCTCGTAAACAGCTAACGTAGCGGCGGCGAACGGCGCATGGCCTTGCAGGGCGATCCGCACCCTTTGGCCCGCGAGGTAAGCGGGCTCGGTCATCTCCTCGGGCGCGCCGCCCAGCACGATTGGTAGCCGGGTGGCGGCTGCGATGGCTTCCAGTTCGCCCCGCGTATTCACCCCCGTGAAGAACAAGGCATCGACGCCGGTCGCCTCATAGGCCCGGGCGCGCGCGATCGCATCCTCGATCGAGGTCACCGACACCGCCCCGGTGCGCCCCATGATGACGAGTGAGGGATCGCCGCGCCCGTCCAGCGCCGCCTTCATCTTGCCGACGCCCTCCTCCAGCGAAATCAGCTGAGTTTTCGTCTCCCCGCAAGCCTGCGGCAGCAGGGTATCCTCGATGGTGAGGCCGGCGGCGCCCGCTGCCTCCAGTTCCTGCACCGTGCGTCGGACATTGAGCGCGTTACCGTAGCCATGGTCGGCATCGACCAGCACCGGCAAGCTTGCCGCGCGCGACATCCGGCGCATCTGTTCGGCCAGTTCGGTCAGCGTAATCAGCGCGATGTCGGGATCCCCTAACACCGCGAGCGAAGCCACCGAACCGCCGAACATGCCGAGCTCGAAACCGAGGTCCTCAGCGATACGGATCGAAACCGCGTCATAGACCGAGCCGGGGCGGATGCACGCCGATCCCGACAGGATCGAGCGCAAAGCTTCGCGGCGCTTCCGGAAGGCCATTTGTCACCTCTATTGAACTTCGTCATTCCGGGATGGTGCGCAAGCACCAGACCCCAGGTGCGCAATTGCGCACCGGGGAATCTCGAGATTCTCCGATGTGCAATTGCACATCGTAGTTCGACGCGGAGCCTGTCATCGGGCGCGCATTCGCGCGATCCGTTGGCATCGCCCCGGAATGACGGCATCAGGAGAATTCCAGGATCAGCGCATCCACCGCCAGCGTGGCGCCGGCGGCGGCGTGGATCTTCTTGACCGTGCCGTCGCGCTCAGCGCGCAGCACGTTCTGCATCTTCATCGCTTCCACCACGGCCAATGTTTCGCCGGCCTTGACTTCCTGGCCTTCGGCCACCGCGATCGACACCACCAGTCCTGGCATCGGACACAGCAGTTTCTTGCCGGTATCGGATGCGGTCGCAATCGGCATCAGCCGCGCCGCCGTCGCCTCGGATTCGGTGAAGACATTGACCGCGACCTCGAACCCCTGATGCGCGAGGCGGATGCCGTTGGGGATCGGGCGCACCTGCATCGCCACCAGATGGCCGTCGATGGTGCCCTGCCAAACCGGATCGCCCGGCGTCCACGGCGAGACCAGATGATGCGGATTGCGCGGTGTGCCGTCGGCATCGACGAAGCGCACCACGATACCGCTGGCTTCGCGGACGATATCGAGCGCGATCTCGTTGCGGTCGAGCCAGACCGCGCGGCGGCGCTCGCGCTGCACCAGCCGGCCGGTCAGCTGGCCGGAAATCTGCCGCTTGCGCTCGCCGAGCACATGGTCGATGGCGGCGCCGACCGCGGCCAGCCTGCGGGCGATCTCGCCTTCGGGCACGCGAACCGCAAAACCCTTCGGAAATTCCTCAGCGATGAAGCCGGTGGAAAGCTTGCCGCCGCGCCAGCGCGGATGATTCATCAGCGCCGACAGGAACGGAATGTTGTGCCGAATGCCCTCGACGTAAAATGAATCGAGCGCGGTCGACTGCGCCTCGATGGCGGCGGCGCGCGATGGCGCGTGCGTCACCAGCTTGGCGATCATCGGATCGTAGAAGATCGAGATCTCGCCGCCTTCCTGCACGCCGGTATCGTTGCGGACAGTGATGCCGTCGATCGAGCTCTCGATCGGCGGACGGTATTTCACCAGCCGCCCGATCGAGGGCAGGAAGTTGCGGAACGGGTCTTCCGCATAGACCCGCGATTCGACCGCCCACCCAGTCAGCGTGACGTCCTTTTGCGCCAGCGACAGTTTTTCGCCCGCCGCCACCCGGATCATCTGCTCGACCAGATCGATGCCGGTGACCAATTCGGTCACGGGATGCTCGACCTGCAGCCGCGTGTTCATCTCCAGGAAGTAGAAGCTCTTGTCCTGCCCGGCGACGAATTCGACGGTGCCGGCGGAATCGTAGTTCACCGCTTTGGCGAGCGCGACCGCCTGCTCGCCCATCTGGCGGCGGGTGGTCTCGTCCAGTAGCGGCGACGGCGCTTCCTCGATCACCTTCTGATTGCGGCGCTGGATCGAACACTCGCGCTCGCCGAGATAGACCACGTTGCCGTGCTTATCCCCTAACACCTGGATTTCGATGTGGCGGGGATCGACGATGAATTTCTCGATGAACACGCGGTCGTCGCCGAACGACGATTTGGCTTCCGCCTTCGCGAGCCCGAAACCTTCGGCGACTTCCGACGTCGAATGTGCGATCCGCATGCCCTTGCCACCGCCGCCGGCGGAAGCCTTGATCATCACGGGATAGCCGATGGCGTCGGCGATCTTCACCGCATGCTTTTCGTCCTCGATGACGCCGAGGAAACCGGGTACCGTCGAGACGTCGGCCTTGGCAGCCGCCTTCTTGGACTCGATCTTGTCGCCCATCGCGGCGATCGCGCCGGCATTGGGACCGATGAAGACGATCCCGGCCTCGCTGAGCGCCCGCGGGAAGGATTCTCGCTCCGACAGGAACCCGTAGCCGGGATGCACGGCCTCGGCGCCGGACTTGCGACAGGCCTCGATGATCTTCTCCATCACGAGGTAGCTTTCGGCCGCCGCCGGTGATCCGATCAATACGGCATCGTCCGCCATTTCCACATGCAGCGCGTCCCGGTCGGCCTCGGAATAGACCGCGACCGTATCGATCCCCATACGGCGGGCGGTCTTGATGATCCGGCAGGCGATCTCGCCGCGGTTGGCGATCAGAATTCGTTTGAACATGTTTTCTTGCTTGCAACCTTTGGGCGGGATCCTCACCCGCAATCTGGCATGCGGGGGCGGCGGTAACAATTCCCCGTCGTACAGCAAAACTCAACGGAGGCAACGGTTTATGAGACCGAAATCCGCCTTGGAACGGGATTTAATATCCGATCCGGCCCCGTCGCAGGGCAGACAAACAGGCAAAATCCCGTATCGAGACAAAGGGCCTTCTTGAACGTCGCCCCGAAGGGGCTCGATTAACCGGTGTGATTGAGCAATCCCCGGGGCGTGGCGCAAACATGATGCGCTCCCGCATCGCGCAGTTCCGCTTCACTGCCGTAGCCGTAGAGGACGCCGACGGCGGTCATTCCGTTGTTTCTCGCGCCAACCATGTCGTAGCTGCGGTCTCCGATCATCATGGCCTGAGACGGGTCGATGCGCATGGACTGCAGGGCATGGCCCAACAGGTCAGTCTTGTCGGAACGCGTGCCATCCAGTTCGGCACCGAAAACGCGTTCGAAATAGACCCGCAATTTGAAGTGATCGATAATGCGCTCGGCATAGATGTTGGCTTTGCTGGTCGCCACAAACAGGCGCCGGCCCGACCGGGCCAGCGCGGACAAGGTGTCCTCGATGCCGGGATAGACGTGGTTTTCGAAGATACCGATGTCGGCGAACCGCTCACGATAAAGCGACAGCGCCCTGTCGGCCAGATCGTCGGCGCCGAGCAGCTTTTTCAGGCTGGCATGCAGCGGCGGGCCGATGCACCAGGTCAATTCATCTTCCGCCGGAACCGCCCGATCGAGCCTGGCGAGAGCATATTGGATCGAACGGGTAATTCCGGGTTTTGGATCCGTCAGCGTCCCGTCGAGATCGAAATAGATGGCGTTCATCCTGCCCAACACTCCCGCCACGGTGCGCACCGCCAATACCGGATTCTTGTCCCGACGTCGGCTGCGCAGTCCGGTTATTCCCAACTTTGGCAGCGAAAGCGCGCCTCGACGACCAAGAGGCCCCTCGATCAGCGCGCGGACTTACCATAACGTTTCCCGCAGATTCCGGGGCCGCAGTCCGGCGCGCCGCGACGGATGCAACAATCCGTTCGCAAAGCAAAACCAAATAGAGGCAACGGTCAATATGCGCTTTCTTATCTTGATCCTCGCGGTCTTCTCGGCAAGCCATAGCTGGGCCGCCAGCGCCGTCGTCAAGGACGGCGGCACGCTTCAGCTCGCCGGCGTCACCTACCGGCTCGACGGAATCGATGCCCCTGAGCTCGACCAGATGTGCATCGACGAGCACGCCGATACCTGGGCTTGCGGCGCTGAAGCGCGCGATCAACTGGCCAAATTGAGCGGCGGCCGCGAGATCCGCTGCGGCGATCTGGGTGCGGATCCGGCCTACAAGAAGCGGCGCATCGGCGTTTGCACCGTTGTGGGCGAAACCACCAGCTTGAACCAGCTCGTGGTGCGCCAAGGCTTCGCGCTGAATTTCGATCCCGCCGCAAAGGGACGCTTCAGGGAGGACGAAGCCGGCGCCAAGGACAGACGCCAGGGACTTTGGAAAGGCTGCTTTGTCGCGCCGTCCGAATTCCGCCGCGGGCGGAAGGACGGCGCCTTGCTCGGCGATTCCTGCAGGACGGACAAAGACCGCGAGATACGCGCGGTGCTGTTTCCCGAGCAACCGGTGATGCCGTCGGGATGCAACATCAAGGGTAAATTTGCCGTGCGCGCCCGCGTCACCGGCAATCGCGGTGTCTATCACTTGCAGGGCTGCCGCAGCTACCCTGGTTTGACGGAGCCGGACCGCTGGTTCTGCTCGGAGGAAGATGCCCAGGCTGCGGGATTTCGGAAGGCGTATAATTGCGGCGCGAAAGGTAAGTGACGGATAGCCGGGCTCCGGAAGAGCGCGAAGGAAACCGTAAAACCATTGCGCGGGGAATGCCGGGTGATTCCGGTGTGACCTGACTAACGCGTGTGCGCGCTACCACTATCATTGCACACGCGGCTATCGGGCGCATCGGGCGCCCGGCATTCCCTGCGCCCTCTGATTGAGAGGGTAAGGAAATTGATGACAAACCTCGGGCGGATTGCGCCGCGAGATCGCGAAGTCAAGTTTGCACCTCTTCACCTCGCCGCGCTTGCGGGGAGAGGTGAAGAAGGCACAGAGGCTGTTTGACAACTAAATCCGCATCCGGCGCCGCTGCGAACGCAGCAACCAATCACCGCCGTGTTGCGCTGGATCGGCGTCGGGCGCGGCGCATTTCGCGCGCCGTTACATCCCGATGTCGAACACGTTCGGCAGCAGCGGCAGCGTCGCGGCGCCGACGATGGTGGCGACCATCCTCATCAGTGTGCGGTTGCTGCGGCGCTTGCCGCGCATCTGGCTTGCGATCCACTGCAGCACTTCGATATCGACGCCGACTGCCTGGGTTGGCGCCCAGCTTTCGATCGAGGTTTCCGGCGACAGCGCGACCGTGCGCGGCGGCACCGGCAGGCCGGAGGCGGACGCCGCATGGTGTACGACGGCCTTGGCCAGCAAATCGTCGAACACCCCGTCGTCGCTACGCTCGGCGGCGGCATCATTGATCTCGAACAGCGTCTCGGCTTCGGCACGGCTGACCGGCTGATGCTCAACGGCGGTCGCAGTCAGGATGCGCGCGCACCAGGCGGCGTCATCGGCATCCAGCGCGCGGGAAAAATGAACGCGGCCCTTGGTGGTGGGGCCCTCGCCGGTGATCACGCCATCGCGCACGACGGCCAGCGCAAGCGCTGCGGTATCGCGGCAGGAGATGTCGGACGGCTCAAAGGCGCCGAGACGGTCGGCAAGTATTCCGGCAGAAGCAGACATTGGTGCACTTCTCATTTTCTTGTTCTGGTTGAGCAATTTCACGCGGGCGTAAACGAGTGGTTAATGATTCGAAACTTCGCTCGCGAGTTTTTTAGTTGGTTGCCGATTAGTCGCTGTGACATCCGTCACGGATCCCGATCGCAACCGGGCCCGGGGTGATGGGCGGCATAAAAGGCAATATCGGGGCAACCGGGACATTTGCCGCCGCTGCGGTCTTTTCGCCGCACGCGCGCTGATCGCAAGAAGATGCTAGGAGTTTCCGCTCCCGGAGAAGGATCTACCCTTTTGCCTGCCGGCCGTTCACATCGGACGTGCGGCCTACTATACTGGCAAAGACGAATTTACCTGTAACTTAAAGGACATGAGGTCGTAAAATGGCTCTCCAGATTGGCGCTGTAGCCCCGGATTTCGAGGCTGAAACCACCGAAGGTAAAATTAAATTCCATGACTGGATCGGCAACAGCTGGGCGCTCCTGTTCTCGCACCCCAAGGATTTCACACCGGTCTGCACCACCGAGCTCGGCGCGCTGGCCAAGCTGAAGCCGGAATTCGACAAGCGCGGCGTCAAGCTGATGGGGCTGAGCGTCGATCCCGTGACCAACCACGCGAAGTGGTCCGAAGACATCAAGGAGACGCAGGGCGCGGCGCCGAACTATCCGATGATCGGCGACACCGATTTCAAGGTATCGAAGCTCTACGACATGCTGCCGGCCGCCACTTCGGGTGACGTCGCCACCCGTACCGCCGCCGACAACCAGACCGTCCGCAACGTCTTCATCATTGGGCCGGACAAGAAGATCAAACTGCTGCTGGTCTATCCGATGACGACAGGACGCAATTTCCAGGAAATCCTGCGCGTGATCGATTCCATGCAGATGACCGCCAAGCATCGCGTCGCGACGCCGGCCGACTGGAAGCCGGGCGAAGACGTCATCATCGCCGGCTCTGTCAGCGACGACGAGGCCAAGACGATCTATCCGCAGGGCTGGAAAGCGCCGAAGCCTTACCTGCGGATCGTGCCGCAGCCGAAGTAAGGACCCGGGGTCGTCACTGCGGGCGAAGTAACGCACTCGAGGCTGTCATTCCGGGGTGGTGCGCCTGCACCAGACCCGGAATGACGGGAGTCAAACCTTCGGCGCAACCCAGTTGGCGATCAGCAAGCCCGCGGTCGACGATAGAGCGGTCACGAACGATCCCCAGCTCACGTCGACAATGGCGGCCGGCCAGCACAGTGCTTGAGCAGCGCCAGCGACGTCAGATCGAAGGTCGCATAGCAGAACAATCCGAACAACGCACCGTACAGCAGCGTCGATTGCGAGGTCGCGGCGGCCGAGCCGCTGACGAAAATCAGAACGCCGGCCACATAGAGCGGGTAGGACAGGATCGCGGGCGCCAGCCTGATCTCGCCCAGCATGTCGCCGACCTCTGAGTCCGAGCGCGGAGCCAACACGCGCCTTCACAAACGAGGACGCGAGCGCGCGCTCAAGGCCTATGCGACTGTGCGCGGTAGTTGAGTGCGAAGCGCTGATCACCGGCACCCATTCCGCACAAGCCTCCGCGTGAAAGCCCGGAGGCTTGTGGACTCAAGCGAATCTCGTCACGCACGCCGGTTGACCAGAAATACCGCGGCGGCGCAGGCCACCATGCCGACGATAGCAATCGTGTCCAGCCGCTCGTCGAACAGCACATAGGCCATGATCGCGGTCACCGCCGGCACCAGATAGAACAGGCTCGCCACCGAGGTCACCGCCGAGCGCCGGATCAGCCAGTACAACAGCCCGATCGATCCGATCGACAGCACCACCGCGAGCCATGCCAGCGCCAGGGTGAACTCGGCCGTCCAGTGAACCACGCGGTTCTCGAACATGAATGCTCCGGCGGTGAAGAACACCGCCACGGCCGCGTACTGCACGAGATTGCCGCTGCGCCAGTCGATCCGGCCGCAATAGCGCCGCTGGTACAAGGTCCCGAGCGTGATGCTGACCAGCGAGACCGCGGAGGCAAACCAGCCCCAGCCCGCCTGCCCGCTCATTGGACGATCGTGCAGGATCAGCACCACGCCGGCGAGCCCGAGCAGCAACCCCGACCATTGCAACGGCGTGACGCGCTCGCCCAGCCAGCGGTTCGCGATGGTCGACGTCAGGATCGGCTGCAGGCCGGGAATCAGCGCCGAAAGCCCTGCCGGAATCGAAAGCGAAATCGCGACCGCGGTGCCGCCGAGATAGAACCCATGCACCAAGATACCGGCGACGATGCTATGGCCGATCTCGGTGCGGTTGGGCCATGCCGGGCGGGCGATTGCGACGATAACCGCCATCAACCCGACCACGACAGCCATGCGGAGCGCCAGATAGGTCAGCGGGTCGGCATTGTGAATGACGTATTTGGTGCCGATGAAGCCGGTACTCCAGAGCACGACAAAAATCGCCGGCGCCGCGCGCGCGGCCAAATTTTCGAGGTCTCTGCTCATTTGCGGCCCTGATTGCCTGAACATATGCTATCCGGCAATCCAGAATCCCGCGGGCCCGCTCGCCGGAAAACGCAGATCGATGAAACGAGGAATGCCATGGATGTTCGCGCCGCCGTCGCTGTCGCCGCCGGCAAGCCGCTGGAGATCACCACCGTCCAGCTCGACGGCCCGCGCGAGGGCGAAGTGCTGCTCGAAATCAAGGCCACCGGCGTCTGCCACACCGACGAATTCACCCTTTCCGGCGCTGATCCCGAAGGCCTGTTTCCCGCGATTCTCGGCCATGAAGGTGCCGGCGTCGTGGTCGATATCGGCAAAGGCGTGACCAGCGTGAAGAAAGGCGACCACGTCATTCCGCTCTATACGCCGGAATGCCGGCAATGCCCGTCCTGCCTGTCGCGCAAAACCAATCTCTGCAC
Organism: Bradyrhizobium sediminis; assembly: GCF_018736085.1. Taxonomy (NCBI): domain Bacteria; kingdom Pseudomonadati; phylum Pseudomonadota; class Alphaproteobacteria; order Hyphomicrobiales; family Nitrobacteraceae; genus Bradyrhizobium; species Bradyrhizobium sediminis. The sequence goes on along the minus strand of NZ_CP076134.1, from coordinate 2,557,162 downwards.
CGCGATCCGCGCCACGCAAGGCCAGGGCCTGATGCCCGACGGCACCTCGCGGTTCTCGCTTGGAGGCAAGCCCGTCCATCACTACATGGGCACCTCGACGTTTGCGAACTACACGGTGCTGCCCGAGATCGCGGTGGCCAAGATCCGCGAGGACGCGCCGTTCGACAAGGTCTGCTACATTGGCTGCGGCGTCACCACAGGCATCGGCGCAGTCATCAACACCGCCAAGGTCGAGCAAGGCGCCAAGGCCATTGTATTCGGCCTCGGCGGCATCGGGCTCAACGTGCTGCAGGGCTTGCGGCTGGCCGGCGCCGACATGATCATCGGCGTCGACATCAACAACGACCGCAAGGCTTGGGGCGAACGCTTCGGCATGACCCATTTCGTCAACCCGAAAGAACTCGGCAAGGACCTCGTCCCTCACCTCGTCGACATGACCAAATCCGGCGCCGACCAGATCGGCGGCGCCGACTACACCTTCGACTGCACCGGCAACGTCACGGTGATGCGGCAGGCGCTGGAAGCCTGTCACCGCGGCTGGGGCCAATCGATCGTCATCGGGGTCGCGCCTTCAGGCGCGGAGATTTCAACGCGGCCGTTCCAACTGGTGACCGGCCGGGTCTGGAAAGGCACCGCCTTCGGCGGCGCGCGCGGCCGCACCGACGTACCCAAGATCGTCGACTGGTACATGCAGGGCAAGATCCAGATCGACCCGATGATCACCCACGTGATGCCCTTTGCCGAGATCAACAACGCGTTCGAACTGATGAAGCGCGGCGAGTCGATCCGCGGCGTGGTGACCTTCTAGATAGGAGCTAAGATGCGCCCGCAATTTCAGACAGTCGATGTGTTCACCGGCACGCAATTCGTGGGCAATCCGCTTGCCGTCGTCCTCAACGCCGAGGGATTGTCGACCGGGCAGATGCAGGCCATCGCCGCCGAATTCAATCTGGCGGAGACCACCTTCGTGCTGCCCCCGAAGGACCCCGCGCACACGGCCGAAGTGCGGATCTTCACCCCGCGCAGCGAGATGCCGTTCGCCGGCCACCCCAATGTCGGCACGGCCTTCGTGCTGGCGCGCTCCGGCGTCAGTTACGGCCGGCCTGTCAGCGGCGACCGTGTCATCTTCGAGGAAAAAGCCGGCCTGGTCCCGATCGATATCTTGCGAGATGGCGCGACGGCGGTGGGATCAAAGGTCGCGGCACCGCAGCCGCTCGCGGTCGGCGCGGAGGTTGCGGGCGAACTGGTGGCATCAGCGTGCGGGATTTCGCTCGCCGATATCGAGACGGCCCATCATCGCCCATGCATCGCGTCCTGCGGCGCCCCTTTCATCCTCGCCGAATTGAAGGGCCGCACTGCGCTGCTCGGGGCAAACCCGAACGCCGACGTGTTCCGGCTCGAAGTCGCCAAGCACCCCGTCGTCAGCATCATGATCTATGCGCAGGTCCAAGAGGGTGACATCGACATCCGCGCGCGGATGTTTGCACCACACCTTAACATTCCCGAGGATCCGGCGACCGGCGCTGCCAACGTCGCGCTGATCGGCCTGCTCGCCAGTCTGCGCCCGGAGGCGAACCTCTTGTTGTCGAAGACGATCGCGCAAGGCGTCGAGATGGGACGGCCGAGCATTTTGCAGGCGCAGGCCGAGAAGAAAAACGGTGCGGTTACCGCGACCTGGATCGGCGGCCGCTGTGTGCCGGTGATGTCAGGAACGATTGACCTGGCCTGAGGGGATCAGAACTCTTCTGGACAGGGGTCGACGATCTTCCAGAGTTCGGTCCCGTTCTTGATCTTCTTCATCTCGGTGGTCAGCCCGCCGTTGCGGCGGATCCAGTCCTTCACGGGCCGCGGGTAGTAGGACATCAGATCGGATGTCCCCTCCGCACTGGTGACCTTGATACCGAAGGTAAACGCCTTGTCGTAATAGGCCTGGTGGAAGCCGAGGCTGGCCCGCGGCGTCACACACACCTTGTTCATCGGCACGATGCCGAACACCAGGGTGCAGGCCGAATTGCAGATGCCGTCGATGATGACGCGCTCCTTGCGGTCGCGGATTCGCTCGTACTTCGCCTTGTATTCGGTGACGTAGCCGCCGTGATCGCGGGTGATGTGCAGATCGGCGCGTGCCGGCGTTATGGCCAGCAGCGAGAGCAACAGCAGAGGCAAGAGCGTGATGCGCATGAATCGATCGGACGCGGATAGAGCCTGTCGGGACCCGGGAAATCCGGTCCGCCAGAGGACCAGAGGGCAGGACTCTGGCGTTAGTGTGTTGGGATTCCGTTAAGCATCCGGATTGGACCAAAAATGGGCATCCGCAGGCGATTTTCCCCCATTCAGGCGTCAATTGGCGCCGGATCGGGCCCCCTGGCGATGGCCGGACCGCAGGCGCGGCAACGCAATTTCCCCTCATCCGGTCGCCTCTTGAGTGAAGACCAATCCGATTCCGGGACGCGCAGGCCCTCAGGCCGGGTCCGGAGGCGCTCTGCTGGCCCTGTCGGGACAAGTCTGGTAAGCGAGCCACGCACGCGCTCGTAGCTCAGCTGGATAGAGCATCGGATTTCGATTCCGAGGGTCGGGAGTTCGAATCTCTCCGAGCGCGCCATCGGCGGCGCTGGAGCTGCCAAGCTACCGTTCCGGGAGGCATGGGCGCGAATCCGGGCCACACCGATGACGACATCGAGCTGGCCCACGAATACGCCGAGGCCGCGCGGAGCGTGACTGGGCGCAGCGAGTGTGAGATATGGTGCCGTCAATCCCGATGGAGATTCTAATGCGCATTCTGGCTCTGGCGATCTTGGCGATTGCGACGGTTTCGGCGACGCCGTCAGCTCGCGCCCAGACGTATAATCCGAACTATCCGGTCTGCCTCAAGGTCATCGAAATGTTCGGCGGTGAGCATTTCGAATGCGCCTATACCTCGCTGGCACAGTGCGCCCAGGCCGCATCGGGCCTCCCCGCCCAGTGCATCGTCAACCCGTTTTACGCGGGCGCAACAGCGTCGCCGGGAGGACGCGACCGGCGGTATCGCCGCGGCTATTGAGCTAGTCCGGCGCCCGGAAGCATAGCCCCATCCTTGGGGCGGCAAGAGCTGAGACCGAAGCCCTTCTCCGACCGCCGACGAGCGCACGGATCAACGCAGCGTGACGAAATTGATTTGTTTTCAGGGCGTTATTGGCAGAATTCGAATCACTCCGAGCGCGCCAGCAGCAGCGAGATCGTTACAACGCCTTGCCTCACCAGGTACTGGTAAAGAATCCAAAATTCGGGCGTTGCGCCACCCGCATCATCGGCGTCGACATCGGCGGTGGGGCCGCCCGGATCTTGGCAATCTTGCGCTTCGGATGCGGCTTGGCATCAGGCTTCGAAACATCGGCCGGCCTGAACTGCGCAAACGACTCCCGCACGCGCGCCTTGGCCGACATTTCGGCAACCGGCTGTGGAACCGCGGCGGCAGCCTCGATTATCGCAGCCGGCGGCGGAACGATGGTGGGAACGCTGGTATCGTATACGACACGCTCCGGCCATTTCCGGTCGGAGCGGATCCTCAGGGTGGGATTCTCGATCGGCGCCGCCGCGATCGCCGCACTCACCACCGGCTCCTTCGGCACGTACGCGTCAACCGCGAACAGCAGCGCCAGCAGCACTCCGCCGACATAGAAGAAGTATCGTGCTACGGGCATCTCAAGGACCGCTCCGTCCATGCGGGAACCACACGGATCGTTCTCTCAACTGCTGGTTACATAATTAGTTCCGAAGCTGCCCGCACGGTTCACCCGCAGGGCCAATTTTTTGCGAGCGGTTAACTTTTCGTGAAGATCGAATCAGATGCGGCTGGCCGTGACCAGCGAGCACTTCGCTTGATTCGCGCTAATGTTGACGAAGCCGACATGCAGGCGCGCGAAGGTTTTCCGGCTCTTCATGGCGATGGTGTCGGGAATGATGCGCTTGCGGTCGGTCAGGTGGCTGCCGTCCCGGCGGGCAAACGAGCAGAAGATCTCGATGTCCTTGACCGCGTAATCGTTGCCGTTGCGGAGCGTCAGGGTTACCAGGGCCTTCGACCCCAAGCCGCCCCTTCGCCAGGACTGCGATGCGATCCTCAACCCGTCCACGGGAGCCGCTTCGATTGGGGGATCGGCTGGGCTCGCCGCCTGGTTGGGCAGGGACAGGTCCAGCCCGAGGTCCGTGCTGGGCGGCGGTGCCGGTTCGCTCGCAACCGCCGCTGCGAGGCTCAGCGGTTCGCTTTCAGCGGTGTTGCTGCCATTGCTGGACAGCACCCATGCCCCCAGTCCGGCGATCAGGATGGCCAGCACGCCGATAAATCCCGGCGTGAAGGTCTTGCCTTCGGGCCCTCCTGAACGGCCGCGAAACCCGGCGAGCTTCGCGAGCCCGGCAAGCCTGTTCGATTCGATGCGATCAAGCCCTGCGTTCATGTCATGCCATCGACAGCGGCGAAACGAAGCTGGCTGCTGCACTGCACCGTCAATCGGCGCTGCTAGCATCCGGTCAATCCACGAAACCCGGCAATGGTTCCATCCAAATGTGTCAACATTGGAATGCATCCCAATTCGCCCGCAAAGGTCCGCACCGGAGGGATGGTCTTGCCGGAATGCGGCCGCTAAAATTGTCGGTGCTGCAGCCAACGGGGAGACCAACAATGCCGATCGTCACCTGGGATCACGTCCATCTGCGTAGTCCCGACCCCGAGGCCACGGCCGCCTGGCTGGAAAATATCCTCGGCGGCGAGATCGTCCGCGGCCCCGGGCGGATCGACGTCAAGCTGGGCGGCGCCAATGTGTTCATCGCAGCGGTCGCGGCGGGCGACGGCGTCAACACCCCGCCGGTGACGCCCTATCAGGGGCTCGATCATTTCGGGCTGACGGTGAAGGACATTGATGCGGTCGCCGCCGAGATCAAGGCGAAGGGCGTCGAGTTCACCAAGGAACCCACCACGATCCGGCCGGGCGTGCGCATCTGCTTCATCCGCGGGCCGCAGGGCATCTCGATCGAGCTGTTGGAGCGCGACCAGAAATACGCGTGAGGTTGCGACGCGCCTAGGTCATGCTGCCCGGCATGAAGCAGCGGATCGTCAGCCCGAGATAGCCGCGGATCGGCCAGACCATGGTGCGGCCGACGCGGTTGGGTTCGGTGATGACGGCTTCTTCCGGCACATCGACCCACTCGCCTTCGATCCGCACCCGATAATGGCCACCGCGTGACTCCCAGTCCGCATCGCTGATCGCGGTGCCGTCGGCCTCCGAACAGCAGGGTCCCTTGCCGCTCTTCAGGCTTTCGAACCACGCTTTCAGCTCGGGATTGGCGTTGGCGAACTGGCCGCGGTCGCGGGCTGTTCCGACATCGGACGCCAGCACCGAGAGCAATATCGCACTACTGATACTGAGCCGCGTCTTGCAGCGAACCGCGCGGCGGCGGTCCCCGTTCGGCCGGATGTTTTCGTCAGCATGTGGTGGCAACGCATCGCCGCCGGAATCGATCCAGTTGGTCACCTGTCCCTTGCTCCAGCACCCACCGGCCGGTGCAACAAAGACTATGCATTTCGCGGGCCAACTTGGCCGCCACCAACGCCGCCATCATCGCAGTGCTACACGATTTGGCAGAATTTGAGCGTCTGCTGTCGGGTGCGGTCAAGCTGCCGCGTTGACGCTGCGTGCCCCGCTTTGGCATAACTAGCCGCCGACTCCGGGGGACAACGGGCGTCGGAATCGGAACATCATGAAAAACGGACTGTATTCGATCCATGTCAGCCTGCAGGATGGCCGCACGGGCAAGGGCAGCGGCGTGATCCTGTTCCGCGACGGCAAGATCCTCGGCGGTGACGCGTATCTGTTCTACACCGGCAGCTACACGGTGAAGGACGATACCTTCAAGGGCGAGGTGCTTGTCCAGCGTCACACGTCCAGCCCCGATGCCAACCCGTTGTTCGGCGGCCCCAGTCCGGTCGGCATCGGCGTGTCCGGCACCTTCACCGACACGCGAGGCGTCATGAACGGCACCGCGCTGGTCGGAAAGGCCAGCCAGATCTTCGGCGCGACGCTGCACAAGCTGGCCGACGTCGACTAGCAAACTCCTTCCTGGCTGCGCGTATTCTGATCGCAGAACCTCTATCCCCTTTTGCGAAATGCGCGTCATTCCGCAGCCTGCTCCAACGGCGCGACCCGGGGCAGGATGATCTGGATCCGCGTGCCGCCGCCCGGCTCCGAATCGAGGTCGAGCCGGCCGCCCAACCGGTTGGTCACGATGCTGTAGACGATATGCAGGCCGAGCCCAGTGCCGCCCTGGTCGCGACGGGTAGTGAAGAACGGATCGAACGCCCGGCGCCGGACGTCGAGGCTCATGCCGATTCCGTTGTCGGAGAAGATGATCTCGACATTGTCCTTGCCTGACTCCCGCACCTGGATATCGACCTGCCCGGCCTTGCCGTCCGGAAATGCGTGCGCCACCGAATTGAGAAACAGGTTGGTGAGCACCTGGCCATAGGGCCCGGGATAGGAGTTCATGATGAGGTTGGGCTGGCAGTCGACGGTCAGCGTCAGATTATGCTTTCTCAAGCCCGGCCGAAGGCTCATCACGACCTGCTCGGTGAGATCGCCGAGGTCGAAGGTGCGCTGATCCGAGTAGTTGCGGTCGGCGGCGACCTGCTTGAACGAGGTGATCAGTTCAGCGGCGCGGTTGAGATTGGCCACCAGCTGCGAGGAGGCATCACGGCTGGCCTCGAGGAAATCGGTCAGGCTCGACCGCCGCAGATCGCCGCGGGCGACTTCGGCGGAGAACAAGGCGGTCTTGCGCTCCAGCGACGAAGCCACCGTCAGGCTGATGCCGACGGGGTTGTTGACCTCGTGGGCGACGCCCGCCACCAGCCGCCCGAGGGCAGCGAGCTTTTCCGCCTCGATCAGCGAATTCTGGGTCTCGCGCAGATTGCGCAGCGCCGCTTCCGCCGCGTCCTTGGCCTTGCGCATTTCCAGTTCGCCGCGCTTGCGCTCGCCGATGTCGAGCGCGACGGTGACGATGTTTTCGATCTCGCCTTCGGCATTCAGCAGCGGAAGCTTGTTGACCAGCCATTGCCGCATGTTGCCCGAGGAATCCTTGTATTCCTCCTCGTAGAAGCCGAGTTCCCTGCCCGCTTCCAGCACCCGTTTGTCATGCTCATCGGTCTTTTCCGCGCCGTAGCGCGACATCAGATCGGTGGTGGTGCGGCCGATCGCATCCGCAGGCTCGACGCCGAAGATGCCGGCCATGTAGCGATTCATCAGGACGTAGCGAAGCTCCTTGTCCTTGACGTTGATGACGGCGGGCACGGTGTCGATCACCTGCTGCAGCAACCGTCTACCTTCGGCAATCGCGTCCTCGGCGCGCTTCTGATCGGTGATGTCGCGCACCGTCCCTTCATAGCGGACGATCTTGCCGGCTTCGTCGCGGGCGACGGTTGCGCTGTCGGAAAGCCAGAGCACCCGGCCGTCGCGGGCGCGAACCTGATACTCGAACTCGCGCACCATGCCGTCGCGCCGCATCAGCGCCTGATATTCCGCCCGCGCCGCCGGATGCACGTAGACCGCTTCTGCGACGTCGCTGATGCCGTCAATCAGGTCCTGCGGCGTGTCATACCCCATCATCCGCGCCAGCGCCGGATTGGCGTTGAGCAACGCGCCGCCCGGCGTCGTCACGTAGATCCCGTCGACCGAACCCTCGAACAGCTTGCGATAGCTTTCCTCGGCAAGGCGCTGCTCGGCCAATGCGCGCACCGCCGCCTCGCGCGCCGCATCGGCGTCGACCAGCGTGCGGCGGAATACTTCGGCGGCTCGCGCGATATCGCCGATCTCGTTTTCCACGTCGGTGGCGGGGATCGAGGTGTCTTTCTTGCCCGCCGCCAGTGCCCGGATCGAGGCCGAGATCGAGGCGAGCGGCCGGACAGTCCGCCGCACCACGACCGCCGCCGCCCACAGCCCGATCAAGACGCCGGCAGTACCAAGAACGATGCTCTGCCATTTGGCCTCGGCCAGCGTCCGCGCGAAATCGCGGGACAGCACACGGCCGCGGCGCTCGCTGACGTCGCGCAGCAGTTCGGTGACGCGCTGGATCAGGCGGCCTTCGGAACCGAGCACTTCCCTGTCAATATCCGCGATCTGGCGTTCGCGGATCGAGATCGCGATGATTGCTTCGGCGTAATTGTCGACGGCGGCGCGCAGCTTGCGATCCGGGATCGTCAGCGCCCGCATGCTTTGCGCCGCCTGCTCGGCGGCCGACGGGTTGCGCGCCAACAACGCCGAGGCGATGCGGCTTTGGGTCTGGAACAAGGTCGAGGCGATCACCGGATCGGGGGTTTCGGCGATCGCCGAATCGAAACCTTCGCGCAACGGCGGCAGGCCGACGATCAGTTCGGCGCGGCGGTTGATCAGCGACGAAATGCGTTCGATGCCGCTGCGATAGGTCGCCAATCGCGCGGTAACGCCGTCGATCATGTCCTGCTGCTCCGGCGCAAGCTCCAGCCGGGTCTTCTTCAGGATCTCACTGAGCGCCGAGGCCGCGTCGCCGACCTGGGTCGATTGCGTGCCGGGATCGGTGACGAAGTCGCGCGCCGCAAGGCGCAGTTCGTTCATCCGCCGGTCGATGTCCTGCGCGAGGTCGCCGACGCTCTGCAACCGCTGCAGTTCGGCAAAGGTCGAATCGATGTGACGGATGGCGACCACGCTGGCGATGCTGGTGATCGTGATCACGGCCAGCACCAGCAGAAAACTGCCAAATGTCAGCTGACCGATCGAGAGCGAGAACGACCTTGGCTTTTGCGGCGCTTCGGAAGGCATGGTTATTGAGACCGGCTCCAATCAGAGGCCATATATACGATGGATTGGAGGCCGGGGGGGAACATGCTCGGTCCCCCCGCGCCGCCCTGACGGTCTTTTTGGCGCTTTCGCAAGCTCCGGGTTTGCCGGCTCTCGACCGTCACCCCCGTCCCGCCCTGGGTCGAGCTATTCGGTGCTGTCCCACTATGGCGCGATAACCGTCGTATTGAGGTCAATCATCACTATCAGGTCGCACTCGGACAGCGTGCTCTTCCGAATATAAAGCACAACAACCGCGCCAGTCGTGAACTTACTCATCACGGGCATTAGCTTGTCAAACTGAGTGGCGAGGAGAAATACGTCCCCTCGCCGATGATCGTCTTCGTCGGCTTTAAGAAGAATGCCAATGACATCATCGTTCTCCGCGACTTCGTCGAACAATTTTGGCCACACCGTCGCTGCCGCCTTTGCCTGCAATGCCGAGCGACCTTGGATCGCTAGCGATAGGCGAAATTCCTGTCGTGGTGGCTCTGTGTCGGAAATGCGTGACAGCGATGCTTCACCTGACATTGTTGCAACGCCCAGAGCGTCGGAATCGGTGCCCGTAACAACGCAACGGATATTGGCCTCCGTCACTTTGACGTTGATAGAGCCTGACCAATCTGAAGCCATCGACGATCCTTGATCGCGCTAACCGGGTAGCGGAGGGTCGATCCCAAATTGCTTGAGATCACGACGGGCTTTTAGCCAATCAAACAAGCGGGGAAGGTCGGTCAACGGGTTGGGGCCTTCGCGTTCACGTCGCTCGATAAGCCAGCTACGATATTCCGGGTTCTCAATCTGCTCCTCTTCGGCGATGCGCATCAGGCGGTCGGCGGTCCGCGGGTTTTGTCGCACCCAGTTCAGGAAGGCGTCATACTTGGCCTGTTGCTCTCTTTGCTCGCTGTTCCATTTGGCTTGATCACGCTCGTCTTCCTCCTTCTGCTCGCGCTCGGTGCTTTCCCAGTGGCGGATGTCGAGCCAGCCGCTCGATACTGGGATCAATGACACCAAATAGAGAAGCAGGAGAACGTTGAGCAGCCAACTAGTGGCTGTCTGACCAAGGTAGAATTCGATTGCGCCGCGAAACCAAAATGCGATTGCAATTAGAAATCCGCCGCCCAAAGCCGTGAGCTGGGCTTCCCGCAGGTGCTTACGATTGAGGATCATTGCCCCGTCTGTCTTTCTGACGGCCCCCATCTGCGCTTCGAGCGAGGACCGTCCCCCTACAACTTGCAGGATATAGCATACGTAGCCCAAGCCCGAAAAGGTCTAGCGGTCTCCTATCGGCTTCGAACCATCCAAGGTCATGCCCAATTATCCGGGCCAAAGAGGATGGGCTGCATGGCGTGCGACCTTGGAATGAAGCCAAGGCCGAAGCTTGCAAGCGGCTCAAACACGAAGCCATCTCGTCGATCCCCGCTTCCTTGCCGGGATCGTCATCGCGGCGACGCCGATCACGACGCAACCGAGGCCGATCCACGCTGTCGCCGACGGGCTCTCGCCGAGGAACAGCACACCAACCGCGACGCCGATTGGCACCCGCAAATAGGCCTGCGCCGTGGTGCCGACCGAACCCAGCGTCTGGATCAGCCGGAAATAGATCACGAAGGCGAGCGCCGTGGAGAACACCGCCAGCGCAAGCAGCGCCCAGATCGAACTCATCGACGGCGCCAGCGTCCATGGCCGGTCCACCACCAGGCTGACGGGAATCAGGATCGCCGCGCCACACAACAGCGAGCCGGCGGCCGGCGCCATCGGATCGAGGCCCTTGAAGCCGCGGCCGAAGATCGCAGCGCCCGCGTAGCAGATCGCCGCCAGCACAGTCACCACCTGCGCGACCAGCTGCTCGCCCAATCCACTGAGCGCCTGCACGCCGACGATGAGGCAGATGCCGGCCATCCCTGCCCCGACGCCGAGCAGTTTTCGCGGTGTCAGCGTCTCATGGCGCGTGATGGCGAGTGTGAGAAAGAAGGTGAAGATCGGCGACGTCGAATTGAGGATGGTGGCAAGCCCGGCATCGAGCGCGCGCTCGCCCCAAGCCAGCATGGTCCAGGGAATCACGCTGTTGAGGCAGGCCTGGAACAGGAAGCGCCGCCAGGTCGCGGCATCCGCCGGCAGGCTCACGCCGCGCCAGCGCATGATGACCAGGAGCAGCAGCCCGGCGATCAGGGTGCGCGCGGCGATCAGGGTAACAGGCGGAATGGTCGCGACACCGAGCCGGATGAAGGTATAGGACGCGCCCCACAGCGTCGCCAGCGCCAAGAGCAGCGCGAGTTCGACGGCCATGTTGGGCTGGCGGGTCTGTTCCATGTCGTGGTTTCCCGTTCTCGATTCTGTCGAGACGGGAGACTACAGGACGGGAGATCTGGAATACTTCGTTGCGTGCCGAAGTGTGCCGGACGTGCACACAAGCGCCGCGGTCGTCGTTGCGAGCCAATGGGTCGCGCGAACGCGCGCCCGATGACAGGCTCCGCGATGCAATCCAGCTTTGTCTCACCCCACCACGCCGACCTCGAACACCTCGCCGTCGTAGCCGGCTTCCAGCGGGATGCGGAGCTGGCGGCCGCCGTTGAGCTTTGTCATCACCGGCATCACCGTGACGATGGATTTGCCCCTGCTGTCGTCGAGCGCGGCCTGTACGCTCGACTGCTTGCCGAGCCGGATCAGGTTGCGGGTGGTCGGGAACGGCAGCTTGAACCGCCCGCTCTCGCCGCCTTCCAGCGCCTCGCGCGGCGACACCCAGATCGAGTCGGTGGATTCCTTGCCGTCATGGGCGCCGGCCTGCTCCGGGGGCGCGGCGGCGAGGAAGAACCAGGTGTCGAAACGCTTCGGCATGCCCTCCGGCGTGATCCAGTGCGCATAGGGCACGAGTTCGTCGAGCGCCAGCACCATGCCGTTGTCGGTCAGCACCTTCAGGAAGGTGATCTTGTTGTCGCAAAGATCTGCGCGATGCGCGGCCTCGATCTCGCTGGCCCGCCCGGCATCGACCAGCGCCTTCGATCCCTTGGGACGCGCCAGCAATATGCCGCTTTCTTCAAAGGTTTCGCGAATCGCGGCGATCCGGAAGCTCAAGGCGCTGGCGTCGAGCCTCTCGCCGCCGGCATAAAGCGAGGGATTGGCGATGATATCCTGATCGCCCTTGTCGACGCTGCCGCCGGGAAACACCAGCGCGCCGGAATTGAAGTCAATCTCATAATGGCGCACCATCATGAAGACCTCGATCTCGCCGCGGCTCTTGCCGTCGGCGCCTTTCGTGGCTGCGCTGTCGCGCAGCAACAGGATGGTGGAAGCGGGACGCGGCGGTTTGGCGGCTTCGGTGGACATGGGTTTCGTTCCTGGACTTGTCATAAATCTCAATTTTCCCGTCATTGCGAGGAGCGAAGCGACGAAGCAATCCACGCTTCCTTTGCCCGCACTATGGATTGCTTCGCTTCGCTCGCAATGACGGTCGAAAAGAGGATCAGGTTACACCGCCGCGCTGGCTTGCGGCTGCAGGTTGGCGCGCTTGTCGACGCGGGCGACCCGGGACAACAGATAATCGACCTCGGCTTTCGCGGTGGCGGTAATGGTCGCGCCGGGCTTGCGCTGCGCGGATGAAGCGATGATGCCGCGCTTCTGCAGCACATATTTGCGTACCGCCAGCCCTGCGCCGGGCTGCTGTTCGTAGCGGATCAGCGGCAGATGGGCGTCGAACAGGTCATGCGCGGCGTCGCGGCGGGCCTCCTTGAATAGCCTCACTACATCGATCAGCAATTCCGGGAAGGCGTAGCCGGTCATGGCGCCGTCGGCGCCGCGCTCCATTTCGAAATCGAGGAACAGCCCGCCATTGCCTGTCAGAATCGACAGCGGCCGCAGCGAGCCGTCCTTCTGGAAGGCGCGCAGCGCGGAGATCTTCTCCAGCCCCGGCCAGTCCTCGTGCTTGAGCATCACGCAGGACGGGCTGTCCATCACGATCTTGCGGATCACCGCGGGCGTGAACACCACCGTCAGGGTCAGCGGATAGTCCTGCAGCACCCAGGGAATATCGTCGCCGATCGCTTCCTGGGCCTGCTTGAAATAGCCCGTGATCTGGTCGTCGGTGCGCAAGTGAGGCGGCGGCGCGATCATCACGCCGGCAGCCCCCGCATCCATCGATTTCAGCGCCAGCGAGCGCATGCTGGCAAAGCCCGGCGCGGAAACGCCGACGATGATCTGCATGGTCTTGGCGCGCTTGACGAAGCGGACCGCCACCTGTTCGGCTTCCGCGGCGTCGAGCTTCGGCGCCTCGCCCAGAATGCCGAGCACCGTGACGCCGTCGCAGCCGACCTCGGTATAGAAGTCGGTCAGCCGGTCGATGGATTTTTCGTCGATCCGGCCGTCATCGTGGAACGGCGTCGGCGCGATCGCGAAGGTACCTGCGGCCTTGGGAGTGAGCTTTGTCATGTGTGCCTCTGTTCCCTTTCGTCATTCCGGGATGGTCCGAAGGACCAGACCCGGAATCTCGAGATTCCGGGTTCGATGCTTCGCATCGCCCCGGAACGACGACGTTTCTAAAACCGCCGGGCGCCCATCTTGATCTCTTCCTCGGAGAAGAAAATCTCGTTGGCGTGTGCGGCGATATCCTGGGCCTTCCAGCCGGTATGCGGCGGCTTCCAGCCCGGCTTCTCCATCATTCGCATTTCGCGCACCCCGCGCGGCCCGGAGACGCCGAGCGTCTTGCCGGTCTGGTCGCCCGAGAGCTCGCTGACCATGTATAGCACGGCCGGGGCGATGCCATCAGGCCCCAATGCGGCGCCGGGATTCTCGATATAGCGCGGCAAGTCGGCGGTCATGCGGGTCAGCGCGCCCGGCGCCAGCGTCCAGATCCGGATGTTGTATTTGCGGCCCTCGATCGCCAGCACGTTGGAGAGACCCCAGATACCGCCCTTGGCGGAGCCGTAATTGCTCTGGCCGAAATTGCCGATCAGGCCGGAGGTCGAGGAGGTATTGACGATGACGCCGCCGCCGTTCTCGCGCATCCAGCGGAACACCGGCTGGGTGACGCAGAAGGTGCCCTTCAGATGCACCTTCAACACCTTGTCCCAGGCAGCTTCGGTCGCTTTCGCGAAAGTCTGGTCGAGCAGGATGCCGGCATTGTTGACCAGGATATCGGCGCGGCCGAAGTGCTTGATGGCGTCGTCGAACACCGACTGGCCGCCGGCCATGGTGGAGATATCGGCGCCGTTGGCGACCGCGCGGCCGCCGTCGGCCTTGATCGCATTGACCACCTTCTGCGCCATCGAGACATCGGCGCCGCTGCCGTCGCGGGGACCGCCGAGGTCGTTGACCACGATAGCCGCACCCTCGCGCGCGAACAGCTTTGCATAGGCCTCGCCGAGCCCGCCACCCGCGCCGGTGATCAGCGCCACCTTGCCATCGAGCAATCCCATGGTGTTCTCTCCTCCGTTATTTGCCGTCATTCCGGGCCAGCCCACAGGGCTGAACCCGGAATCTCGAGATTCCGGGTTCGCGCAGGCGCGCGCCCCGGAATGACGTGCGAATTAGCCCAGCACCGTCCTGCCGCTCTTGATGACGGTGACGTTGCGCGCTTTCACCTTGGCCTCGAACGAAATCACGTTGCCGTCCTTCCACATTTCCATGGTCACGGTTTCGCCGGGATAGACCGGCGAGGAAAACCGCACCGCGTGCTGCCGGAAGGCGGCAGGATCGTAATCGGCATAGGTCTGCAGCACGCCGCGACAGGTGATACCGTAGGTGCACATGCCGTGCAGGATCGGCCTCGGAAAACCGGCGCGCCTGGCGAATTCGGGATCCGAATGCAGCGGATTGCGGTCGCCGCAGAGACGATAGATCAGCGCCTGATCCGGGCGCGTCGTGATGTCGACTGATTTGTCGGGGCTGCGGGTCGGCACCTTGTGCGGTTCGGGCTGGCCTTCCGAAGGCCCGCCGAAGCCGCCGTCGCCGCGCGCGAAACGCGACGCCACCAGCGTCGCCAGTTTCTCGCCTTTCTCGTCCTTGAGCACGGTCTGGTGCCGGATCACGGCGCCCTTGTCCTTGCCCTTGTCGAACACGTCGAGCACGGTGGAATCGGCGGTGATGTGAGCGGCGATCGCAAGCGGCTTGTGGAAGGTGATGTCGCGCTCGCCGTCGACCACCATCAGGCGGTTGAGATGCATCTCGCCGGGGCCGGCGCCCCATGCCGCGACCGAGGCGAACGTCGGCACCACCTTCAGCGGGCGCGGGATGGCGACCGCCTCGTTGACGAAGGCCAGCTCCTTCTCATCCATGGGGTCGGCGCCCATGCCGATGCCGTGGGCGTACAGCATCACTTCGCGGTCGGTGTAGGCGTATTTCTGGCCGAGGTTCTTCAGCGCCATCAGCTCGTCGTACTTGATCGGCATTTCTGGTTCTCTCCCGAATTCATTTTCTTTTTCGGCGCCCGTTGCTGCGCCCTCTCCCCTTGTGGGAGAGGGCTACACAGGCGTCGGCAACAAACTCGCTACGGTGGGGGGGGTTGGCTCCACGGATAAACCTTCTCCGTGGAGAGAGACCCCTCATCCGGCAGCCTTCGGCTGCCACCTTCTCCCACAAGGGGAGAAGGAAGAACTAGACCGGCGTGAAGAACGGCAGCGGCGCGCCGTCGGTCGGCTTGAACACCACCTTCACCTTCTGGCCGATCTTCAATTTCTCCAGCTCGCAATCGACGATATTGGTCTGCAGCGACGGGCCTTCCTTCAGCGTGACATAGGCGATCGCGTAGGGACCGGTCGGCGATTTCCGCATCAGGCTCCAGGTGTAGATGGTGGCCTCGCCAGAACTCTCCTCCCACACCGTCTTGTCGGAGAAGCAGAACGGGCAGATCGAGCGCGGGAAATAATGCGCTTCGCCGCAGGCGGTGCAGCGCTTGATCAGGAACTTGCCCTCTTTGGCCGCTTCCCAGAACGGCGCGGTCTCGGGATTGCCTTGCGGCGTTGGGTACTTCTTTGCTTCGGCCATTACACACGCTCCAGAATGCAGGTTGAGGCGGCGTGACGCACGCCGAGCAGGCCGCCGGTGCCGTGGGCAATGGCGAGATCGCAGTTCGGCACCTGCACTTTCGGATGCGCTTCGCCGCGCAGCTGGCGCACCGCTTCGAGGATTTTTGTCATGCCGCCGCGGTTGACCGGGTGATTGCTGCAGAGGCCGCCGCCGTCGGTGTTGAACGGCAGCTTGCCGACGCCGGAAATCAGATTGCCGTCGGAAACGAACTTGCCGCCCTCGCCCTTCTTGCAGAAGCCGAGGTCTTCGAGCTGCATCAGCACCGTGATGGTGAAGCTGTCATAGATCGAGGCGTACTTGATATCCTTCGGCGTGACGCCGGCCTCTTCGAAGGCGCGCGGTCCGGACCAGACGCCGGCGGAGTAAGTGAGATCGAGATCCTTGCCGCCGCGCGGTCCCTTCATCGCCTCGCCATGGCCGATCAGGCGCACCAGCGGCTTCTTCAGGCTTTTGGCGATCTCCGGCGTGGTGACGATCAGCGCGCCGCCGCCGTCAGAGACGACGCAGCAATCCAGGCGGTGCAAGGGATCGGAGATCATCGGCGAATTGATCACGTCCTCGACGGTGACGACGTCCTTCAGCATCGCATGCGGGTTGTACTGGGCGTGATGGGAGGCCGCGACCTTGATCCAGGCCAGTTGCTCGCTGGTGGTGCCATAGTCGTGCATGTGGCGCATGGCACACATGCCGTAGGCGTTGTGGGTGGTCGCCCCGTAGGCGGCCTCGAAATCGAGCTCGGCGCCCGCCGCGCGCGGCGGCATCGCGCCGGTGCGCGGCTTGCCGGCCAGCGTAATCAGCGCGATCGAGCATTTGCCGGCGGCGATGGCTTCGGCAGCATGACCGAGATGGATCAGGTAGGAACAACCGCCGGTCTCGGTGGAATCCATGTGGCGCACCTTGAGGCCGAGGTAATCCACCATTGGCCACAGCCCGCCCGGCGCGTCGCCGGCGCAGAAATAGCCGTCGATATCGGCCTTGGTCAGCCCGGCGTCTTCGATCGCCCCCTTGGCAACTTCGGCGTGCAACTGTGCGGTGGATTTATCGGGTGCGTGCCGGGTTGGATGTTCGTAAATCCCGGCAATGTAGGCCTTGCCCTTGATGGTCAACAAAACTCTCCGCTGGTGTTTCTTCCCAGCGGATGTCTTCGCGCGTCAGAACGGGATTGGCAAGCGCCCCAGATCGCAAGGCCCTATTCCGCCGCGACCTGCCGTGGCGCCGGCGGCGGGTTGACGAGATCCCCGGCTAATTCCGCATAGCGGATTTTCGCCGCCTGCACCGCCTTCTCCTTGACTGGCCCGTAACCGCGGATGCGATCCGGCAGCGACAGAATTTCGATCGCGGTATCCAGTGTCAGCGGCGACAGCAAGCCGAGCACAGTTAAGATGTCCTTCTCGTAACCGGCGATCAGTTCGCGCTCGAGTTTGCGGTCGGCGCTGTAGCCGAAGATATCGAAAGATGTGCCGCGCAGGCTCCGCATCTTCGCCAGCAGACGGAACACCGGCATCATCCAGGCGCCGAACTTGCGCTTGACCGGCCGTCCCAGCGCATCCCTGGCCCCGCCGAGGATCGGCGGCGCGAGGTTGAAGGAGAACCTGAAGTCGCCGTCGAACTGGTCGCGCAGTTGCTTCTCGAACCGGCCGTCGGTAAAGAGCCGCGCCACTTCATACTCGTCCTTGTAGGCGAGCAGCTTGGCGTAGTTGATCGCGACTGCGCGCGGCAGCGCCTCGCCGTAGCCGCCGTCGAGCGCGGCGTTGCGCACCTTGGCCACCATCATGCGATAGCGGTCGGCGAGCCTGCCGTCCTGGTAGTCGGTCAGATGCGCGCTGCGATGGGCGATGATCTCGTCGAGCGACATCTCCTCCAGCGTCTTCGGCGCCACCGTCTCGTCCTGGCCCTTCATCATCGCCACCAGCCGCGCCGGATCGGCGGCAGCGAGACGGCCGAGCCGGAAGGCTTCCGTGTTCATCTTGATCGCGACGCCGTTGACCTCGATCGCCTGCTCGATCGCCTTGGCCGAAAGCGGCAGCAGGCCCTTCTGATAGGCGTAGCCCATCATCATCATATTGGTGGCGATGGAATCCCCGAGCAGCATCTCGGCGGGCTTTGTGAAGTCGAAGAAGGAGGAATCCTTGCGCAGCGCCGTTTCGAGGACGTGATTGACCTTGCGGCTCTGGAAATTGAAATCGCGGTTGAGGATGAAATCCGCGATCGGAATGAGATGGGTGTTGATGACGCCATAGGTGCGGCTGGATTCGCACAGCGTCATGGTTTCCTTGGCGGCGGCGACGACCTCGTCGGCGGCGAGCACCAGGTCGGCGGTGCCGGTGACGATGCGCGAACAGGTGACGTCGGCGGTATGTTCCGACAGCCGGACATGGCTGAGCACCGCCCCGCCCTTCTGCGCGAGGCCGGACATGTCGAGGATCATGCTGGCCTTGCCCTCGATATGCGCGGCCATGCCGAGCAGCGCGCCGATGGTGAGCACGCCGGTGCCGCCGACGCCGCCGACCGCGACGTTATAGGGCCGGTCCAGCGAAGGCCTCGAAGCCGGCTCCGGCAGCTCGCCGATCTGGCCGAGGTCGGCCGGCGCGCGCTTGCGCAGCTTGCCGCCATCGACGGTAATGAAGGACGGACAGAAGCCCTTCACGCAGGAATAGTCCTTGTTGCAGGTCGACTGATTGATGATGCGCTTGCGGCCGAATTCGGTTTCCAGCGGCTCCACCGAGATGCAGTTAGACTGCACCGAGCAGTCGCCGCAGCCTTCGCAGACCGCCGGATTGATCATGACGCGGCGCGCCGGATCCTCCAGCGTGCCGCGCTTGCGGCGGCGGCGCTTTTCGGCCGCGCAGGTCTGCACGAATACGATGGCGGAAGCGCCCTTCACCTCGCGCAACGTCTTCTGGACGGCGTCGAGCTGGTCGCGATGCGCGGTTTTGGTGCCCGGCGCGATGTCGGAGGCCGGATAGGCGTCGGGATTTTCCGACACCAGATAGATGTTGCGGATGCCTTCAGCGTGCAGCTGGAAGGTGATCTGCTGCGGCGACAGCTCGCCGTCGACATGCTGGCCGCCGGTCATCGCGGTCGCGTCGTTGTAGAGGATCTTGTAGGTGATGTTGGCGCCGGAGGCGACCGCCTGACGGATCGCGAGACTGCCGGAATGGAAGTAGGTGCCGTCGCCGAGATTGGCAAACACATGCTTTTCGTCGGTAAAAGGCGCAACGCCCACCCACGGCACGCCCTCGCCGCCCATATGGGTAAAGGTCTCGGTAGAGCGGTCCATCCACAGCGCCATGAAGTGACAGCCGATGCCGGCGAAGGCGCGGCTGCCTTCCGGCACCTTGGTCGAAGTATTGTGCGGACAGCCCGAGCAGAAATACGGCGTGCGCGAAATCGGCGACACCGGCTGCATCTGGGTGGCGAGCCGCCCGTTGAACCAGTCGGCCTTGGCGCGCAGCATCGCGGCAATTTCGGGATTGAGGTTGAGGCGCAGCAGCCGCTCGGTGAGCGAGCCTGCCAGGGAGGCGACGCTGAGTTCCTCGGCGAAGGGCAGGAAGCGCTTGTCGTGCTCGTCCATCTTGCCGACGATGCGCGGGCGGACGTCGTCGCGCCAGTTGAACAACTCCTGCTTCACTTGATTCTCGACGATCTCGCGGCGCTCTTCGATGATCATGATCTCTTCGAGACCGACAGCGAATTCGCGCACGCCCTCGGGCTCCAGCGGCCACGGCATGCCGATCTTGTAGAGCCGCAAGCCGATCTTGGCGGCGACTTCCGGAGTGACGCCGAGTTCGCGCAGCGCCTGCCGGATATCCTCGTAGCTCTTGCCGGAAGCCATGATGCCGAAGCGCGCATTCGGCGAATCCATGGTGATGCGGTTGACCTTGTTGGCGCGGGCAAAGGCGATCGCGGCAAAACCCTTGTAGTCCTGCAGGCGGCGGTCCTGGTCGTAGCGGTCGTCGGGCCAGCGCAGGTTGAGCCCGCCCGGCGGCATCTCGAAATCGGTCGGGATGATGAAAGGCTTCATCTCGTCGGCGAGATCGATCTCCGCGGTGGTCTCCACGGTCTCGGTAATCACCTTCATGCCGACCCAGCAGCCCGAGTAGCGCGACATCGCGATGCCGAGCAGGCCCATCTCGATCATTTCATGGATGCTGGAGGGATAGAGATAGGGCATCAGCGCGGAGATGAAGGCGTGGTCGGACTGATGCGGCACGGTGGAGGATTTGGCGCCGTGGTCGTCGCCGGCCAAGCACAGCACGCCGCCGTTCTTCGCCGAGCCGGCGGCATTGCCGTGGCGGAACACGTCGCCGCAGCGGTCGACGCCGGGGCCCTTGCCGTACCAGATGCCGACCACGCCGTCGTGGCGGGCGCCCTTCGACAGATTGAGCTGCTGTGAGCCCCAGATCGCCGTCGCCGCGAGGTCCTCGTTCACGCCGGGCTGGAATTTGACGTTGTACTGCTCGAGGTGTTTGCGTGCGGCGAACAGTTGCTGGTCGTAGCCGCCGAGCGGCGAACCCCGGTATCCCGAGACGAAGCCCGCGGTATTGAGACCGGCGGCGCGGTCGCGGCGGATCTGCGCCATCGGCAGGCGGACCAGCGCCTGGATGCCGGTCAGAAAGACGTGGCCGGAGCCTTGGGTGTATTTCTGGTCGAGACTGATCGGACCTTGGTTGATTCCCATTCCACCCTCTTTGAGCCGCCTCGCCCAAGCGATTTTAGCCCGATTTTAGCCAGGTATTCTCTCAGCTTGGCGGCAGTCTATGTCGGTTTTTGCGGGCCGCGCATCACAATTCTCGGCAATGGAGCCCCGCATCCGCAAATCGCAATTTCGTGCCCGAAACGGCGGCCGGCTTTTTCGCTTTGTGTCTCGGCGCGGGCTGCCGGCGAAACGACGTGACGCGCTCGCCGTGTCGTTTTGCGCTACAAGGCCTCAAGGAGAGACAGATTGGTGCAGGGACGACATCGCGCAAGCCTGGCGATTCTCGCCGGCCTCTTTTTGTGCACCGCGTCAGCCATTGCCCATGCCCAGCCCTCCCCCTCGGCCGAGACGATCGCACGCGGCAAGGCTCTGACCTACGCCGCCGATTGCGCCAGTTGCCATACCGCCGATCCCTCAAAACCGTTCGCCGGGGGCAAGCGCATCGATACCCCGTTCGGCGCCATCTATTCGCCGAACCTGACGCCGGATCGCGAGACCGGGCTCGGCGCCTGGAGCGACGACGACTTCATCCGCGCCCTGCGCTACGGCGTGGCGCCCGACGGCTCGCGCTATTACCCGGCCTTCCCCTATCCGAACTTCACCAGGCTGATCCGTGACGACGTGCTGGCGATCCGCGCCTATCTCGCAACGCTGCCGCCGGTTCGCAACCGCCCGCCGCCGCCGCAACTGCGCTGGCCGCTGAACTACCGCGTGCTGATGCGGGGCTGGAATTTCCTGTTCTTCCGTCCGGGTATCTTCCAGCCGAACCAGCAGAAAAGCGCGGAATGGAATCGCGGCGGTTATCTGGTCACGGGAGCGGCGCATTGCGGCGCCTGCCATACGCCGAAGAACATTCTGGGCGCCGACAAACGTGGCCAAGCCTATGGCGGTGGATTGGTCGATGGCTGGTTCGCGCCGCGCCTCGACGGCTCTGACCGTAGCGGGCTGAAATCCTGGAGCATCGAGGACATCGCCGAATATCTGCAGAGCGGCCGCAACGGCAAGAGCCACGCCGCCGGGCTGATGGCGGAAGTGGTGGTCAATTCGACATCCAAGATGAGCGACGCCGATATCCGAGCCATCGCGGTGTATCTGAAGGACCTGCCGGCCGGCGCGCCGGAGCCCGCGGTGACGCCGCCGCCGCAGGCGGAGATGACCGCAGGCAAGGCTATCTACGCCCGCGCCTGCATCGCCTGCCACGAGGCCGACGGCTCAGGCGCGCCTCGGATCTATCCACCGCTGCCCGGCAACGCCAATCTGCAGGCGGCCGATCCGTCGAGCACGCTCCGCATCATCCTCGACGGCGCGCAGACGGTGACGACGCCGCGCGCGCCCAACACCGGATCGATGCCGGCCTACGCCAAGCAACTGTCCGATCGAGAGATCGCAGAGGTCACCAACTACATCCGCAATTCCTGGGGCAACGCCGCGCCGCCGGTGACGCCGGCACAGGTCAGGAAAGCGCGCCGATAGGACTTCACCTCCCGCGCGTCTACCGGCGATTCTCGTCAAAGACGAATTTCGGCATTTCCCATTTGTAGCGGATCGCCAGCAGACGGAACGACAGGCCGAGCACGAAGGTCAACGCCGTCCAGAGCTCGTCATTCAGCTTCAGGCCGAACCCCGTCGAGTAAAACAGCCCGGTGACGATGGAGACGCTGGCGTAGAGTTCGGCGCGAAACAACAGCGGCACGTCGTTGCAGAGGATGTCGCGCAGCACGCCGCCGGCGCAGCCGGTGATCATCCCCGCCACCACAACGATCACGAGCGGCAACGATGGGTCGATTTGCCAGGCGACGTCGCAGCCGGCCATGGTGAAGACCACCAGGCCGATCGCATCGAGCACGAGAAACGCGGTGTTCAGCCGGTGCACCACGCGCGCGATCAGGATGGTGGCGAGCGCAGCGCCCGCCGTCAGCAGCAGGTAGGACGGGTGTTGCACCCAGACCAGCGGGTAATGCCCGAGCAGCACATCGCGGATGGTGCCGCCGCCGAGCGCGGTGATGCAGCCGAGCATGCAGACCCCGGCCCAATCCATGCTGCGCTTTCCGGCAGCCAACGCCGCGGTCATCGCCTGCGCCGTGAGCGCCACCAGCGAGAGCCCGTATAAAACGACATCACTGGCAGGCAGGCTCCACATCGCAACCCCATGGAAAAGATTCGTGGAACTTACGTGGCGGGTTCCATTCTGAACAGGCTGAAAGTTACACGGTTCCGGGAACCTCCGCGGACTCCGGCGATTGTCGTGCCGCAATGGAGGAACCAACTCATGGCCACCCAATCCAATCCGAACGATCCCTATCGCGCCAACCTGAGCGACGACGAATTCAGCCGCCAGGCCCGTCTCAACAATCAGCTGCGGGCCGATCCGGAGCTCGTCGAGGGCGCCACCAGCGGCAGCAAGGTGGCGATGTTCGCCATCGCCATCGCGGTCGTGCTGGGCGCGGTCTTCTACGGCCTCAACAGCTCGTCGGTCGATCAGGCCGGAACCACTCCGTCGTCGGCGACGGCGCAGAACACCCAATCGTCGCCTCCCGCGGCCCCTCCGGGGATGCGTGACGTGACCCCGAGGGCCAACAGCCAACCGGGAATGACCACCGGCGCCGCTCCGTCGCGCCCGCAGAGCCCGCCGGCTTCGAACCCGGCCAGCAAGTAACGGCTGAAGAGTCCGCAAGCTGACAAACTGCGTGGCGGGCAACGAATTGCCCGCCGCGTCTTTTTGTCAGCGGAACATCTTGTTCAATTCGCCGCCGGAATAACCATTGGCGAGTTCGGTGAAGGTGCCCTTCCCGGCCATCTCGCTCGCAGCCCGCATGAAGCCGCCCCACGCCGCCCGCGCCAGCGAACCGCCGACGCTGATGCGGCGGACGCCGAGTTCGGCGGCTTCGCCGAGACTGAGGCCGGAGGCGCCGATCAGGAGATTGACCGGCTTCGGATGCACCGCCTTCACCACAGCCGAAATCTGCTTCCTGGTCTTGATGCCGGGCGCATAGAGGCAATCGGCGCCCGCTTCCGAATAGGCTTTCAAGCGGTCGATCACCAGGTCGAGGTCCGTCAGCCCCCACAGGAACGCCTCGCAGCGGCCGGTCAGCAGCACGCCGCTGTTGTCGGCATCGATCGCGGCCCGCGCCGCCCTGATGCGCTCGATCGCGACCGCGCGCTCATAAAGCGGCTTGGCCGCATCGCCGGTGGAATCCTCGATCGACAGCCCGGCCACGCCGGTCGACACCCCGCGCGCAACATTGGCGCCAACCTGCGCCGGTTCATGCGCAAACCCGCCCTCGAAATCGGCATTGACCGGCAGATCGACGGCCGCGCACATCGCAGCAAGATGCGTGCAGACATCGTCGAGTGTGACCTGGTTGTCGGCCTTGCCGATGGTCCAGGCAAAGCCCGCGCTGGTGGAAGCCAGCGCCTTGAAGCCGAGATGCTGCAGCGCCTTGGCGCTGCCGACGTCGAACGGATTGGGAATGATGAAGCATCCGCCCTCGTGCAGTTTGCGGAATGTCGCGCGCTTGTCTGAAGTCGTGACCGCCATGGTCGCTCCCTTCGATTGCTTGTTTGGGCCGCGAAGATATCCGCGCGCCATGTTCGAGGCTAGTGCGCGTCGTGGGTCGCGCGGCTGTCCGTCGGCGCCTGCGCACGATCCGTCATGCCGTAGTCGCGGATGACCCCGGCAATACGCAGCCGGTAGTTCTCGAATATCACCGCACGGCCCTTGCCCTGGGTCTTGCGGTGGCCCGGCAGGTTGCGCCAGGCCGCAACGGCCTCTTCATCGCGCCAGAACGAAAGTGAAAGGATCTTGCCCTTCTCGGTCAGGCTTTCGAAGCGTTCGACCGAGATGAAGCCGTCGATGGTCTGAAGCGCCGGCCGCAGTTCGGCGGCCAGATCGAAATATTCCTGTCGGTGCTCCGGCTTTGGCCAGACTTCGAAGATCACGGCAATCATGTTCGCCTCCCTTGCGCGTCGCGGCAGTCTACCGCATCACCGGGCGCAAGAATGTCCGCTCTTCCGCCAGGATGAACTTATTTTGCTCGGCAAAATCGAAATTGGCCATGCCTTCGGGGTCGGCGCGCAGCCGCGCGCGATAGCTTTCGTAGGCCGCGAGGCTTTCGAACGAAATCAGCGCGAAGGCGATGTTGTTGGTGCCCTCATGCGGCATCCAGTAGCCCAAGAGGTCGCCGCCGCATTTCGGGATGATGGTGAGCCAGTTCTTCGAATATTGCTCGAACATCGCGCGCTTGAACGGGTCGAGCTGGTAGCGGATGAAAACG
Organism: Bradyrhizobium sediminis; assembly: GCF_018736085.1. Taxonomy (NCBI): domain Bacteria; kingdom Pseudomonadati; phylum Pseudomonadota; class Alphaproteobacteria; order Hyphomicrobiales; family Nitrobacteraceae; genus Bradyrhizobium; species Bradyrhizobium sediminis. Next base: position 2,532,335 of record NZ_CP076134.1, on the reverse strand, counting down.
GTGACGGCCAAGGAAACCTCCGGTGGATTTTTTACGCCATAGCGCCAGCGATCGTCATTGCGAGCGCAAGCGAAGCAATCCATGCTGCCACATCGGCACGATGGATTGCTTCATCGCTTGCGCTCCCTTGCGCAAACGCTTCGCGTTTGTCGCAGGCAATGACGAGCCCGAGCACTTGTCGGATCCGACAATAGCCGCTTGATCGACGTCGATGCTTCGTCTAACATCGAACTATGAAAGCAGGTCCCGATATCGCCATGATCGCCGCACTGGTCGGCGATCCCGCGCGTTCCAACATGCTGACGGCGCTGATGACCGGCCGCGCGCTGACCGCGAGCGAGCTGGCGCACCAGGCCGGCATCACGCCGCAGACCGCGAGCTCGCATTTGTCGAAGCTCGAGGCCGGCGGCCTGATCGAGCAGGAGAAACAGGGCCGCCACCGCTATTATCGCCTCAGCGATTCCGACGTCGCCGACGTGCTCGAGGGCCTCGCCGGCCTTGCCGCGCGCGTCGGCCACATGCGGGTGCGCACCGGGCCGAAGGATCCGGCGCTGCGCCGGGCGCGGATCTGCTACGACCATCTGGCCGGCGATCTCGGCGTGCAGATGCTCGACAGCATGAAGCAGCAGCGGCTGCTGCGGCAAAGCAAGCAGGTGATCGAGCTCACCGCCGAGGGCGAGCGCTTCATGGCGAAAGCGCTGCAGATCGACGCCGGCTCGCTGGCGCATCCGCGCCGGCCGCTGTGCAAGGCCTGCCTGGACTGGAGCGAGCGCCGCCATCATCTCGCGGGAACGCTGGGCGCGGCCATCATGGCGCGGTTCACCGAATTGAAATGGGCCGCGCGCGACGCCACCCCCGGCAGCCGCGTCGTCAATTTCACCCGCACCGGCGAGAAACGTTTCGCCGCGCTGTTCGGCGAGACTGGCGGCTGACTGTTGCGTTGTGCTCATGGCCGGGCTTGACGAGAGTGCCACCGTCTAGCGCGCCCGCATTCATTCCGGGTTCAGGTCGCCTCATTAAGGTCGCAGAAATGTTTCGATCTGTTGCAATTCGTCAACATATCGAATCGCCGGGATTGCGGCGCCGCGCGATGCGGCCCGAAATGAGGGAGAAACCATGAAGTATCTTATCGCAGCGGCCCTGCTTGCGACCACGGTTGTGGGCTTTGGCGCCACGGCCGATGCCGCCGGCGGATGCGGTCGCGGCTTCCATCGCGGCCCCTATGGCGGATGCCGGCCCAATGCCGCCATGGTCGTGGTGCGTCCGCCGGTGGTGTACCGGGCGGCTCCGGTCGTGGTGGTGCCTCGCGCCCGCGTCTGCCCCTACGGCATGGTCTGGCGTCATGGACGTTGCCGTTATTGACGGCATTAAGGTTCACGGCAAAGCCCCGCTCGCGCGGGGCTTTTGTTTGTTTGAAGGGCAGCAGCCGGCGGCCTGTCGTCAACGCGGAAACGGGAGGACGGATTCCCGCCCTCCCGTGAACTATTTCATTCGGGATATTACCAGTAACGGCGGCGCCAGTAGCGGCGGCGGTGCCAGCGGCGGCGATGCCAGCCCCAATGACGGCGGCGCCAGCCCCAGTGACGCCTGCCCCAGCCCCGGTGATGGCCGCGTCCGCGGCCCCAGTGCACTTCCTCGGGCGTGAGACGATCCACCTCGTCTCCGGTGACGACCGCGGGATGCGCATCACCCTCCGGCGGCAGCCGTCCGTCTGCGGCGAGAGGTTGCGGCATCAGGGGGGCTGCCTGCGCGCTCGCGGCCAGCGCGGCCGCGCCCGCGGCAAATCCAACGGCGAGTTTCAGAAAATGGCGGCGTTCCATGACAGCTCCCTCTTCGCAAGGAGTGGTGAGTGATGCGACGCGAGTTTGATCGCGGCGAGATGAATAGCCGCTGAACCGCGCGTTCATCGGTCCCGGGCTGTGTTACGCAACCCCACACCCACTGTCACAATGCTATGGTGATATCAGCCTGCGCATCATCTCGAGGGAACCGCCCATGCCGACCCGCCATCGTTTCACGCTGTTGTCCGCGCTGTTGGGCGTGGCCCTCCTCTCCCCCGCCGCGGCGCAGGTAGCGCTGCCCGAAGCACAGATCGGCCCGCGACCGTTCTACCTCGTCGACAAGATGAAGGACGGAGCGCTGAAGCAGAAGCTGAGCCAGTGCACCGGTCCGTTCCGCAGAAGCGACTTTTCGATCGGCCATCGTGGTGCTGCGCTGCAATTCCCCGAGCACAGCCGGGAATCCTATACCGCGGCGGCCCGCATGGGCGCCGGCGTGATCGAATGCGACGTGACGTTCACAAAAGACCGGCAACTGGTGTGCCGGCATTCGCAATGCGACCTGGCAACCACCACCAACATCCTGTCGGTGCCGGAACTCGCCGCAAAATGTTCGCAGCCGTTCGTCCCGGCCGATCCCGCGACCGGCCGCAAGGCGGCGGCGAAATGCTGCACCAGCGACATCACGCTCGCCGAATTCAGGCAGCTCACCGCCAAGATGGACGGTTCGAACCCGAACGCCACCACCGCGGCCGATTTCCAGAACGGCACGCCACGCTGGCGCACCGACCTCTACGCCAATTCCGGAACCCTGATGACCCACGACGAGAGCATTGCGCTGATCAGGAGCTTCGGCGCCAAATTCACGCCCGAACTGAAAGCGCCTGAAGTGCCGATGCCGTTCGACGGCGACTACACCCAGGAGAAATACGCCGCACAGATGCTGGACGCCTACAAGGCCGCCGGCATCCCCGCGAGCGACGTGTTCGCCCAAAGCTTTGGCCTCGCCGACATCCTGTTCTGGGTGAAGACCGCGCCGGAGTTCGCGGCGCAGGCGGTTTATCTCGAAGACCGTTACGAGAAGCAGGGCCTTGACGCCGGAAAGCCCGAAACCTGGAAACCTTCGATGGCGGAATTGAAGGCCTCTGGCGTGAAGATCCTGGGGCCGCCGATCGCGCTGATGCTGGCGCTGAACGACAAGGGCGAGATCGTGCCGTCGGAATATGCCAGGGCTGCCAAGACCGCGGGCCTCGATTTGATCGGCTGGTCGCTGGAGCGCGACGGGCCGCTGGGCAAAGGGGGCGGCTTCTATCACCGCTCGATCAAACGCGCCATCGACCGCGACGGCGACACGCTCACGGTGCTCGATGCGCTGGCGCAACAGGTCGGCGTGCGCGCCATGTTCTCCGACTGGCCGGCGACCACGACGTTCTATGCGAGTTGCATGGGGATGAAGTAAGGCGAAGCGGAAGCTGCTTCCGCTTCTGCCGGTCGATGAAAATCCTGTCCTTACTGCAATTCAATTGAGCTGCATCGACATCGAGCGCTGGCTCACTCCGGCTTGATGCCGGCCTTCTGCACCACGTCGCGCCATCGCACGACTTCGGCTGCAACGAACTTTCCGAACTCCGGCCCCATCAGCGTCGGGATAGCGGAGCCGTTCTTCGCCCACATTTCCTTGATGGGCTCCGAGTCCAGTGCCTTGCGCACTTCGGCCGACATCCGCTTGATGACCTCCGGCGGCGTGCCCTTCGGGGCGAACAGCGCATACCAGGTCGACACCTCGAAGCCCTTGAGCCCCGCTTCGGCAGCGGTCGGCACATTGGGGACCGCGGCCGAGCGCTGCGGCGCCGCGACCGCCAGGGCGCGCAGCGTGCCGCCCTGGATCTGGTTCGCCGACGAACCAAGCCCGTCGAACATCACATGGACATGCCCGGAGACCAGATCCTGCATCGCAGGACCCGCGCCGCGATACGGCACATGATTCATCTTGGTGCCGGCGAGGATGTTGAACAATTCGCCCGCCAGCTGATGGGTGGTTCCGCGACCTGCAGAGGCAAAATCCACTTTGCCCGGATTCGCCTTCAGGTAGGCAATGAATTCGGCCAGCGTCTTGGCCTCAACTTTGGAGGGATTGACGACGATCACCTGCGGCGGGGCGGCGATCAGGGCAACCGGGATAAAATCCTTCTCAATGTCGTAATCGAGCTTGAGAAAGATCGATGGCGCGATCGCATGATGCGCCGCACCGACGAAGAAGGTGTAGCCATTGGGTTCGGCCTTGGCCGCCGCTGCCGCACCGATGGTGCCGCCGGCGCCGCCGCGGTTGTCGATCAGAACGCGTACACCGAGCTGCTTGTCGAGCTGCGCCGACAGCGGACGCGCGAAAGCATCGGTGCCGCCGCCGGCCGGAAACGGCACGATCAAGGTCACCGGCCGTTCCGGCCAGCCCTGCGCTGTGGCCGGTCCGCCGGCGAGTGCGAAGACCGCAAAGGCCGCCAAAGCCAATGTTCGATAAAGGGCGGCCGCGTTCGCGCGCCGTGATTGAAAGCCCATGATGCGTTTCCTTGTCGATGATGGTTTTTGCTTGACCTTGAAGCTGATTAGGCCACCACGCAGCAGGCTTGGCAAGCCGGTTCGCCCGGCTTTAGTCCTGCATGCGAGCGGCCCGGCGGCGGCGGGATTGCCTATTATCATGCTGCATGGCGGTGAAGTGGGGCGAGAGAAAGGCTATTTCCGCCTCTGCCGGTCGCGGGGACGACGAGTGGAAAACGTCTCGCCTAGCCGACCTCCTCCGCCAGCACCAGCACCTCGCGCGTGCGCGTTACATCCGGCCAGCAACGGTCGAATTCGGCGACCAGCGCCTTCAGCGCATCGCCGCCGGTGGCGCGCTCGAGCGCGGCCTGGTCGGCGAATTCGTACATCGCCAGATGCAGCGCGGGATCGCCGGCGCTCCAGAACCGCCGCGCCTTCTTCACCCCGAACGCCTTGGTGGCGTCGGGCAGATGCTCGCGGCTGTACCATTCGTCGAACGCCCGGCGCTTCGCGGGATCGGCGACGGTAGCGCGGACGACGAAATAGGTTTTGGACATGGGCGGGCTCCGGAGGCGTGGATGATAGCTTAAACCCAGCCGCCGCGCGCCATGATCGCGGCGCACAGCAGGATCAGGACGATGGCGAACAATTCGCCATGCAGGATCCTGCGGACCAATGCCAGCTTCCTCGCGCTGACCGCCGGCGCCTGCCCGGCCCGCAGCGCCCCGCGCCACGACAGAAACTCGCGGGTCGGCACGATCGACATTAGCGCGACCGCGATGAAGATCGCGAGTTTGGCCAGGAAGGCGTGATTGTGGAAATAGTAGTCCGCGCCCTTCTCGAAGAAGAACACCCGCAACAGCCCGATCACCAGCAGCGCGGCGGCCGAAATGCCGAGCACCGCATCGGTCGCCAACAACCGGCGTGCCGACGCCAGCGTCAGCTCGCCGCGGACCAGCGTGAACTCGATCGCGACCGCCGACACCAGCGTGAAGGCGCAGAGATGGTGGAGGAAGGCGAAGACAGTGGACATGGGGCGGGGCTCTCTTTTTGCCGCGGCAATGTAGTGACGGAGAAAAGGACGCAAGACGGACTCGACCCGCCGCCGAAGCGGTGCTGGACGGAGACATGGTGGATTACGCTGCGCTAATCTGCCCTGCGCGCTATTTGGGATTAGAGACCTTCTTTGCGGGACTCGTCCTTCGTGCCTTTTTCCCCTTGGGCGATTTCAGCTCTTCTCGCATGCAAGCTTTCATGAAATCAAAACCCAAAGACGTGAGTATTGCGAATGAGCAAGTGCCGCGTATCGCCCATTTGCCAACCTGATGCCGCTTCGGGTACCACGCAGCGACATCGAACTTTTCCATCAATCCCAGAGCTACGAGATTGAAAATCGCTTCGATGTGCTCCTCGGACTGTTTGAATGGGCTTCCGATCCCGTTCGTCCAACCCTCCGATTGATAAAAGCCCAAATCATATGCGAGAGGTATCACATCAGTCCGGATGCAATGGCCCATAAGGCTGTTCATTAATTGATCATAGGGTTCGGTCGGAATAAAATCCCCTTCGCGGTACATCTTCAAGATTTGACCGCCTTCTCTTTCAAACGACGACACAAACAAATCTATCTGGTCTTGTCTGTCGTTCGAACTCCACATGTCAGGATCAAATCCATCATCCTGATAAATCTCCTCCTTCATGATAAGAGAGTGGAGGCTTCGAAAATAGCTCGCCTCCTTTGTCGATAGCTTCTTCAATATGTCGACATAGACTGCGTGCCGAGCCTGATAGCCTGTAACAGCAGCGCCGAGCAAGGAGCTCCACATGTCCGCAATTGATTGATCAGATTCTACATCTTCGAATGAGGCGCCTTCCAAGAACGGCACTAGAAATTTTACAGGGATTCTTTCGGGAGCTAGATTCTCTTCATCGCAGAACAATCTCGCGCGCTTCACAATATGAATAGCACTTTTCCATCTCATGAACCTTATCTGATCACCCAAATAGCCAGATAATTCCTTGGTGACCTCTCCAGTTAACGGGGAGATGGCCTTCGACAGGGCTTTAGCTATCGTCGAGCTCATGCCTGCAGCGAGCATCGTCCTCACCGCTCCAAAAATATTGGACTGGGGAAATATCGCTTGGGGTGCTTTCCGGCAGAAGTAATCTCGTGACGACGAATCCTAACACCCTGCTTGTTCACAAGGTCATGCCCCTCCGAGAGAAAGTATCGAATAAGGGCGCGTTCAATCAATGAGAGGCAGTTGGGCTTCTGCTGTCCCGGCCTTGCTATGAATCGGGCAGCCAAAACGATCCGTTTTCCGGACTTGGCATTCTTCAAATGTTGCATGAGGCGAAGGTTGTTGCATTGACCCTTGACGCGACCACGTATCTTGTTGGCCTTGCCAACGTAGAGCGCCTCAAATTTTTGCCCATACCGCCGCCCGAACACATATATCCCGGGCGCACTGGGTAGCTTGTCTAACGGAATCGAATAAATAAGATTTTCCTTTGATGCATCCTTCAGGGGGATGGCGCGAGTCCATTCTAAACCCAAAATCATCGCATATCACTCAGTAGATTTGTTGCTTAAATTAACAACTTTACAGTTTGAGGTAAGTTTTTACAACGGCAAGTTATCGTGCTTCTTCATCGGTATCTCGACATGCTTGTCCTTCAGCATCGCCAGTGCCCGCGCGATGCGGCGGCGGGTCGAGTGCGGCATGATGACGTCGTCGATGTAGCCGCGCTCGGCGGCGATGAAGGGGGACAGGAAGCGGTCCTCATACTCCTTGGTGCGCGCGGCGATCTTATCGGCGTCGCCGATGTCGGCGCGGAAGATGATTTCCACCGCGCCCTTGGCGCCCATCACGGCGATCTGCGCGGTCGGCCAGGCGTAGTTGACGTCGGCGCCGATTTCCTTCGAGGCCATCACGTCGAACGCGCCGCCATAGGCCTTGCGCGTGATCACGGTGACCAGCGGCACGGTGCACTGGCTGTAGGCGAACAACAGCTTGGCGCCGTGTTTGATCAGCCCGCCATATTCCTGCGCGGTGCCCGGCAGGAAGCCCGGGACGTCGACGAAAGTGACGATCGGGATGTTGAAGGCATCACAAAAACGAACGAAGCGCGCGGCCTTGCGCGAGGCGTCGCTGTCGAGCACGCCGGCCAGCACCATCGGCTGGTTGGCGACGAAGCCGACGGTGCGGCCGGCGATGCGGCCGAAGCCGGTGACGATGTTCTTGGCAAACATCTCGGAGATCTCGAAGAAGTCGCCCTCGTCGACGACTTTCAGGATCAGCTCCTTCATGTCGTAGGGCTTGTTCGGATTATCCGGGATCAGCGTGTCCAGGGACATGTCGACCCGCTCGATGTCGTCGAAGCTCGGCCATTCCGGCACGCCGTCGGTGTTGTTGGAAGGCAGGAAATCGATCAGCCGGCGCATCTGCAACAACGTCTCGACGTCGTTCTCGAAGGCGCCATCGGCAATCGAGGAACGGGTGGCGTGCACGGAGGCGCCGCCGAGTTCTTCGGCCGTGACCACCTCGTTGGTGACGGTCTTCACCACGTCGGGGCCGGTGACGAACATGTAAGAGGTGTTCTTCACCATGAAGATGAAGTCCGTCATGGCGGGCGAATAGACGTCACCGCCGGCGCAGGGGCCCATGATGACGGAGATCTGCGGGATCACGCCCGACGCAACCACGTTGCGGCGGAACACGTAGGAATAGCCCGCCAGTGCTGCGACGCCTTCCTGGATGCGCGCACCCCCGGCGTCATAGAGCCCGATGATCGGCGCCCTCGCCTTCATCGCCATGTCCTGGATTTTTACGATTTTCTGCGCGTGGGTTTCCGACAGCGAGCCGCCGAACACGGTAAAGTCCTTGGCGAAGACGAAGGTCTTGCGGCCGTTGACGGTGCCCCAGCCGGTGACGACGCCGTCGCCCGGCACTTTTGATTTCTCCATGCCGAATTCGGTCGAGCGGTGCTCGACGAACATGTCGAACTCCTCGAACGACCCCTTGTCGAGCAGGAGCTCGATGCGCTCCCGTGCGGTCAGCTTGCCGCGGGCGTGCTGCGCCTCGATGCGCTTTTCGCCGCCTCCGAGCTTGGCGCCGGCGCGCCGTTCTTCGAGGGTGTCCAGGATGTCCTTCATCTGCTTCCGCCCGTATTTGCCGCAGGATTTGGCAAGGCTTCTAACACGGCATTTCGCGGGCGGGAAACGCCCTTCCCGGCCCTCTGGCACTCCTTACCAGGGCCGCCTATATCCGGTGGCCCAACGGAGGCGACGAGATGACTGATATCGCAAGCGGGGGCGCGACAGGCGCCGCCATAGGTGGGGCGCGGACGCTGCTACGGCTGGAGGGACTGGCGCTGTTTGCGGGCATGACCCTGCTTTACGCGGTATGGGAGGGATCGTGGTGGGTCTACGCCCTCTTGTTCCTGGCGCCCGATCTGAGCTTCGCAGGATACCTCGCAGGCCCCCGGATCGGGGCAGCCGTCTATAACGCCGCCCACAGCTATCTGGCACCGATGGCGCTGATGACGACGGGCCTGGCGCTTCCCTCGCCGCTCACGCTCTCGCTCGCGATGATCTGGCTGGCCCATATCGGCATCGACCGCGCACTCGGCTACGGCCTGAAATATTCCACCGGTTTCGGCTTCACCCATCTCGGCCGGATCGGCAAGGATGCGGCGAAGGCGACCTGATACTGCGGCGGCAGGGTTCTCGCCGCGCGGCAGCAAGTATCCCGGTTACGGACGGAGAACCGGATGGGTGTTCGGCGCCGGCGCCTGCTCCATGGGGCCCTCTTCCGGCAGCTTCTCGCCATGCAGGTCGAGCGCCGGCCCGATCCAGAGCGGATCGCCGAGATGATCCCGGCGCGGGTTGGCGGTGTTCGGATGCACCAGGATGCTCAGGCTTCCATGGTTGAGCATCAGCCACGGCACCAGCTCCGGAAAGATTTCCGTCGCGAAGGCGACCTGAAACATCGCCTGGTCGTGCGGGCCCACCTTGACGTCGTGCCAGCGGCCGAGCGTCACGGAAAACCGCTCGCCGATCCATGCCCGCAGCCGCTCGGCCTCCGGCCGCGTCGCGTAGGGATCGTAATAGACGTGGGCGTGGAAGCTTGCGATCTCGCGGAGGGATCGCGGGGCGGGATCATGCGACACGTCGGTCATCTCCGGTTCCTCTGCTCGCCGCAGCGGATCAGATCGCGCCGATATCGGCAAGGCATTGCTGCGCCACCTTGATGCGGCTGGCGACATGGCGCGGCTCGCGGCAATCCATGTTGAGCGCGAACACGGTAATGGCGCTGCCCTTCTCGGCCCAGCCCACCAGCCAGCCGAGCGAGGGCTCGCCGCGCTCGGCGCCCAACAACCCGGTCTTGGCGCGGATCACGGCATCGCCGACTTTTGTCACCGGCAGGATATCGCGCACCAGATCCTGGCTGCGTTTCGACACCGGCAACACGCCGCGCCGCAGCCGGTCGACGAAATCGATCTGCTGCACCGGATCGATGCGCAGATCGCCGGTCAGCCAGAACTGGTCGATGCCGCCGCCGATGTTGCGGTTGCCATATTCGAAGAGGTCGAGATATTTCTGCATCCGCTCGGGCCCGATGCGCCGGGCGATCTCCTGATAGGCGGGCACCACGGAGGCGGCGATCGCCGTGCGCAAGGTGTGGTCCTTGTTCCACGCTTCGATGCTTCTGGTAACGCCGTCCCACTTGAAGACGTCCTTGTCCGGGTCTTCGACCACGCCGGTCTCCAGCGCGATGATCGAATTCGGAATCTTGAAGGTCGAGGCCGGCAGCTTCGCTTCGCCGGAACGATCCTTGTCGCTGGCGATGATCAGATAATCGTCGGTCTTGTAGCCGACGAAGGTGCCAGGCGTTCCCTCGTCGGCGAAGCGTTTCGCCAGATCCGCGCGGATCTCGCTGCGCTGATACGCGACATTGGCATAACTGCGGGAAGACAAAAGGCTGGCGGCGGCAAAGAGGCCGAGCGCATGACGGCGATTGATCACGGGGAGCATCCGATGGCGTTGAAGGCGGCCGACGATGCATCCGGCATCGTGGTAAAATAATGATGACCGGAAATGCGGCCTAGCGAATCCGCCCCGACAGCCGCAGCACGAACACCAGCACTTCCGCCACCGCCTTGTAGAGCTCGGCCGGAATCTCGTCGCCGATCTCGACGTTGGAGAGCGCGCCGGCGAGCACCTCGTTCTCCTCGATCGGAATGTCGTGGGCCTTGGCGACTTCGATGATCTTGGCGCCGATCGAGCCCTTGCCCTTGGCGACGACGCGCGGCGCGCCGGTCTTGTCGTAATGCAGCGCGACCGCAACCTGCCTCTTGGTTTCCACGGTCATAGCGCGCGGTCCAGGAAATGCCCGGCGGGCGCGGGCGCCGATTGCGGCGGAGTGCCGTCGCGGATCACGATATCGCCGGGCACGAGCTCGGCCCTGCTCAGCGCCTGACTGAGCTGCGCGGCACCGGCACGCAGTTGCGCCGCGGTCGCGGGCCGTTCCGCCCACATCCGCACCGAGGTCTTGTCATCGACCAGCGACACCAGCGCATGTACGGGACCGGCCGGTTCGACGTCGAGCGAAAACCGCGCCCGCCATACCCGCTTGGCGGCCTCGACCTCGCTGCCGCCGCCGTCGCGGGAAATTTCGAACTGCGCCAGCGCGGTTCCCTGTGGCGTCGCAAACGGAATTTCGAAATGCCAGCGCGGCGCCGCCGGATCGATCCGTGCCGGAGACGCATCGACACGGTCGGGCAGTGAAGCCACCTGCAGCAGGGTCTGGCGCGCAATCGCGGCGTCGGTATCGCCGAGCAGATGATGCGCTGTGGTGGCGAGCGGTGCATCCGGTGGGAGCGACGGCAAGGCGATGGGCTGGGCCGTCGGTTGCGCGCCGCGGAACGGCGGCGGCGGCACGTTGGTATGGAAGGTGACGTCTTCGCTGCGCAGGTCTCGCACGGCTCCCGGCGCCAGCGAGGCCTTGCCGAGTTCCTGCAGTCCCTCCTGCAACAAGGTCAGCGCGGCGCCGGCCGCGGCGCGCGATCCGCCCCTCAATGCCAGGGAATCCGCCGCGACCGCGAGCCGCGTCTGCGGCAGCAGAATTTCCTGCACCTCGACATCCGGCGACAGCGACGGAGCAAGCGCCGGCGATGCCGCGACATCCGTGGCCGGTCCCTGAGCAGGCCCCCGTGCTGCGGCGAGCGACGACAGCAGCGTCTGGCGAAGCACGATCAGCGCAGCCTTGAGATCTGGAACGCCGGCGGCCCCAGGCGCAACCAATCCCGACGCCAGCGAAGCCTCGAGAAACAGCCCGGATTTCTGAAAGGCATTCTTGATCTCGCTGCCTGTCAGGTTTTGATCGAGGCTGGTGCGCTGCGCCAGCAATTGCGTCACCGCGGTTTGCAGGTTCGCCGGCAGCGCATGCGACGACACGGCGGAACTGGCGTCCGCGAACAGCGGCGCCAGACTGCCTTGCTGCGTGGCGGCGGCCTGCGCCGCCGTGGACACCGCGAGCTTCTCGATCGGCGTCAGAATGTCTTTGGCGGGCGCACCGATCACGGCCGGATTGGCCGGCGCGTCGACCAGCGCACCCGGCGTCAGTGTCACGGTGTCGGCGGCCGCGCCGGCGCCCTGCCCGACCACCGCGAGCCGGATACCGCCTTCGTTCTGCGACACCGCCAGCCGCAAAGCTTGTCCGGCCTGCAGCGGCACTTCCGAGACGACATCGATCGACATGTTGGCGATCGAGATCCGCACCAGATTGTCGGCGAGCAGTTGCATCACCTTGGCGTCGACCACCGTCCCCGGCTGCAGCACGAGGTCGCGCGCCGGCCCTTGCGCGGCAACGACGGAAAGGATCGGATTGACGGTCAAGGGCATCGGGCGGTCTCGCTGGACGGCGAAGGCTAGCCCAGCGTCGTAAACCTCTCGTTAATCTAATGCCCCAGCAGGCGCCGGCCACGACGGCAAGGCAGACGCTACAAAAAAGCCCCGGCAATGCCGAGGCCTTTGAATTGATCGGAAGGAAGATCAGTATTTCGCGACGAGTGGGCCGCCCCATTTGTAGTTGATACCGACGCGCGCGAGCTGACCCGTCTCCCTTATCGAGGCGGTCAGCGTGGACGTGCTTGCACCGTAGTTATAGACGAGCGGCGCCGTCGTGTTGGTACCGAGGTCATAATAGAGGTATTCAACCTTGGCGGTCCAATTCGCAGCGAACATCCACTCGGCGCCTGCGCCTACCGTCCAACCAAAGTTGG